>DDEO01000165.1 GCA_002336725.1 Bacteroidetes bacterium UBA1952 | reverse complement strand
CATGAAACTACTTTCGCAAGAAGCCCACCGGCTCCGTGCGCATTCTTACAAAGCCACAGACGCTGCTGCAAAGGCTGTTTTATCGGGCGCGGCAATAAGTATCTGCATCGGCACTGGGGCAATCTTTCTCCATGAACAAGCCCATCTCCTTTGCGTTCCCGCGCATTAGGCCCTATTTTAGCCGCTTTCAATCTGATACCTCCCTATGTTGTTTCCGCTCTCTATTTCCGGAAAAAAAGCCCTTGTCTGTGGCGCTACGCAGGGCATTGGCTTCGCTACGGCGCAGGCGCTCGCGCAGCTCGGCGTACGCTGCACACTACTCGCACGCAACGAAACTTCGCTTCAAAAAGCAGTGGCGGCGCTGCCCGCTGTTGAAAGCGGCGCACACGAATATCTGGTCGCCGATTTCTCGGATGAAAAATCCATTTGCGAAGCCGCCCGGAAAGCTGCCGAACGAGGCTTCGATATTCTGATAAACAACACCGGCGGGCCGCCCGCCGGACCGGTGGTTTCGGCAACGGCAGTGCAGTTTTTGGCTGCTTTTCAGCAGCATTTGCTGGCCAATCACGCACTGGCGCAGGCCGTTTTGCCGGGAATGCAGGAGAAAGGGTGGGGGCGCGTGGTGAATGTGGTTTCTACTTCCGTAAAAATTCCGCTCAAAGGGCTGGGCGTTTCCAACACCATTCGCGGCGCGGTGGCCAGCTGGGCCAAGACGCTTTCCAACGAAGTGGCAAAGCATGGCATTACGGTAAACAATGTACTGCCGGGGGCTACGGCGACGGGCCGCCTCAGCAGTATTATTGAGGGCAAGGCTGCCAAAACCGGCGACAATCGCGATGCTGTGGAAGCAGAAATGCGGGCCGAAATTCCGGCGGGCCGCTTCGGAAAACCGGAAGAAATCGGAGCCGTGGCGGCCTTTCTGTGCACTGATGCCGCAGCCTACATCAATGGGGTGAGCATCCCCGTAGATGGAGGGCGCACCGGCAGCCTGTAACAAAGAACGCGGCAAGGATGCGCTTTGTTTAAGAATTTCGGGTTGCCGAAAAAACATCTTAAAACAATTTTAATAAAATAGAAGAAGGAAAGGTGTATAAACACGGAACCCGTTGTACTTTGCGAGTCCCTTTCTCTGTTATCACGCACGGAAGGCAAAGCCTTTTTACCCATTGTCTTATTCTTAAAAAAGATTTTTGTAAGAATACTGGACAATTTGATGACAGAGTGTAGTTTTGCCGCCCAATAAAGGGGTGAAAAACGAGTTAATTTTTCCCTTCTTTCAGTCTTGAAACTCTCAATCTTTCCATCGTGTTTCTACCCAATCCTGTAACTGGCCGTCGAGGCGGGTTTTTCCGCTCTTTGCTGTTAGCGCTCGTTTTGGTTCTTGGATTTCAGCAAGCCTCTGCGCAAGTAGATGGCAAGGCTCTCTTCCAGGCAAACTGCGCCTCCTGTCACAACCCGCTGAAGGATGCTACCGGCCCGGCGCTGAAAGGCGTGGATGGCCGCGTACCCAACAAAGAATGGCTGCACAAATGGGTACATAACCCAAGTGGTGTGATCGCCTCTGGCGATAAATACGCCGTTGACCTCTTCAACAAGTGGAACAAGACGCAGATGACCGCGTTTCCGCAGTTGAGTACTGACGAGATTGACGCTATCATCAGCTATGTAAACTCCGTAGAAGACAAAAAAGCCGCGCCAACCGGCACGAGCAATGCCGGCGATGCCAACGCCAATGCCGGTGCCAATAGCTGGATTTACACCGCTATCACGGTGTTGCTGTTGCTGGCGGTGTGGGTGATGTGGCGTGCCAACAAATCGCTGAAACGCGCCGCCGCCGAGAAAGTGGCTGTGCCCACCACCAAGGAAGTTCCTTTCTGGCGCAATAAGATAACCATCACGCTGCTCACCATCGTGGTCATTTCCTTCGCCGGCTACTGGCTGGTGAATGGCGCGGTAAACCTGGGCCGTCAGACCAACTATATGCCGAAGCAGCCCATCTTCTACAGCCACAAGGTACACGCCGGCATCAACCAGATCAACTGTCTGTATTGCCACTCGGCTGCCGAGAAGAGCCGCCACGCCATGATTCCTTCTACCAACGTGTGTATGAACTGCCACAAGCAGATCAATCAGTACACTGGTGCAGAGGAGCATCCGCTGGTTACGGCTGAAGGTAAAACGGTGAATGGCACAGCAGAAATTCAAAAACTGTATGAATACGCCGGTTGGAACACCGACAAGAAAGATTACAACCGCGATGCCGCCGGTAATATTTTGGCTAAAAGTCCGGAGTGGGTGAAAATCCACAACCTGCCCGACCACGTTTACTTTAACCACAGCCAGCACGTAGCCGTTGGAAAAATTCCCTGCCAGCAGTGCCACGGCAACGTGGAAGAGATGGATGAGGTGTATCAGATGGCTCCGCTGAGCATGGGCTGGTGTATCAACTGTCACCGCCAGACCAGCGTACAGTTTGCCAACAACAACTACTATCAGATCTACGAGAAATACCACCAGGAATTTAAAGAAGGCAAGCGCGATAAAGTAACGGTGGAAGATATCGGCGGTATAGAATGCCAGAAGTGCCACTACTAATATGCTTCGTGTTTCATGTTTCACCATTACCCTGAGCTTGCTGAAGGGTCATGAAACATGATACATAAAACATGAAACATTCTAAGTGGAAAGCATCCCAATCATTAGCAAATCAGCACATTTGCACATCAGCAAATTACCAAAATGAGCGAAAAGCAATACTGGAAAGGACTCGAAGAGCTGCACGATACCGCAGCTCATAAGGAAGTGGTGGACAACGAATTTGCGGATTCGAAGCTGCCGCTTGCCGACCTGAGCGACTCGCTGCTGGGCGCTACGGCTCCCCGCCGCGACTTTCTGAAATATCTTGGGTTCTCTACGGCCGCTGCCATCGTTGCGTCTTCGTGTGAGATGCCGGTGCGTAAGGCCATCACGTATGGTATCCGTCCGGAGAATGTGGTGCCGGGTGTACCGCTTTACTATGCTTCTACTTATGTGGATAATGGCGACGCGGTTCCGGTGCTGGTAAAAACCCGCGATGGTCGTCCTATCAAAATCGAAGGCAACAACCGCAGTGCGCTTTCTATGGGTGCAACCACGGCCCGGATGCAGGCTTCGGTGCTTTCGCTCTATGATGTGGCCCGCCTGCGCGGCCCGCGCCTCAACGGCAAAGAGGGTACTTTTGAAGCGGTGGACCGCACGGTTTCCGGAAATCTGGGCAAGGGCGGAACGGTACTGGTTACTTCTACCATCAGCAGCCCAACCCTGCTCGACGCGATTGGCCGGTTTACGGCGAAGACCGGTGCCCGCCATATTCAGTGGGATCCGGTGAGCTACAGCGCCATGCTGGCTGCCAACGAAGCGTCCTATGGTCGCCGCGCTATTCCTTTTTATCATTTTGATCGCGCCGCTACGATTGTAAGCCTCGGTGCCGATTTCCTGGGTACCTGGCTCAGCCCGGCCATCCAAGCCAAGCAATACGGCATGGGCCGCAAGGTGAGTGCGAAAAACCCGCGCATGAGCCGCCACTATCAGGTGGAAAGCCTGCACACCATTACCGGTGCTGCCGCCGACCGCCGCGCAACCTGCCGCCCGTCGGAGATGGGTGCGGTCGCCGTGGCACTCTATAACGCTGTAACCTCCGGAGCTGCCTCCAATCTGTCTTCGCCGGCACTCAACAAGCTGGTTTCGCAGGCCGCCGCCGACCTGAAAGCAGGTCGTGGCCTCGTGGTTTGTGCCTCCGACGATGTGAATGTGCAAAACGTGGTGAACGCTATTAATAATGCGGTAGGTGCAAACGGTACTACAATTGACTGGGGTACCTCCAACAATACCAAAAAAGGCAACGATGCCGATATGGTAGCGTTGCTGGCGCAGATGAAGGCCGGACAGGTAGGAACGGTGATTTTCCACGGCGTAAACCCGATCTATGAATGGCCTAACGGTAAGGAATTTGCCGATGCGCTGGCCAAAGTGCCGGTGCGCGTGAGCACTGCCGACCGCCTCGACGAGACGGCGCAGGCCTGCAACGTGCTGATTCCGGATCATCACTGGCTGGAAAGCTGGGGCGATGCCGAACCACGCAGCGGCTACTACAGCCTGATACAACCTTCTATTGCACCGCTCTTCAAGACGCGCAGCCTCGGCGACACCCTGCTGACCTGGGCGGCAGCCGGCACTTCCTACGAAGATCTCTGGAAAAGCTATTGGATGGGCCGCCTCGGCTCGCAGTCCAACTTTGATACTGCGCTGCAGGACGGCTTTATTGAACCGGGCGGCGCACGCAATCAACAGTCTCATGCGACTACGGCTGCTGCTGGTATGGCCGCAGCGGATACCACGGGCGTTCCGATGGTACATACACCGGCTCCGGCAGGTCTCACCTCTGCCCCGTATTCCGGAAATATCGGCTCTGCCATTACCGCTATCGGTGCTGCACCGGTGAGCAAGAATCCGGAATTTGTGGTGTATGAGAAAGTATCTATCGGCCACGGCGGCGCTTGCAGCAACAACCCCTGGCTGCAGGAAATGCCCGACCCGATTACCAAGGCTACCTGGGATAACTACGCCACCCTTTCGCCGCAACGCGCCAAATCCCTGAACGCCGAACTGACCGGTATCAATCAGGTGGACCCGGCCAAGCGGGTGGTGAGCATCAAATATAACGGTGTGGAACTGCGCCTGCCCGTAGTGGTGGTGCCCGGTCAGCACAACGATGTGGTGGGCATTGCCCTGGGCTTTGGCCGCGATCCGAAAGTGGGCCGCGCCTCTGCCGACCTCGGCAAAAATGCCTATCCGCTGCGGGTATGGAACGGACAGGCGCTGAGCCGTGCCAACGCTGCCGCTACCATCGAAACCACCAGCGACAAATACGACGTAGCGATTACGCAAACGCACCACAGCTACGAAGCCCGCCCGATTATCCGGGAATATACCCTGGGCGAGTTTGCCAAAGACCCGATGCACCTTTATAAGGAGCGGGAAAAAGAGCTGGGTCACTATGCTGCCCTGCCCTGGGAAGAGCATGGCGGCGCAGAAGGCCACGGAAACGCCGGCGGCCACCCCAGCGGACCAGCTACTGAACACGCAGGCGCAACCGGAGCTGAAGCCCACAGCGTACAAGGCGTAAGCGGTGCCGTTATGGCGGCTGCGGGTGCCGAAAATCTCAACGCTTCCTTCGGCCCGAACGGCACTCAGCAGGGCGGGGGCGAACTCGAACAGGGATTTCGTGAAAACGGTACCCTGTACCCGAATTATGTATCGCCCGGCATCCACTGGGGCATGTCTATTGACCTCACTGCCTGCATTGGTTGCGGTGCCTGTGTGATTGGCTGCCAGGCTGAAAACAATATCTCGGTGGTGGGTAAAGAACACGTGAAGCTGGCCCACGAGATGCACTGGATGCGCATCGACCGCTACTTCTCCGGCTCGCCCGAAAACCCCGATACCATCCAGACGGTGTTCCAGCCGATGCTGTGTCAGCACTGCGACAACGCGCCCTGCGAGAACGTTTGCCCCGTGGCCGCAACGCCGCACAGCAACGAAGGCATCAACATGATGACCTACAACCGCTGTATCGGCACGAAGTATTGCGCCAACAACTGCCCGTATAAAGTGCGCCACTTCAACTGGATGGACTGGAACGAGGCCGACTGCTTTGAGGACAACACCTACGAAGACTATCGCCGCGACGATATGAACGATAACCTCACCCGCATGGTGCTGAACCCGGACGTAACGGTTCGCAGCCGTGGGGTGATGGAAAAATGTTCTTTCTGCGTGCAGCGCCTGCAGGAAGCCAAGCTCGAAGCCAAGCGCGAAGGACATCCGATGGAAGACGGCGCGGCCCGCACGGCTTGTCAGCAAGCCTGCCCGACCGACGCTATTGTCTTCGGCAACGTAAACGACCCGAAGAGCGCCATCTACAACCTGCGCCGCAACGGTCAGCGTGAGCGGATGTACTATGTACTCGAGTCGCTGCACACCCTGCCCAACATTAACTATCTCTCTAAAATCCGGAATACCGACGTTAAAATTGCCGGTACGGCAGAAGACGGACTGTATCAGCGCCATATCTAAGCCCCTGATTTTCCGGAAATAACAGCGTCCTGTATAACCCCCGAGTGATTTCAAAGGCGGCCCGCCGCGAACAATATTTATAGCATATGCACCTAAAATACGAATCCTTTGTCCGCGAGCCACTGGTGGATGGGCACAAGACCTATCATCAGGTGACGGAAGACATCATTTCGCCTATTGAGCGGAAGCCTACGCGCCTGTGGTACATCGGCTTTTTCTTTTCGCTGGCGTTGCTCGGCTTCGGCGCTTTCTCGGTGTTCTGGGAAGTGTATTGGGGCATCGGCGTGTGGAATATCAACCGCACCATTGGCTGGGGCTGGGACATCACCAACTTCGTTTGGTGGGTGGGTATCGGCCACGCCGGTACGCTCATCTCGGCCATCCTGCTGCTGTTTCGTCAGGGCTGGCGGACGGGTGTGAACCGTGCGGCAGAGGCGATGACCATCTTCGCCGTTATGTGTGCAGGTCAGTTTCCCATCTTCCACATGGGCCGTGTATGGGATGGCTTCTTCGTAATGCCGTATCCTAACTCGCGCGGTGCGCTGTGGCCCAACTTCAACTCGGCGCTGCTGTGGGACGTATTCGCCATCTCTACCTACTTCACCGTTTCGCTGCTGTTCTGGTATTCGGGTCTGATTCCCGACTTTGCTACTGTCCGCGACCGCGCCAAGACCAAGCTGCGCAAGCGTCTTTATGGTCTTTCTTCCTTCGGATGGACGGGTACGGCCAAAAACTGGCAACGCTGGGAAGCACTTTCCCTCGTTCTGGCCGGGCTTGCCACGCCGCTGGTACTTTCCGTACACACGATTGTATCTTTTGACTTTGCTACTTCCGTAATTCCGGGTTGGCACACCACCATCTTCCCGCCCTACTTCGTAGCGGGTGCAATCTTCTCCGGCTTTGCCATGGTGCAAACGCTGCTGATTATCCTGCGCCGCATCCTGCATCTGGAAGAGTATATTACGCTGGGCCACATTGAGGCGATGAACAAAGTAATCGTTTTGACGGGTTCTATCGTGGGCGTTGCCTACCTCACAGAGCTGTTCATGGCCTGGTATTCCGGCGTTCTCTATGAACAAGAGGCGTTCAACTGGCGGATTCTCGGTCCGTATTGGTGGGCCTACTGGGCGATGATGACCTGCAACGTGATTTCGCCGCAGTTCTTCTGGATTAAAAAGCTGCGCCGCAATATTCCGTTTACCTTTATTATGTCTATCGTGGTAAACATCGGTATGTGGTTCGAGCGTTTCGTGATCATCGTNNATCGGTATGTGGTTCGAGCGTTTTGTAATCATTGTAACCTCGCTGTATCGCGATTATCTGCCGGGTTCATGGAGCTATTACAGCCCAAGCTGGACGGAAGTGGGTTTTTACCTCGGCACATTCGGTCTGTTCTTCACCTGCTTCCTCCTGTTTGCCAAATACTTCCCAACGATTGCCGTAGCCGAGATTAAGTTTATCCTTAAAACATCCGGCGAGTCGTATAAGCAGAAAATGGAGCCGATTGAACAGCAGAGTACCGAAGAGTTTGTTCACGAAATCGAACACGCGCATTAATAGACGAAAGTCTAAAGACACAAGTATCAAGACGGAAGTCTAAAGACAAAAGACAAAAGTATCAAGGCATAAGTATCAAGACGAAAGACACAAGTATCAGGATGCAGGCATCAGGATACAAGTCTGAAGTGGCGAGACGAGCGTCTAAAGTCTAAAGTCTGAAAGTGCAGCCCCAATGGTTCGGAACTGCAATTTCTCTTTCCGTCTCATCTTATTTTTAAAACCAAGCCTCGAATCGAATAAGACAATTCTTACCGGCAGTCAGTTCTCTTACTGCGTTTCTTTTGTCTTTTATCTTTCGACTTTATATCTCCTTAAATCATGGCCGTTAAAAAATTTGCAGTAGCCGCTTACGACGACGAAGACGTATTGTTTCCGGCGGTGCATAGCCTGCGCAACAGCGGATACAAGCTGCACGACGTTTATACGCCTTTCCCGGTTCACGGCCTTGACGTGGCGCTGGGCCAAAAGGAAACCGACCTGCACATTGCCGGTTTTATCTTCGGCCTTGCGGGAACTGCTACGGCGCTGGGCTTTATGTCCTGGATTTTTACCAAAGACTGGCCTATCAATTTTGGCGGTAAACCACACCTGTCCATCCCGGCATTTATTCCGATTACCTTTGAGCTGACTGTTTTGTTTGCCGCCGTAGGGATGGTACTCACGTTTTGCTATATCAACCAACTGATGCCGGGCGTGAAGAAGCACGTCTTCCATCCGCGTCAGACGGACGATCTGTTTATCGCTGCTATCGAGCTGACGGACGGCACTTCCGAACAGGAAGTGATTGATTATCTGAAGACGACCGGCGCGGTAGAGACCAATATTCAGATTGCAGAAGAAGGCTGGTGGTTTGGCCGCTACGATGTGGCGGAAGACTACGAAACCAACCCGCAGGAGGCGCTGCTGCGCTCTCGTCGCATCGAAGCCGAGCTGCACGGTTAGCAGATTTAATTCCCCATTTTGCCCATTCGTATTTTAAGAAAAGCGCTCATGCCGAAAGCATTTTTATATAAGTCCGGAATTCTGGCTGCCGCTGCCGCCGGTCTTTTGATGGCTTCCTGTACCGACAACGGCCATAAGCACCGCAATCCGGGAAGAATCTATGCGCCGGATATGACCTACTCGGTGGCCTATGATTACTACAGCGAAAACCCCAACTTCGCCGATGGCCACACGGCCCGCAAGCCGGTAGCAGGCACTGTGGCGCGTGGTCAGGAACTGCCCGATCATATTTCGCTCAACGACTCTGCCTCCTTTCTGGCGTTTACCACCACGATGCGCTTCAATGAGAGCGAAATCGCAGAAGGCAAGCGCCATTATGATATTCACTGCGGCGTGTGTCACGGCGACAAACTCGACGGCAACGGCCCGCTCTATAACGGCGGCAATGGCAAGTTTGCAGCGGCACCGGCCAACTTTAAGCTGGAGAAATACCTGAAGATGCCGGTAGGGCAGATGTACCATGCCGTGAAATTTGGTATCAACGCGATGGGATCTTATGCTTCGCAGCTCGATATCAAAGAACGCTGGCAGGTGATCGCTTACATCAAGCAGGTGCAGAGCGAGAACGGCGGCGCACCCTTCACGATGGGCACGGGCGCGACCAGCGGCGGAACAGTGGCCTCGGCCAATGCCGACGGCAAAATGAAATCGGCTACGCCCGCCGATACTGTTGGAAAGGCCAACGTGCAATAAATTAAAACGAGAACGCCCTTACAAAGGACTTTTTAATACTTACCAGTCATGACCGATAGGTTTATTATTCCCGCCCGGCTTCGCCTCACCAGCATCGTGCTGATGGTAATTGGCATCGTGGTGATATTGGCAGGCGCTGTTTCCCTTCTGGGAAGCACCGGCCCGGATGCGCAATTCGACAAGACGCGCTTTTGGATCGTACTGCTGCACAACAGCGTTTACTTTGTTCTGATAGCCCTGGCCTGTGTGTTTATTCAGGCCGCATCAAGTCTGGCCCACGGTGCCTGGCTGGTCGCTTATCGGCGGGTTCCCGAAGCCATTGGTGCCAACGTCTGGGTCTTTGGCCTGATTGCGCTGATCGTGCTGTTTGCTATTGTCTTTGGATTTCAGATTGACGGACACAATCCCATTTTCCATTGGGTAAATCCGCACGGCGACGAGATTCTGGAACACAAAGCGCCCTTCCTGAACAAGACGATGTTTGCGGTTTTCAGCCTGATTACGGTTGTGCTGTGGAGCTATTTCGGCAAGAAATTCCAGCGTATCTCCCTGGAGCAGCAAACAGCGCCGAAGAACGCCACGAAGAACTACTTCAAGTTTATGAAGTTTGCCGCCCTGTTTCTGATTGTCTATGCCCTGACGCAAATGAGCATCACGCCGTGGTTTTGGCTGATGTCTATCGATGCGCACTGGTACAGCACGATGTATAGCTGGTACACCTTTGCCTCGGCATTTGTGAGCGGCATGGCGCTGATTTCCCTCTGGGTGGTTTATCTGAAAAATCAGGGCAATCTGGAGCTGGTGAGCCGCGAGCATATCCACGACCTCGGCAAGCTGCAATTTGCCTTCTCTATCTTCTGGACGTATGTGTGGTTTTGTCAGTATATGCTTATCTGGTATGGCAACATTCCGGAAGAGACGACTTATTTCAAGATGCGTCAGCAAGGGCCTTACAGTATCATCTGGTATGCTACCTTTATTATCAACTTCGTGAGTCCCATTCTGATTTTGATGTCGCGTCCTTCCAAGCGGAATTATTTCACACTCACCTTCATGGGTCTGATGATTCTGTTTGGTCACTGGCTGGACTTCTACATCATGGTAATGCCTGGCCCGCTGGGTTCGCATTGGCATCTGGGCTGGTATGAGCTGGGCGTATTGGCCGGTTTCAGCGGACTGATGATGTTTACCGTGAGCCGTACGCTGGCCAAGCACGACTTGGTGCCGCAGAACAACGTCTTGCTGAAGGAAGCGATTCTGCACGTAAGTTAGTGCAGATGTATCGATAAGGATACCGGAAATCCTTTTGTATAAACCGGCAGCGTGTGCGGCCCTGAAAGGTCCAACAAAAACAAACACCTTCTCCGGAAGCCGGGTATCTTTGCTACCTGTGCGGAAGCAGTAACTTTAAGAACACCCTCACCACCCGAATTACAGATTATGTCAGTCTTTATTCTGATTGCTTTAATTGTTCTTGTACTGGCGGTTATATACCAGATTGGCCGCGCCAGCGAATTCGCCTCCCTTTTGCGGGGCGAAGAGAAGGTGCAGGCCGGTACCAACCGCCTGATGGCCTGGTCTATGCTGCTGATGTTTCCGCTGGGTATGTGGGCCATCTATGCCTGCCACCAGGCGCTCATCGGCAAGATGCTTCCTGTGTCGGCCTCTGTTCAGGGAGAAGGCTACGACTCTATGATGTACGTTACCCTCATCATGACGGGCATCGTGTTTATCATCACGCAGGGGCTGCTGTGCTGGTTTGCCTTCCGCTATCAGAGTACGCCCAACCGCAAGGCATATTTCTATGCACACAACAACCGGTTGGAGATTCTCTGGACAACCGTTCCTGCACTGGCGATGGCCGTTTTGGTAATCATCGGTTTGCGCCACTGGTTCAACATCACTTCCGAAGCGCCCGCCGACTCACAGATTGTAGAAGTAGTAGGTAAACAATTCAACTGGATTATTCGTTATCCCGGTAAAGATGGCGTGCTGGGCAAGCGCAACTTCCAGCTTATCAACAACGAGAACAACGTCCTGGGTCTGGATACTAACGACCGTCAGAACCTCGATGATATCATCCTGGAAAACGGTGAAGTACACGTAATCGTGAACCGCCCCATCAAATTTATCATCGGTTCGCGCGATGTTATCCACGATGTAGGTCTGCCGCATTTTCGCTACAAGATGGATGCCGTTCCGGGTATCACCACTACGCTGTGGTTTACGCCTAAATACACAACGGCTCAGATGAAGGAAATTACCGGAAATCCAGACTTCGTTTATGAAATTGCCTGCGATCAGATGTGCGGTAAAGGACACTATTCCATGCGCGGCACCATCATCGTAGAAACCGCCGAAGAACACGCTGCATGGCTCGCCAAGCAGCAGCCCTACCTGAAAGGCGGACAAGCACCGGCCCCCGCCCCTTCTGCCGCCGATACGGCTGCCGTTCCCGCCGCCACCCCGGCACCGGTTCAAACGATTACCAAACTCTAAAAAAGTTTTTTCTTTCTCCGAAAGAAACCCTTCAATAAATGCGTGATATTATGAATCAGGATGTAGCCGCCGTACAAGGACCCAATGTCGCCCATACGCACCACGGAGACGACACGGGCCACCATCACGAGCACCACGAGCAGCATTTCATCTGGAAGTACATCTTCTCGATGGACCATAAGATTATTGCCAAGCAGTTCCTGATTACCGGGATCCTCTGGGCGATTATTGGGGCTTTGTTTTCGGTGTTTTTCCGCCTCCAGCTAGGCTTCCCCAACGAGACGTTTCCCATCATGGAAACCTTCCTGGGCAAGTGGGCGCAGGGCGGCAAGCTGACCCCTGAAGGCTACTATGCACTGGTAACCATGCACGGTACCATCCTTATCTTCTTTGTACTGACGGCGGGCCTTTCCGGAACTTTTGCCAACTTCCTGATTCCCCTGCAAATCGGTGCGCGTGATATGGCTTCGCCCTTCATGAATATGCTCTCCTACTGGTTCTTCCTGGCCGCGAGCATCGTGATGTTTGCTTCTCTCTTTATCCAGACCGGCCCTGCATCCGGTGGCTGGACGGCCTATCCGCCTCTGTCGGCTATTAAAGAAGCAAACCTCGGTTCGGGAACGGGTATGGACTTGTGGCTGATCTCTCTGACGCTGTTTGTAGTATCTACACTTCTGGGTGGCCTCAACTACATCTCGACCATCCTCAACATGCGCACCAAAGGCATGACGATGACGCGGATGCCGCTCACCATCTGGGCGCTGCTCTTTACTGCTGTTATTGGCCTGCTGTCTTTCCCGGTGCTGGTTTCCGGCTTTGTATTGCTGATTTTCGACCGCCATTTCGGTACTTCTTTCTACCTCTCCGAGCTTTTTGTGGGTGGTAAAGCCCTGCCTTATGTAGGTGGCTCGGCTATCCTCTACCAACACCTCTTCTGGTTCCTCGGCCACCCCGAAGTATATATCATCATGCTTCCCGGTATGGGCATCACCTCTGAGGTGCTTTCCAACCACAGCCGCAAGCCCATCTTTGGCTACTTCGCCATGATTATCTCGCTGATTGGTATCACCGTGCTGTCGTTCCTCGTATGGGCACACCATATGTTTGTTACCGGCATGAGTCCTTTCCTCGGCAGTGTGTTCGTACTGATGACCCTGCTGATTGCCGTTCCATCCTCGGTAAAGGTGTTCAACTGGCTGACGACTATCTGGCGCGGCAATATCCGCTTTACTGTCCCGATGATGTTTGCCCTCGGCTTTGTGTCGATGTTCATCTCCGGCGGTCTGACCGGTATCTGGCTGGGCAACTCGGTGATTGATATGCACGTCCACGATACTTATTTCGTTATCGCGCACTTCCATATCGTAATGGGCGTGTCGGCCTTCTTCGGGATGTTTGCCGGGATTTATCACTGGTATCCCAAGATGTTTGGCCGCTTTATGAACAATACGCTGGGCTATATCCACTTCTTCGGAACGTTCATTGGCGCTTACCTCATCTTCTGGCCGATGCACTACGAAGGCCTCGCCGGTATGCCCCGCCGCTACTACGATTACAGCGCCTGGGAATCTTTCAAACACTTTGAAGGTCTCAACGTGTTTATCTCGGTTGTGGTAATCCTGACGTTCATCGTGCAGCTGGTATTCGTGCTCAACTTCTTTGTGAGCATCTGGTATGGCCGCCGCGTAACGACGATGAACCCGTGGAACTCGCCCACGCTGGAATGGACCACGCCTATCCGCCCCGGACACGGCAACTGGCCGGGCGAAGTACCCACTGTTTACCGCTGGGCCTACGACTACAAAGACGACGGCCACGGCAACGATTTTGTGCCGCAAACCACGCCCATTCAGCCCGGCGAAGAAGTGCACTAAACAACTTCCATGCTTAATAAAGTCTGATTACATTTCTGATGCCCCCGAAGCAACCGCTTCGGGGGCTTTTTTATGCAGTTATTTTCCGGAAATAACCACCAGATTTCCGGAAAAAGCCTCCTTCCGCAAGCCCATCCATTTGCCAAATCGGGAAGATTTTATCCGGTTCCCGCCAGCCCGCCCTGCGAAAGATTTACCTTTGCGGGTTTAAGGAAAACCCTTTGGCAGAAACGATTCAAATAGCACTTGTCGGCAACCCCAATGCAGGGAAAAGTTCCCTTTTCAATGCACTCACCGGGCTGCGACAAAAGGTGGGCAATTTCCCCGGCGTTACGGTGGACAAAAAAGCCGGCACTACCCGCCTTACGGATACCTTGACGGCGCGGGTGCTCGACTTGCCGGGGGCCTACTCGCTCTATCCCAAAAGCGACGACGAACGGGTGGCCACGAAAGTGTTGCTCCACCCAACCGGAAAGGATGTGCCCGATGTTATCGTGGTGATTGTGGACGCATCCAACCTGAAGCGCAATCTGCTCTTTGCCTCTCAAATCATGGACCTCGGCAAGCCCGTGGTGCTGGCGCTCACGATGATGGATTTGGCCACTTCCAAGGGCATCACGATTGACCTCGCAGAAATGGAGCGGCAAATGGGCGTTCCGGTTGTGGGTGTAAACCCCCGGAAGGGAAAGGGCATCCACGCGCTCCGGAAAGTGATTGCACAGGTGGCAGAAACACAACGCAGTACGCCGCCGCGCGCCTTTATCGACCATACGGAAATCGCCGGAGAATGGCTCCCGGAAGTGCGCCGAATAGCAGAAGCGCCGTCTGATTATGCCGCGCTGCAAATGGCCTGTTCTCTGCCCGATGTGCCGTATTTGCAAGCGGCTCAAAAAATCCAACTGCTGGCATTATTAGACGGTTTTGGCTTCTCTAAAGCACGTGTTCAGGCGGCGGAAGTAATAGCCCGTTATGCGCGCATCGACAAGATAATGACTGCGGCTGTCGTAACAGATACACCGGCCCAAAAAAGCCTCCGCGCCGAGCGGATAGACAAGATTCTGCTCCATCCCCTTTGGGGCAACCTGATTTTGCTGCTGGTTTTATTCCTCCTGTTCCAGAGTATTTTCTGGCTGGCAGAATATCCGATGAACTGGGTAGAAAGCATTTTTAGCGGGCTGAGCGGCCTCTTATCCCGCACGCTGCCGGAAAACGCCTTCACCGACTTGCTGATCAACGGCGTACTCGCGGGCATCTCCGGCGTTGCTATTTTCATCCCCCAAATTGCCATCCTCTTTGGATTCATCACCCTCCTCGAAGATACCGGCTATATGGCCCGCATCTCCTTCCTCACCGACCGGCTGATGCGCTCGGTAGGGATGAGCGGACGCTCGGTGATGCCCCTGATTTCCGGAATGGCCTGCGCCGTGCCGGCAGTAATGGCTGCGCGCACGATTGCCAACCGCAAGGAACGGCTTATTACCATTCTGGTAACGCCGCTGATGAGCTGCTCGGCCCGCCTGCCGGTCTATACCATCCTTATCGGTCTGGTTATCCCGGACAAAAGCTTTGGCCCCTTCAACCTTCAGGGATTGGTATTGATGGGCCTCTATCTGCTGGGCTTCGTCGGTGCGCTGGTCGTCTCCTGGGTGCTGAGTCTTTTTGTAAAATCCGACGGGCGAAGCTATTTCTTGCTTGAGCTTCCCTATTACCGGATGCCGCGCTGGAAGAATGTAGGCACCACCATGATTCAGAAGGCCACCGTTTTTGTGCGCGATGCCGGAAAGGTCATCCTTGTCATTTCGATTGCGCTGTGGGCGCTTGCCTCCTACGGCCCGGCACCCAAAGAAATTTCCGGAAACCGGTACATCGCAGCCGTCCCGCTCGAAGCATCCTTTGCCGGACGCATGGGCCACTGGATAGAGCCGGCCATCAAGCCGCTCGGCTACGACTGGAAAATCGGTGTGGCGCTCATCACCTCTTTCGCCGCGCGGGAAGTCTTTGTCGGGACGATGGCCACGCTTTATAGCGTGGATGAAAAAGACAACGCACGACAAGAGGCGACGCTTCGGGAGAAAATGGCCGCAGCCCGTACGCCTCAGGGCAGGCCGGTTTACACGCTGGCAACCGGCGTTTCGCTGCTGCTTTTCTATGTTTTTGCCATGCAGTGCATGAGTACGATGGCCATTGTGAAACGCGAAACCGGCAGCTGGCTCCTGCCGATAGCGCAGTTTCTATATATGGGCGCACTCGCTTATGCCTCGGCTTTTTTGGCCTATGTCTTATTGCGCTAAGCCGGGGCGCAGACATTCTGCGGCGGCGTATCTATACAAAAAACTGTTTTGGCACAGCCCAGAGAATAAGCTTCGCTCAATGCCTTTTCCAGCGTATTCCAAACACTTTGCTGCGCTTCAAGGGGATTGGAAATAGCGGCAAACGCGCGTTCCAGGATAAGGTTCAGTTCGTCGGTATCGTGGATGATGAGGCGGGAAGTCATTGCTGGAGTCGGGGTTTTGCGGGAGCAGGAAAAAAAGACTGCGCGGGTTTGAGCAGGGCAGAAAAGAGTATGCCAGATATTGCCCGATGCGGGGCTATTTTCCGGAATTTTTTTGTGGCTGCCGGTGTGTCGGCACATTATGGCCTTATCTTCAGGCTCGTTGCGCTCCCCAAAAGTGTATTCAAAACGGGCAACCCCGGCTTCGATATGTGTGTAATTTTCAATGTCGGAACGACCCTTCTCCCGCGTTGCTTTTGCTACCTTTGCGTCGTTTTTTTGACCTCCGTTTCCGGAAAATTGCTCCTCAAAAGAACCTCTTATTTCTCCGAAAAATTTCCCCATGAACACTTCCAACATAGAGATTGAAGTTACCCGCGACGCGGCCCAAATGATTGACAGCATTCGCTGGAAAGCCCCCGATGGCGGTGTAGATGCTTTTCAGGATGCCAAAGCCGCCTTCATCGGATTGTGGGATGGTGCCGCCCGCGAGAGCCTGCGCATCGACCTGTGGACCGGCAAAATGATGGTGGACGAGATGAACGATTTTTTGTACCAGAGCATTATGGGTATGGCCGAAACTTTTGTACGCGCCACGCGCAACACGGCCCTCTCGGAAGAGATGAAAACCTTTGCCCGCGAATTTCACCGCAAAGCATCTGCCGCGCTCGAAGCCGAGAACAAGGAGTCGTAATGGTGCCCTGCGGTCGGCCATGAAAGAGCCTCGTCTCCCGGGATAGACCCCCATCCGCATTTTACAAAAAAAGGCCGGAACTGCACAGTTCCGGGCTTTTTGGGCAATGCGTTAAAAAGAGTTTTTTATTCTGCCGGTTTCGTCTGCGGAGTGTCTTCTAAAGGCAGGTCTTCCTTGAGTTTTTCGCGGTCTTCTTCGCTGGAAGAAAGAGCCGTTTTCAATCCCTCAAAGACGTTGCCGGCAATTTCTGCCTGCTGTGGGTCGGTTGCGGCGGTAGGGCGGGCCGGGTCTTGCGCCTGTGGATGTTGCGGTTTCATAAATGTGGGGTTTAGAAGGATAAATTGAATAGAACAAAAAACGGGTTGCGAAAAGCAAAAAGTCCTTTCACAACCCGTCTGCATTGCATCGCACACACTTCAGGCGTGTACGACATTGGAGGCAGGCATTTTAAGCAAATTTTTCCTTGCCTTTTTCAAGAAGTTTCTCGCCTTTTTCTTTGAGGTGTTCGGCGCGCTCTTTGCCTTCTTTCCAGGTGCTTTCCATACGGCTGCAAACCTCATCGCTCAGATGCTCTACTTCTTTCATAAAGCGTTTTTTCAGAGAAGCGAGTTTGTCGCCGGCTTCTCCACGCCAGTCGCTGATATCATCGCCCCAGTCTTCGGCTTTCGATTTGGCGGCTTTGCGCACTTGCTTGCCTTTATCGGTGGTAAAGAGCAGAACGGCGGCCGTGCCGAGGGCCAGAACGGCGAGAGCGGTTATACTGTTTTTGGTTTTCATGTTGCAGTTTTTTTGTTTTAGAGAGAGAAAAGATAGTGTCTTTTGTTTTGTCAAAATCTGTGCCAACATTTTAAATGCTGGTTTTTCAGCGTTCGCCCCGAAAAAATGTGGCCGTTTTTTTTATGTAACTAAAAAGCTCGTATTCGTTCCAGGTGCGCACCGCTTCATAAGGCGGGCGATACTGGTTGCGGTAGGCAATCAGGCTATCGCCCCGCAGGCCGGTGATGGCGGCGATGCGCTTATCTGAAAAATGATAGTCCACATACCGCAGTTGTTCGTTGCGTTGATATTCTTCCTGAAATGCCCATATCTTACGCCGCGAAGGGCTAAGCGCCAAAAATGGATCCTGCAATTTATCGGCATCAGAGAGGCGGCCCACGCGCAGCGGTGCCTGATAAATCTCGGCATAGCGGGCGCTGTCGCGCTTATAGTCTTCAAACTGCTTGCGGATGGTTACCTCGTCTAACTCAATCGCGCCCTTATCCATCACGATGCGAAAGAATGCCGGAATCATGCCCGACGGGATGCGCAGTCTTTTGGTTTTATAGCCCAGCCGCCGAAACTCCAGCAGTTGCCCCTTATCGCCCGTGATTACAAAAGCGCCGCCGCTGTCGGTAACGCCGCCGCCGCTCGTGTAGATGTTTTGAATGGCTACATTTCCCAATGCCTTGCCATCCTGCCCATCGGTAACGATGCCGCGAAGGGCTTGCTGCGCCAGACAAAAGGGCGACCAGAAAACAAGGAGGAAAAGCAGCACACGGCCCATAGCGGCGAAAATAGGAAAAACGAAACCGGCGCAGGAAAACCCGGCAGGCTTTTTCGCTGGCAGCAAAGCGCAGATTGCTGCATTGGCTTAAACGCTGGCAAGAGCCATTGCGTTTCCGGAAATGCAACGGCTCGGACGCTTTACTTCAGCAGGCAGGTACCGCCGTAAAACTGATTGGAGTACTTGCTGCCCCTGCCATCGCAGGTTACTTTGGCGCTGCCCTGCGAAGTAGCTTTAAAGGTCTCGCGCTCCACTTTGTTGGGCTGGCCGGCGTTGGGGCCTAATGCATCGGCGACATAGGTACACTCGCAGGTATAATCCTTCTCTTCGTTGAGCTTGATCTCTTTAATACAGGAGGCAGCCAGCAGCAAAACGGGGAGGGCAAGCAGATAAAGGGCTTTTTTCATGATGTAAATATAAGCCGGCTGCCGCAATCCTCAACGCGCTTGGTCTGCCGCAGACGCAATTCATTTTTCCGGAAATACACGCCCTGCAAACAGGATTTTGCGTTGTATGCAAGGATTTCGCCTTACCCCTGCTTCTTCACAAATTTGGTGAGAATCACAATCGTGTCGCCATTAATCTTGCCTTCAATCTGCTCCGCATTATCGGCCACAAGGCGTATTTTCTTCACCAGCGTTCCTTTGGGAGCAATAAAATTGGCACCCTTTACATTCAGGTTTTGGGTGAGCAGCACAGCGTCGCCGGCGGCCAGCTCGTTGCCAAAAGCGTCTTTATGAATCACAGTTTCTCCACCGGTGCCGCCGGTTGCCCAGGACACTACATTTTCCGGAAATTCCACTGATTCCAGCGCCTCGGCGGCCCAGTCTTCGCCCGTCAGGGCGCTCAATGTTTTGTAAGAAAGGGCCTGCACAGCGGGCGTTTCGCTCCAGATGGCACCCGTGAGACATTGCCAGTGGGCGGCGTGTGCAGTAGGCTCGGCCAGCGCATTCAGGCAGGTCGGGCACACGGCCACCTGCTCGTCGGCAGAGTGGCCTTCTTTGGGCGCAACCGTAAAAGGAACGAGATTAGCGGCAGTGTCGCACAACTCGCAGCGGCCAGCGGAGCGTTGTTCTAAGGCAGAAGACAGAGAAGACATCCGGCAAAGATAGCGCAAGCGGCAGGGGCGGTTTTTTGCTCAGGGCAGCCCGCCATACCGGGCAATGGTCTCGGCAACAAGCGCCAGGCTCTTCTCGGGATGATTATACACATCATTGGCCGAAAAACGCAAGACCGACCAGCCCGCACTTTGTAGCAGATTATTACGACCTCTATCTATATCCACAAGGGGCATATGATCGTGATAACCGCCGTCGCACTCAATGTTGAGTTTCCCCTGCGAACAGAAAACGGCAAAATCCAGAAAGCAATGCTGTTGATTCACCTGCACATGAAATTGTCTTTCCACAGGAACCTGCGCGTCTTTCAGGGCCTGATAGAGTTTTTCTTCCAGATGATTTCCCCGGAAGAGGTCATTAATCTCCGTAGCGGCAAAAAGTTTATGATCGGTAGTTTCGATGAAGACGATGCGCCGCCATTTGCGACTGATGATGGGATGGGGCAATTGCCGAAGCGGCGAAATCTCTATTTTATAATAATCCTCCTCCGCTTTTTTTCGCCATTGGTCCTGAGCAGCAGACGTTTCCGGAAATGGTACCAAGTCTTTGCGCTTCACAATGGAAATACGTTTCACAGTTGCTACATAGCGAATCGAATAAGCCTGTTTGCCGAAGGCGCGGGAATGATAAAAAGCCAGAAACTGAAGCCTGCCTTCCTTTAACACTTTCGGGACTTGCTTGATTTTGAGCGGAATGCGATACCAATGCTCGCTGTGTGCGATTTCAAAATCGGCCACGTTCGTCAGAATGGCAACAAGGGCATTGTTGGTGGTATAGGCAGGCATGGCGGGGCGCTGGAAAAGGGGAATTTCCTGCATCAAATATAAAGCCGGTAAAAAATGCAGGCCGGGCAGGTTGGCGATAACCCACTATTTTGCTTTGATTGCAGGCTGCCGGAAAGCTCTTTCATGCTTTAACATATTGCCTTCCTCCCGCCGGATAAACCCAAAGGCCGCTGCGTCTATCCATACAAACGACGCCGCTGCTGGCAACATATTATTTGCCTTGTTCGTTGCGCACTTCCGCCACTTCTTTTATGCCTCCCGCACCCAGTATTATCTTAGGAAAATCGCTTCCCGAGGCTATTCGCGCCGAAACTATTCCGGAATTGCTGCGCCCTTCCTTCGAACGCTTTAAAGACAAAACTGCGTTTCAGTTTCGCGACCGCACGCTGACTTACGCCGCACTCGATGCCTGGAGCAACGCCATTGCCGCCGACCTGCAAAGCCGGGGCGTACAAGCCGGCGATACGGTAGGCGTGTGGTATCCGCGCAGTCTGGAGCTGCCCGTGGCCATCCTGGGTATCCTCAAAGCCGGCGCGGCCTATGTGCCGCTCGACCGCGAAATGCCACAGGAGCGTGTGCAAAAAGTGTTTTCCGACATCGGCGTGAAGGTCTATTTCTCGGATGCCGATGCCGAAGTGGCCGCCCCGCCCATTCCCATGCCGCCACAGCCCGCCGGAGCCGTGCCGCCGCCGCCGAGCAACGCCACGCCCGACAACTGGGCCTATGTACTCTTTACCTCCGGCAGCACGGGCAACCCCAAGGGCATTCCCATTGCGCACCGCAACATCTGCCACCTCATCCGCGCCGAGCAGGACGTGATTCAAATCCGCCCCGAAGACCGCGTCTATCAGGGCTTCTCCGTAACCTTCGATATGTGGTGCGAAGAGGTGTGGATAAGCCTTTTTGCCGGCGCTACGGTGTGGATTGCCGATGCCGTAACGGTGAAAGCCCTCGACGAGCTGAGCGATGTGCTGACCCGCAACGCCATCACCGTGCTGCACGCCGTGCCGAGTGTGCTGGCGATTATAGACGAAGTGCCGGCGCTGCGGCTGGTCAATTCCGGCGGCGAGGCCTGCACCGTGCCGGTGTTGCAGAAATGGGGTACGCCCTACCGGCAGTTTATCAACAGCTATGGCCCCACCGAGACGACCGTTACCTCCAACATGGATTTTTGCAAGGCGGGCGACGAAATCAGCATTGGCCCGCCGCTGCCCAACTACAACCTGGCGGTGGTGGACGAGCAGATGTGCATTGTGCCGCGCGGCGAAAAGGGCGAACTGATTATCACCGGGCCGGGCGTGAGCGGCGGTTATTTTCGCCTGCCCGAACTGACGGCGCAGAAATTTCTGCCCAATCCGTTTCCGGAAATTCCGGGCGAGCGGCTCTACAAAACGGGCGATGCGGTGGTGTTTCGCGAAGATGGCTTCATCGAATTTCATGGCCGCTTCGACGACCAAATAAAACTGCGCGGCTACCGCATCGAGTTGGGCGAAATCGAAAGCCGCCTCCACGCCATCGAAGGCGTTTCTTCCGCCGCCGTAACATTGAAGCCCGACGCGGGCGGGCAAGACCAACTGGTGGGCTAT
Source organism: Bacteroidetes bacterium UBA1952 (assembly GCA_002336725.1). GTDB lineage: Bacteria > Bacteroidota > Bacteroidia > Chitinophagales > Chitinophagaceae > UBA1952. The sequence goes on along the minus strand of DDEO01000165.1, from coordinate 6,349 downwards.
GTGGTCTGGAAGGGCGAAAAACCCTTCGACGAAGCCGACCTGCGGCGGCAGTTATCGGCTTTCCTGGCACCCTATATGGTGCCGGTTATTATCGTGGCACTGGCCGAAATGCCCCGGATGCCGAGCGGCAAAATCAATCGCAAGGCGCTGCCCGTGCCGGCGAGTTTTCAGGAAGCCGCTGCGGCGCAGCAGACCGCCGTTTTTGATAAAAATGCTCCGGTAGAAACCAACCTGCTCCGGGTGCTGGCGCTGGTGTTTCCGGGAAAGGAAATAGACCTGCAAAAAGACTTTTTTACCGACCTGGGCGGCCATTCGCTGCTGGCAGCGTCCACGGTCTCCCACCTACGCCGCGATGCCGGTGTTTCGCAGGCTTCGCTCAAAGATGTTTATGAACATCGCCCCTTGCAGGCGCTGGCCGATTTCCTGACCGAAAAAGAAGCCGCCAAAAAAGCAACCGCACCGGAGAAAAAGCTTTTCCGGCGGGCTTCTGCCTTTCAGTATTATGCCTGCAACCTGCTGCAAACGCTGAGCTTGTTTCTCATTTATGGGCTGCTGGCCATCGAGGTCGTTTTTCCCTACCTCAGCTATTATTATTTCCTCACCGAAGGCCACTCTTATCTCTCTGCCCTGTTCAGTGCCACGGTTTCTTATCTGCTCATCCCGCCCACGCTGGCAATCGTGGCATTGGTGCTTAAATGGCTGATTATCGGCAGGATAAAAGAGGGCGATTACCCGCTTTGGGGCTGGTATTACTTCCGCTGGTGGCTTTGGAAGGCACTCAAGCGGCTGCTGCCTTCGCAATACATCACCGATACGCCGCTCTACCCGCGCTATCTGCGGCTCCTGGGCGTAAAAGTGCATCCTTCGGCGCAACTGAGCCTGCTGGCTATCGGCGCCGAAGACCTGGTAACGATTGGCCGGAACGTAAGCACAAGTTCGGGCTGCGCCATTGACAACGCCACAGTCGAAAACGGCATCCTCAAAATCCGGAAAGTGGTCATCGGCGACAATGCCTATCTGTCGTCTTCGGCCATTGTTTGTGGCGACACGGTGATTGCCGAAAACGGTGAACTGCGCGAACTGAGCTGCCTGCCGGAAGGCGGACGCATCGGGCGCAACGAGGTGTGGAACGGCAGTCCGGCACGAAAAGAAAGAACGGTTGCCGATGCCGATTTGCCCCCTTTTGAACCCGCTTCGGTAGCGAAGCGTAACGGCTGGGCGCTGCGCTTTCTGGTTTCGCTGTCCATCTTTCCGCTGGTGGTCGTTATCCCGCTCTTCCCCACGCTCTACACTCTGTACGTACTGGATTACAATGCAGGCGACTACGATTTTAGCTATTTGTGGCAAACGCCTTTTCTGGCGCTTTCCTATTTGTTGGTATTCATCGGAACGATGGGGGTGTTGTCGCGGCTGCTGCAAAGCGGTATGAAGGCGGGGCGATATTCCATCTTCAGCGGCACTTATTACCGGAAATGGGTGAAAGACCAACTGATGAACCTCTCGCTGGTAGTGCTTCATCCGCTCTACGCCTCTATCTATATCCCGCTCTACTACCGGATGCTGGGTGCCAAAGTGGGGAAAAATGCAGAGATTTCCACGGCGAGCGATGTAACGCATCACCTGCTCGAAATTGGCGAAGGCTCTTTTGTTGCCGATGCCGTCATCCTGGGCGAACACGATGTGCGCAACGAGGCGCTGATTCTCGAAAAAACCGTCATCGGCAGCAACAGTTTTGTGGGCAATAGCGGCCTCATCCCGCAAGGCTACCGGCTGCGCGACAATACCCTGATTGGGGTACTCTCGAAGCCGCCGGAAGCTGCGCAGTTGGAAGCCAACCCCGATGCCGACTGGTTTGGCTCGCCGCCCATTGCGCTGCCGGCGCGGCAAAAAGGGCAGTACTTCGACCGGAAACTGACGTATAACCCGCCGCTGAAACTGCGGCTGGCGCGGGGCTTGGTAGAAGGCCTGCGCATCCTGCTGCCCCAAACCTGCATCCTGATTGCGGCGGTGTTGTTCATCGCCTATGCCCACAATCTGCTGGAGGTTTCCATCGGCACGCTGCTGCTGCAACTGCCGTTCTATTATTTGTTTTTTATGGGCATCCCGCTGTTTTTGGTATCGGTGGTGTTGAAATGGCTGCTGGTGGGCCGCTACCGGAAGGCCGAACACCCGATGTACAGCCTGAAAGTGTGGCTGAGCGAGGCCGTAACGAGTTTCCATGAAGCACTGTCGGTGCCGTTTCTGCTCGACCCGCTGCGCGGCACCATGTGGTTGCCAATGTTGATGCGCCTTTTGGGTGTGAAAATCGGCAGGCGCGTGTGGCTCAATACCACGGATATCACCGAGTTTGACATGGTTTCTATCGGCGACGAGACGATGCTCAACGAAGACTGCGGCCCGCAAACCCATCTTTTTGAAGACCGCATCATGAAAATCGGTTCGGTTTCGATGGGCAAACGAGCCACTATCGGCACGCGCAGCATCATTTTGTATGATACCGAGATAGGTGATGATGTAGCAATTGATTCGCTGTCGCTGGTGATGAAAGGCGAGCAACTGCCCAACGACACGGCCTGGGCCGGCAGCCCGGTAACGCCGAAGTGAGCAGGAGCCTGAAAAGTCTGCGTACGGTTTTTGGATTGGCTTGTCAGGTCTGAAAAAGAATCGGGTAAACGACAAATAGCACGGGCGCAAAGCCTGCCGCCTACAGGGCTTTAACCGCATCGGAATTTCTCTGCGCCTCTGCGAGATTTTGTTGGAAATGCCGTCTGAAATACCCCAAAGAATTATCCAAAAAACGCAATGGACTTGTCAGGTTGCTAAAAATCTATTTCTATGTATTCTTTCGCCATCCGTCCGATTTCTTTTGAAAAAGAAAAAGCCATTGCCGACGAACTCTTGCGCCTCCTGCACGAGTCGGAGCACGACTTCAACCCGCGCACAGCCCGCTGGGACGACATCCGCGAAGCCTATCTGCGCCACGTGGGCGAGTGCCTCACCGAAAACGAAGGTCTTTTCCTGATAGCCGAGGTGGCAGGCGTTCCCGTGGGTTTTCTGTTTGGCTATCTGGAATCTCCGGAAGACGATGATTTTGAAACCGGCGCAGGCGATGATTTATACGTTTCAGAAGGCTATGTGAAGCCAAAATTCCGGAAATCGGGCGTTTATACGGCGCTCAATGCGGCTTTTGAAGCTCATTTTAAAGACCACGAGGTGCGGCGTATCTATCGCTTCACGCTTGTTAACAACGAGCCGATGCAGCGTTGGCTCGACCGGCAAGGCTATCGGCCCGTCAGGGTGATGTATGAAAAATGGAGGCGATGAAAGAAGCGGGAATTTCCGGAAAAAAGTGTTGTATAGCACACAAGCGAAGTGCCGGATTCCAACGCCTAAACCTATAAGGTTTCTGCCGGTCGGGTTGCTATCCGCTTTCAGAAAAAAACTTCCTGCGTGTCTGTTTCCGGAAATTTCGCTTGTGCGGCAACCGTGGCGGCATATTCCGGGTGCAGGTGCAGCGGTTGCCAATAGAAAAGCTGGTTTTTGAACAAGGCCGGGTTTTGCGTCGCGTCGAGCGTGGTGAAATCGGCGTTGATGCCGCTGCCGGTTGCCTTGAGGATGGCTTCTTTACGCGTCCATATTTCGAGGAAATGCCGGCTCGGAGTAGGGGAGTCGCAGAGGGTTTCTTTTTCGCTTTCGTGAAGCCATGGGTCAAAATGCAGCCATTCGAGCGGGTGCAGGGCTTCTATATCCAAACCCACGGGCTGCTCGGTGTGCAGGGCTACGGCGCTCATCCGTCCGCTATGGGCGATGCCGAAATGCAGCGGCAGGCCTTGGAAGTGGGGCTTTTGGCCGGGAAGATGCACAATTTCCGGAAAGGAATCTCCTTTATTTCCGGAAAATTCCGCTACTGCCCTTTGCAGCAATAGCTTTCCGGCGAGGCGCAGGGCGCGTTCCTGCGGCGAGGCATAAGTCCTGATGGTATCCTGCAACGCTACCGGCAACAGCGGCAGATGCGTTTCTAAGAAAAGCACAGGATTGACAGGCAGCAGGCAGTAGCGGACGAGCAGCGGCATACATTAATACGAGTTGCAAATTTCGCCTCAAAAGGTGCAAAGCACCTGCGGCTCCGTTACGGATGCCGATATCGCAGGTGTTTTGTTTTTTTATAGAAAACTATTTTTAAAACAAGTGCTGCTCTATATAAAAAAGCGCACTTAACTGCTTCACAATTAAAACCCTTCCTTTAAACCCTTAAAAGAATAACTTTGCCGCCCAAAAGCCTTTCGGCAGGAAATCATGTTTCATGTTTCATGTTTCATGTGTCATGTGTCATGTTTCATGTTTCATGTGTCTTGATACTTGATACTTGATACTTGTGTCTTGATACTTCTGTCCTTTGTCTCTCGTCCTTCGTCTCTCGTCTCTTTTCCGACATGATAGATTACGTTTACCTCATTCCTCTTTTGCCGCTGCTCGGCTTTCTTATCAACGGCCTCGGCTGGCGGGTGGTTCCCAAAAACATGGCGGGCTGGATTGCCACGCTGATGGTGCTGGCTGCCTTCGGTCTTTCGCTTGGCATCTTTAGCGAGGTGCAGGCCGTTGGCCCCCGAACGGTAACGCTCTATCCGTTCCTCAAAACCGGAATGCTGGATATTCCCTTCGCCTTTCAGGTGGACAATCTCTCGGCGCTCTTCCTGCTCATCATCACCGGCATCGGCTCGCTCATCCACATCTACTCGACGGGCTATATGCACGACGACCCCGGCGTGGTGCGCTACTTCGCGTATCTCAACCTGTTCGTCTTTTCTATGCTCCTGCTGGTGCTGGGGGCCAACTACCTTATCATGTTCATTGGCTGGGAAGGCGTAGGACTTTGTTCCTACCTGCTCATCGGCTTCTGGTTTAAGAACCCCGACTATGGCAAGGCGGCCAAAAAAGCCTTTGTGATGAACCGCATCGGCGACCTCGGCTTTCTGGTCGGGATGCTGCTGACGCTCTATCATTTCGGCACACTCACCTACACCGATTTCTTTGGCAAACTGGCCACCGAGGCGCAGCCGCAAAGCGTTTATACCGCTATTGCCGTGTGCTTCTTCATCGGCGCAATGGGCAAGAGTGCGCAGATTCCGCTCTATACCTGGCTGCCCGACGCGATGGCCGGCCCTACGCCCGTCTCGGCGCTCATCCACGCGGCCACGATGGTAACGGCGGGTATTTATATGATTGCCCGCTCCTCCGACCTCTACAACCTGACGATGCAGGCGCAGCAGTTGGTGGCTGTCATCGGCCTGGCAACGGCGCTTTTGGCGGGCAGTATTGCACTGCGGCAGTGGGATATTAAAAAAGTGCTGGCCTATTCTACCGTGTCGCAATTGGGCTTTATGTTTCTGGCGCTCGGCGTGGGAGCCTACACCACAGCGGTTTTCCACGTGCTGACACACGCTTTCTTTAAAGCCCTGTTGTTCCTCGGCTCCGGCAGTGTCATCCACGCGATGGGCGGCGAGCAGGACATCCGTAAGATGGGCGGACTGCGGAAGAAAATGCCCATTACCAACATCACTTTCCTGATTGGCTGCCTGGCGCTGGCCGGCATTCCGGGCCTTTCCGGCTTCTTCTCCAAAGACGAAATTCTGGCCTCCGCCTTTGGCCGCAGCCCCATTTTCTACGGCCTCGGCATTGTGGCAGCGGCCATGACGGCATTCTACTCACTGCGGGTTTATACGCTCACTTTTTCCGGAAATTTCCGGGGAACAGAAGCGCAGGAAAGCCATCTCCACGAAAGCCCGGCCTCTATGACGCTGCCGCTTGTGGTGCTGGCCGTGCTGGCGGTGGTGGGCGGTTATATCGGTTTGCCGCCGGTTATTTCCGGAAATCACACATTGCAAAACTTCCTGGCACCGGTGGTTCATAATGCCGCCGGCGAACACCTGAGCCACAATACGGAATGGATGCTGATTGGGATTTCCTCGGCGGTGGCCGTGCTGTTTGCCAGTTGGGGATACCGCGCACAGCGCCGCGCCGATTTCCGGCCTGCAACCGGCCTCAACAAAGCACTGGAAGATAAATGGTATGTGGATGAAATCTACGATGCAGCCGTTGTGAAGCCGGTGAATGGCCTCAGCCGTTTCTTCGGCGATGTGGTGGAGCGCCTCGGCATCGACGGATTGGTAAACGGCGTGGGCAAGGGCGTGCGCTGGGGTGCCGACCGCGTGCGCTTCCTGCAAAGCGGACAGGTGGGCTATTATCTTTTTGTGATGGTTATCGGCATGACACTGTTGCTGGCCGTCGGTTTTTTCTGGAATTAAAGATCGGCCCCCGGCCCTTTTAGCCTCACCCCCGGCCCCTCTCC
>DDEO01000196.1 GCA_002336725.1 Bacteroidetes bacterium UBA1952 | reverse complement strand
GGCCCCTCTCCGAAGGAGAGGGGAGTTTCCGGAAATTGTAGCGTGTGGGACTTCAGAGATGCGGTGAGATTAAGGTCAAAAAGTTTTGCAAGATAAACGCCGCAGACCTAACGAAGGTTGGCCGGGGTTCAATAGTTATGAACGGTGCAAACCGCGTATGCCGGCGGCTTCGTTTGCCATCCTCTTCCCGTTTTCCCCCCTTCGGGGAGGATTAAGGGGGGCCGGGGCTATACCAAAAAACCCAACCGGCGCGGGTGCAGGTTGGGCATTTTCTTTCAGGACGCTGCGGCTGCGATTACTTACGCAGGCCGAGTTTCTCAATCAGGGCGCGGTATCCGCTCAGGTTGGTACGCTGCATATACTGAAGCATACGCTTACGACGGCCAACCATATTGATAAGGCCCCGGTTGGAGTTAAAGTCTTTTTTGTTTTGCTTGATGTGCGCCGAGATGTGGTTGATACGCTCGGTCAGCATGGCAACCTGGGCTTCTACAGAGCCGGTGTTGGTGGCGCTGCCGCCATAGGTTTCAAACAGGTTTTTCTTTGCTTCGGCAGTCAGGTGAGACATTCTAAAATGGTCTTGTTAATGTAAACTTCGCAGAATTTCGGTCGGCAAAGGTAAGGCAAAAGGAGTAAAAAACACCTTCATTTCCGGAATTTTTTCTGCCAGATATTTTTCTGTTTGGAATAAGCCAATAGCAGCGCGCCTTCCTGCCGAATACTGTTTTTTAGCTATTGCTGCGAGGCAAAGGGCCGGTCTATATTTGCCCTATGGGTCAGTATAGTATCGGCGAAGCCATCAACAGAATGCTCGAAGACAGCCGTTGGACACCGGCGGTAAACGAGCAGCGTATCTGCCGCGAGTGGGAACAAATCGTGGGCAAAACGGTGGCTCGTTACACGCAAAACATTAGCCTGAACGGCAGCACCCTGATTATCACAACCGGCATCGCCGCCCTGAAGCAGGAATTGCTTTTCAGCAAGCCGCGCCTCATCGCCCATATCAACGAATACCTCGGCAGCAACGCCGTGAGCGAGATTGTGATTCGCTGATTCAGACAAAAGACGGTCGATAAAAGACGAAAGAGAAACTGTGCCTGTAGGGATGTCCGGTATGGGTGTCTCTGATTGGGGCGTCTCCGTTTGTGCTTTTCGTTCTGATCTTTTTCGGTTTCCGGAAATATCCTGCTACAACAACGCCTTCAATTCCGAAAGGCAGCCGATTTCGTGCGTAGGACTTGCGTCGTGCGCTGTTTTCGCGGGGTTGTAAAAAACGGTTTTCCAGCCGGCGGCCTGTGCGCCCAGAATATCGGCTTCGAGGCTGTCGCCAATCATCAGGCAGTCGGCGGGGTGGGGCGCTCCCGATGCTTTTTGCGCCATCTCAAAAATATCGCAATGGGGCTTGGGACGACCACAGTTTTCGGAAGAAAAAACCTCGGTGAAATAGCCGCCAATGCCGGCGGCGCGCAGCTTCTGCCGCTGCGTAAGGTCGAAGCCGTTGGTGATAATCGCCATCGGGTAGTGGCGGCGGTGGCAATAATCGAGCAGCTCTTTGGCAAAGGGCAGCAGCGTGGCTTGCTGGGGCAGCAGTTCCAGGAAGCGGCTGCTGAGCTTTTCGCTCAGTTTGTTGTCGGGCAGACGCAGCTCCAGCAGGGCGCGGGCAAAGCGTTTCCAGCGCAGGTCTTCGCGCGCCACTTTTCCGTTCCGGAAATCGGCCCACAGCACTTCGTTGTGGGCATCAAAAACCTGCTGAAATTCCGGAAAATGGGTGCTTTTTTCCGGAAAATATTCGTCCCAGAGCAGCCTCAAAACCTCGTTTTTATTGGCTTCAAAATCCCAGAGGGTGTGGTCGAGGTCGAAGAAGAGAAACATAATCGGTTCGTTTGTTGGAACGTCCGCGACGTGAAGGAGTTGATGGATAATATTTTCAACGGGAAATAAAAAAGCCGCCTCTTCCGGCGGCCTTTCTACTTTCTGCAAAGATTTTCTTACTTCTTCCGATACTGAATCTCGTCGTTGAAAAACTCGGCGGTGGCCTGAAGCGCCGGGTTGGCCAGTCGCTCGTAGGAACGCGAAATTTCAATCTGCTCTTTGTTCTCGCCCACCTCTTCCATGTGCTCAGAGAAGGTGCTGAACTCTTCGAGTTTCTTTTGAAGTTCGCCTTTCACCTGCACCGAAATCTGATTGGCCCGGCGGGCAATAATGGCAATCGACTCATAGAGGTTGCCGGTTTTGTTCTTCATCGCCACCACGTCGCGGGTAACGGCGATGGGGTTCACGTTTTTGCGTTGTATGCTCATGATTTTTGTTTGCGGAGGTCGTTAATAGAAGCGTCGGAAAGACGGGAAATGCGCTGCGCATCGGCCAGATAAACCGATTGGGGATAGAGGTCGGCCAGCTCGCGGTACGCCGAAACGGCATTGGCGTAGCGTTCTTCCTGCTTCTCGGTAATGCTTTCGCGGGCGTAAAGGTACAAAGAACGAACGATCATATACTGATAAAAATCGGCGCGCTCGCTTTCGGGGTAGTTACGCAGCAGGCTGCGGTAGGCCACACTCGCCGCGCGATACTGGCTGATTTTAAAATACAAATTGGCGGCATCGCCGTCTTTTTTCTCCAGCTTGGCGCGGCCTTCATCCATATAGGCGTTGGCCTCACTGGCCCGCTTGGAGGTGGGATATTTATTTACAAAGGCTTGTAACGCTTCCATCGCTTTGATGGTATTGGTCTGCTCCAGACTTGTTTTGGGCGACTCCTTAAAAAGCGCCAGCGCGTGCATAAACTCGGCTTCTTCCGCCTCTTTGGAAGTGGGAAAATAGTCCACAAAATTCTTAAACCAATACGAGGCCGACAGATAGTCCTTCATGTTATAGAACGACCAGGCATAGCGCAGCACCAGCGGCTCAAAACTCTTGGTGCCTTTAAATACCGGTATCATCTGCTGATACAACTCATTAGCCTGCTGATACTTTTTGGCATCGAAATACTCATTGGCCCGCGTGAGCTTGAGGTTCATGTCGTTAGACTTTAAAACCTTCTCGTAGGGATTGCAACCCGTTAGTATCAACAGCAGCAGGGCCGGCAATACCAACAGGAAAAACTTCTTGGACATAAGGGCGCAAATTTACTGCTCCCCCGCCTTTCCGGAAACGGACTTTCTGCTAAAAATTGTGGAAAAAATCTTTCCGGAAATCCACCATCTTTCAACAAAAAAGCGGCAGCTTCGCAGCGGCAAAATGAAAAACAGATGTGTTATGCCCAAACTGCTTCATTGAATAAGTATTTGATTATCAACGTTTTGGGTGGATAAAAAAGGATCTCGGGAAGGCGAAAAAAAATTCTGAAAAATTATTGGTGGGAAAAAGTGGGAATTGGTGTTATTTTTGTGGAACATTCGTGGAACATTTCTAACAGCATCCCTTTTTCGTGATCGGTTTCTTAGGCGAATACGAGGTTTCCCTCGACCTGAAAGGACGCTTCCTGATGCCGGCAGGCTTCAGGAAACAGTTCCCCGACGGCACCGTCTCCAACCGCTTTGTACTCAACCGCGGATTTGAAACCTGCCTCACGCTCTATCCCATGTTCGTTTGGGAAGAAATCAGTGGCAAAATTGCCCGCCTCAACGATTTCAACCCCAAAGCCCGCGAGTTTAAACGCCTGTTTCTGAATGGCGCAACCATCGTGGAACTGGACGCTGCGGGCCGCATCAACCTGCCCAAACCGCTGATGGAATACGCCGGCATCGTCAAAGAAATGGTCTTTTCCACGCAGGGCAATAAGGTAGAGCTGTGGGACAAAAATACCTATCACGAATACCTGCGCACCGCCGCCGCTTCGTTCTCCGACCTGGCCGCCGAAGTGGTAGGAAATGACTTTTTAAACGACCTCTAAAACGCCCATCCAACCCAAAATTTCCGGAAAATTAAACGCCATGTCTGCCACCGCCTTCTACCACACCACCGTCCTGCTTCAGGAAGCGACCGATGCCCTTAGCATCCGGCCCGACGGCGTGTATGTGGATGCGACCTTCGGCGGCGGCGGCCACAGCCGCAAGATTCTGGAACAACTGGGCGATTCCGGAAAATTGATTGCTTTTGACCAGGACGCCGATGCCTGGCGCAATGCGCCCGACGACCCGCGCCTGATTCGCGTTCCGGAAAATTTCCGGTATCTGAAACGCTTTTTGCGGCTCCACGGCTACCCGCAGGTGGATGGCATCCTGGCCGACCTCGGCGTTTCGTCCTGGCAGTTTGATACCGGCGAGCGCGGCTTCTCGACCCGCTTCGNNCCGCTGGATATGCGTATGGACCAACGCGGCGGCCCCACGGCTGCCGATGTGCTGCGCGAAAAAAGCGAGACCGAACTCCACAGCCTTTTTGAACAATATGGCGAGGTGCGCAACGCCCGCCAACTGGCGCGGCATCTGGTGAGCATCCGGCAGAAATCGCCGCTCAATACGGTGCAGGATTTGCGCGCCGCCGTAGCGCCGATTGTCAAAGGCCGCACCGATAAATACTTCGCCCAACTCTTTCAGGCGCTGCGCATTGAAGTGAACGAAGAGCTGGCGGTACTCAAAGAATTTTTACTCCAAACGCCGGCCTGCCTCAAAGAAGGCGGACGACTGAGTGTCATCTCTTTTCATTCGCTGGAAGACCGGCTGGTGAAACGCTTTATCCGCGCGGGCCGTTTTGACGAGCCTTCGCTGGCCGAGCAGCTTTCGCCGCTGCCCGCGGCGCTGCCGCCTTTGCGTCCCGTAAACGCAAAGCCCATTGAGCCGACCGAGGCAGAAATTTCTGATAACCCGCGTGCCCGCAGCGCCCGCCTGCGCGTCGCCGAAAAAACCGCCATGCCATGAGTCTTTCTGCCAACGATGCCCGCCCCTTAGAAGACGGTGTTGCCGGAATGACACCGGCACAGCGCATCCGCTCCGACTGGCGGGCCGTGGTGGCGCGTATTTCCTACGGCGCACTGGTCAATAATATTCCGTTCTACGCTTTTATTGCGCTGCTCGGCGTGGTGTATATCTCTTATAACACGGCGGCGACAGAGCGGGCGCGTGAGATTGAAAAACAACAAAACGCCCTCACTGAACTGCGCTGGCGCTATATGGATTCTAAAACGCGCCTGATGGCCGCCGGTGTAGAAGCCGAGGTCATTCGCCGCGCGGCGGGCATCGGCCTGAAACCGCTGCTGCTGCCGGCCTATACCATTCCAAAAACCGACGGCAACACAGCCGACGGTTCTTCTTCCACGCCTAAACCCGAAGCCCCATGAGCGTAAAACGCGACATCCGATTCCGGGTTTATATTGCCTTCTCCGCCATCTGCCTGCTGGGCGTGATGATTGTGGCCAAGGCCGCATGGATACAGGTGAAGGAAGGGCCGGAACTGCGGCAACGCGCCCTGGAGATGAACGTGCAGACCGATACGCTGGCCGCCGAACGCGGGAATATATATAGCGAAGACGGCACCCTGCTCTCAAGCACCATTCCGCAGTTTGATGTCCATATGGACCTCACGATTGCCAAACCCGATACTTTCAATCGCTACCTCGACACGCTGGCGCGGGGCATTGCCACAATTACCCAAAAAGGCAGCGCCGCCGAGTGGAAACAAAAATTGCAAAAAGGCCGCGATAAAGGCAGCCGCTATTTTGAGATTGGCAAAAACCTGGCTTATTATCAGTTTCAGGCGCTGCGCGAATTGCCCATTCTCCGCAAAGGCCAACGCTTTGGCGGTTTCATTTTTGAAACCAAAAACAAGCGGGTAGCGCCCTACGGCGCACTGGCTTCGCGCACCATCGGCAAGAGCAATTATGTGTGGAAAGGCGAAGGGAAAGATGCCCGACTGGTGAAGAGTGTGGCCGGACTGGAAGCAACCTGCGATTCTATTCTTTCGGGGCTGGATGGAAGCTGTGTGCGCCAACGCATTGTGGGCAACCGCTGGACGACCATCGAAGGCTCGGTGGTGGAGCCGCACAATGGCCGCGATATTGTTACGACGCTCGATATGCGCATTCAGGACGTGGCGCACCATGCGCTGCTCTCGGTGTTGCAGCAATATAACTGTCAGCAGGGAACCGTGGTGGTGATGGAAGTAGCGACCGGCAAAATACGGGCGCTGGCTAATCTGGGCCGCGACTCGGCTACCGGCCAATACACCGAAGATATTAACTATGCCATGCAACTGGCCGAGCCGGGTTCTACCTTTAAGCTGGCTACGCTGGCATCGCTCGTGCGCGATGGCTATATTAATGTCAATGACATCGTAAACTGCGAAGGCGGTGCAAAGGTGTTTGGCAACCGCACCATGCACGACTCGCACCACGGACTGGGAGCCATGCCCATCCGCAACGCCTTTGCGCAGTCAAGCAATGTAGGTATGGCCAAGCTGGCCTTTGAGCATTATGCCAAAAATCCGGAAAAATTCATTGAGCATCTCGAAGACCTGCATATGCTCGACCGGACCGGCATTGAACTGGCAGGCGAGCCGAAACCGGTCATTATCCGTCCGAAATCCAAACACTGGAATAATACCATTCTGCCGTGGATGGCGACCGGCTATGGCGTGATGGTGTCGCCGCTGCACACCTGTATGCTCTACAATGCGCTGGCCAACGGCGGCAAAATGATGAAGCCCTATCTGATTCACTCCATCCGCGAATACGGAAAAGATGTGCAGGTACACGCGCCGGTGGTGCTCAATAAAGCCATTGTGGACTCCGACGGGGTGCGCCAACTGCGCTCCTGCACCGAGGAAGTGGTGATTACCGGAACCGGCAAGCATATTAAATCGCCCAACTACGCCATTGCCGGAAAAACCGGAACGGCGCAGGTAGCCGACAAGGGCATTACTTACCGCATGGGCGTATATCAGGGCACTTTTGTGGGCTATTTTCCGGCAGACAAGCCGCGCTATACCATTTGTGTAGTGATTCGTACCCGTCCGCACGCCGGTTCTTATTACGGCGGTACGCTTTCCGCGCCGGTTTTCCGTATGGTGGCCGACAAGATTTTTGCTTCCGACCTCGGCTCCTGGGCCGGCCCGCTGGATTCGTTTGCGCGCATGGACGGTGGTAAGCTGATATCCCGTCCGGCGACGGGTGCTGCGGTTGCCAAACTGATGAACGCGCTGGGCCGCAAAGCCGTTTTGAGCGCCGACCATTCCAACGAAATCGTATCCGTAGGCCCCGACTCGGCCAACGGTACGCAGCCGATTCGCCGATTGGTAGAAAAAGGCCTCGTGCCCGATGTGGTGGGCATGGGTCTGCGCGATGCCATTTATCTCTTAGAAAAACAAGGTTTGAGCGTGCAGATTCAGGGTAGCGGAACGGTACAAACCCAATCTATTCCTGCCGGCGAAACGGCTGTGAAAGGACAAACCATATTGCTTCATCTTCAAACGTAGAGGCCCCCGGCCCCCCTCAATCCCCCCGGCCCCCCTCAATCCCCCCGAAGGGGGGAAGTTTTCCCCCGAAACCTTCTCTAAACCAATCGCCCTCTCTAAAAA
>DDEO01000129.1 GCA_002336725.1 Bacteroidetes bacterium UBA1952 | reverse complement strand
CCTCGCTGCCCATGCGCAAACGGGCAAGCGCGACAAACCGGTGCGCCGTGCCGATACGCCCTCGGTTGTCGTTATACCGGAAAGCCAAAGGCAGCAGATAGATTCTACTGCCCTGAAACCGGAAAAGAAAAAGCGCCGCCGCCGCTTTGAGGTAGAGATTGTGCCTGCACCACCGCCGGGCCGTAGCCGGCAGGAAATCCTTTACACCGACTCGCTGGGGCGGTAAGCGCGGAGGAAAAACCTATGAGGTCTTTGAGACCTTATAGGTTTGGAGCACGTATAATGGACGCAACCGGCGTTATTTTCGGCGGGTGAAAATCATTTCTTACAACATCAACGGCATTCGTGCGGCGCTCAAAAAAGGATTCCTGGAATGGCTTCAGGAGGCAGCGCCGGATGTATTGTGCCTACAGGAAGTCAAAGCTCTGCAAACCGATATAGACCTCGCACCGTTTGAGGCGCTGGGCTACCAATGCCACTGGTTTAGCGCCGATAAAAAAGGCTACAGCGGCGTGGCTACTTTCGTGAAAGGCGCTGCCTGCGAAGCCACCGGCGGCACCGGCCATGCCCAAAGCGATGCCGAAGGCCGTGTTTTGCGCACCGATATTGGGCCGCTCACGATTGTAAACGCGTATTTTCCGAGCGGAACGACGGGAAGTGTGCGGCAGGATTATAAATACACCTGGCTGCGCGAATTTGGCGAATGGATAGCGCAACTGCGCCAAACGCGGCAGGAACTCATCGTGTGCGGCGACTTCAACATCGCGCACCGCGAAGCCGATATTCACAACCCAAAAGGCAATGCCAAAAACAGCGGTTTCCTGCCCGAAGAACGTGTCTGGATGGATGAATTTTTAAGCGGCGGCATGGCGGATACTTTTCGGCATCTGCACCCTGATGTGCGCGACAGCTATAGCTGGTGGAGTCAGCGTTTTCCCACAGTGCGGGCGCAAAACAAAGGCTGGCGCATTGATTATGTCTGCGCTTCGGAGGCCCTGATACCGCGGTTGCGGGCTGCCGTTCATCTGCGCGATATTGATTTTTCAGACCATTGTCCGGTCGTGGTGGAGTTGGAGGATTTCGGGTAGCCCCTGACAGATTTCGCCTGCAAAAATTTCCGGAAATCCAACTGTGCAAAACCGCTTTTTTCGCCTCGCGCCTACGCCTTCTGGCTTTATCCACGCCGGAAATGCCTATAACTTCCGACTCACGGCGGCCCGCTGCCACGAAGCGGGTGGGGCGCTGCGCCTGCGCATAGACGACCTCGACCGGCAACGGGTGCGGCCGGAATATGTTCAGAATATTTTTGACGCGCTGCACGAGCTGGGCATCACCTGGCAGGAAGGGCCAAAGAACGCAGCGGAACACGAAGCGCATTTTTCCCAAACCCTGCGGCTGCCGCGCTACTGCGCGCTTTTAGAAGAGCTGGTGCAGCGGGATATGGTTTTTGCCTGCCGTTGTTCGCGCGCTCAAATTGCAGCCGGCAGCGAAGACGGGCGCTACTCCGGCGCGTGTTTGCATCAGAATATTCCGCTCGGTGCACCCGATGTAAGCTGGCGTATCCGAATGCCGGAGGATGCGACGAGCGGATTTTGGGACGAGCAGGACACGTGGGTGGAAGCAAACCTTTTTGCGCTTAATCCTTATTTTGTTATCCGCCGCCGCGACGGCTTGCCGGCTTATCATATTGCCTCGCTGGCCGACGATGTGGACTATGGCATTACCGATATTGTGCGTGGAGAAGACCTGCGCCTGAGTAGTTTCTCACAGGCGTATCTGGCAGAAATACTGGGACTGTCCGCTTTCCGGGAAATCCGTTTTGAGCATCATCCGTTGCTGCTGGGCGCAGACGGCGAAAAGCTTTCTAAATCGGCGGGTGCAAAGGCGTTGATACGGAAGCAGACTTGACCTGGCGGGTCGGGGGATGAGGTTCCGGAATGCAGGATAAAGCAAAAGCCCCGCACCCGTTTTAAATCAAAACGAGGGCGGGGCTTTTCCGGAAAATAACGTGCCGGGCCGTGGGTTCGCCGGCGGGCCGTGTCGTTCAGCAGCGCGTTTTTACGCAACGGCTTTTTTGTCGAGCATCAGCAGGTGGTTGATCTCAATCTCGGTAGCCTGCCGCTGCGCACCGGTTTTATCGGTGTATTCGCGGTATTGCAACTTGCCTTCAATGAGAATTTCGGCACCTTTTTGCAGGTATTTTTCGGCAATTTCGGCTTCGTTGCCCCAGGCCACGAGCGAATGCCATTGCGTATGCTCCATTTTCTCGCCGTTGGCACCGCGCTTGTATTCGTTGGTAGCGAGGCGCATCCGGGCCATCTTAGAGCCGTTTTGCAGGGTGCGGACTTCGGGGGCCGCGCCGAGGCGACCGATCAGTTGGACTTTGTTTTTCAGCGTGTTCATGGTTCGTCTGTTTTAAGAAAGGTTCGTCTAAAAAAGGATTGGTTTCGTGCAGTGCGGTTGTAAAGGAACCCGCTTTATTTCCGGAACTGCAAGGCAAAGATGCGATGCTGCAAAAGCCGGAGTCGGTTGTTTATCATTTACTCTCGGATGCAAATGCTTGAAACCGTTTGTTGTCGGAAATGCGCAGTTTTTTCGTATGTTTGTAAGGCAATGCGTTGTGCGAAGCCGATAAGCGGCTATCCGCACTGTTGTTGCCTGTTTAAGAAAAATGGAAAACCGCCTCTGTCGCCAGTGCGAAAAGCCGCTCAAAGGGCGCTCCGACCAGAAGTTTTGCGACGACTATTGCCGCAATGCCTTCAACAACCGGCAGAATGCGGATGCCAACAACTACGTCCGCAACATCAATAATGCGCTTCGGCGCAACCGGCGCATTCTGGAAAGCACCATTAAGGAGGGCGAAGAAATGGCCAAGATATCGCGTCAGAAACTCCTCGCCGCCGGCTTCGATTTTGCCTTTCATACCCACACTTATCAGAACAAAAAGGGCCAGATCTATACCTTCGTGTATGAATATGGCTGGCTGCCGCTTGATGAAGGTCTTTGCCTGATTGTCAGGAGAAATCCGAAGGATTAGGGCAATTTCAAAAAAATCTGTGTCTTGCGCAAAGAACGGCTTGCCTGTTTTGGGAAGTTCTTTATACATTTACTCTCAATTTCAACCCCTTCTTTTAAATTACCCCCCCAGATGGAACAGCTTACCGGAACCGTAGAATTTTTCAAGGACGACAAAGGCTTTGGCTTTATTCGCCCTGATGATGGCAGCAAAGATGTTTTTGTGCATCACTCCGTTATTCAAATGGATGGCTTTAAGACCTTGAAGCGTGGCGACAAGGTGAGTTTTGACATTGTAGAAGACGCGAAAGGTCCGCGTGCAACAAATGTGCGCAGAATGGGAAGTGCTATGCAAAACGCCAGCCATCAGGATGCCGATCAGCCGTCATCGGATATGAACAACCAGTATGATGCCTGATTTCTTATCCAGAAACAACACAGACAAGCCCGTTTCCTGAAGCGGGCTTTTTTGTTTTTATTCCCAGACGCAGATGGACGGCTCGCGTCTGGCACGGTTGTTTCTATCTCCAGAAGACATCCTTTTTCAAAAAAACCTTCAAACCCCAACAATCATGGACAAACTGGAAATCAAAGGCAACTGGAATGAAATGAAAGGCCGCATGAAGCAGGCCTACGGCGACCTGACCGACGACGATCTGGTGCGCGAAGATGGCAAAGACGATGAGTTTCTGGGCCGTCTGCAACAAAAGCTGGGCAAGACCAAAGACGAAGTTGTGGATTGGATCCGCTCTCTTGGATAGCACGCTCCTGCTGCTCCAAAACAAAAAAACAGCGACGTGCTTTTTGGCCCCGTCGCTGTTTTTTTTGTCTGCTGATTTCCGGAAATTTCCCGGAAAAGGATTTAATAAATATTGCGCACCTGCGTCTTGAACGTATCCGGTGCCTGCTCGCGGAGGGTAACGCCATAGGAGCGGCCATTCTCCAGCTTCAGATTGGGACTAATGCCCCCATAGAAGCGACCTTTCACAACGGCCACACCTACCAGCGAGACCATCGACTGGTCCTGAACGGCATAGTTGCGATTCCGGAGCCAGGGCGCATTGCCCAAATCCACCACCGATCGGATGCCCTTGGGAAGCAGATACAGGAAGGAATTATTTTCGTTCAGGCCATCCACACCGCTCATCGAGAACTTGACAGTGGCGCTGCCACTTAGGAAGTTATACGCAATGGCTGCCTGATGGTAGCCCACGGTATCGAACTTATAGGCGAGGGTGTCGAAGGCAGCATATGTTGGCGCAATTGCGCGCGGGTTGGCTACCCAGGTAACTTCCCCAATCAGATTGGCGTTTTTGGCACCGATGTAACTACGCGCCGCAGGCGTGGCCGGATTGGCGGAGAGCAGATTTTTTTGGGGCAGATAAGCCGTCAGCCGGCTTCCGCCCGCGCGATTGATTTCCAGGTTCAGGCCTTTCTGCGCCGGCAGAAACAGGAATGCACCGGCGCTGTTGAGCGAAGCGGTGCTTGCCGTGTCGGTGTTGTCGGTGAGCACGTTGCTATAAATCATCTCGCTGCGCTCGTTGTATTGCGCAATGGTTATCTGTACGGTTCCGTGAGCCGTGTCGCCGTCGGGCGTGCGGAAGGCGTATTTCGGAATCCAGAACCGAGCGCCGTCGGGCAGCTTATAGGAGCCACCGCTATCGGCATCTACATTGATAATTTGCACCGGCTCCGCAAAAGTCTTGAGCGTAGCGGGCAGGGTAGCGTAAGGGCCAACGTTAGAAAGGTTTTGCGTATTGGCCTCTTCTTTCTTACAGGAAAAAAGGCTCAGGGCCAGCAAAACAAAGGGCGTAGCAGTCCGAAGTTGAAACATTGCTGCTAAAATAGCGCAGAATGGCAGAATCTAAAACCTTTATGAAATAAAAAGACCGCAACAGCGGGTGTTGCGGTCTTTTTAAGAGCGTTTCTAACAGGGAAATTAAAGTCCGCCGAAGATAACCAGCAGGGCATAGATGATGCCTGGAATCCAGAAAAGCAAATTCAGGATAAGGGCAATCAGCACTTTTGTATTAAAGGTGCCTTCATAAATCCAGACGGCGGCGAAAGGCAGTAAGATGGCCAGAATAGCCAGCAGAACTTTATTGGCAGAAGCATCTTTGAGGTTCTTTACCGCATCTTTCGCCGCGTTAATACGGCTTTTGCGCTCCGCGCGGGAGAGTGATGTCCAACTGTCTTTCACGGCGTTTTTCAACGTCATGTCAGCGTTCGTGGTAGTCGTTGTTTCCACAGCAGGTGCGGGCTTCGGTACGAAGGCGGCCTGGGCAGGCGCTGCAAAAAGCGAAAGGCTGAGGGCGGCAATCGTGAGGCGGGTGGCGTTCTTTTTCATAAGAAAGAAGAGGGGATTGAGAGTGTGAGGAAAAAGGAGGGTTACGGGTTGGGTTCCTAAAATTCCGGGCCAACATCCATTCCCGCTACCTTTTTTCGGAATTTCAAGCCTCTTTTACCCTTCTGCCATCAACTCCGGAAGGTCTTTTTCTACCCGCAGATTCTCGATAATATGCCGCTGCCGGTCGGGCGTGTTTTTACCCATGTAGTATTCCAGGATTTTTTGAATCTGCAATTCGCCGCTCAGCAACACCGGCTCTTTGCGCATCTCTGCGCCGATGAAAAGCCCGAATTCATCCGGCGAAATCTCTCCCAAGCCTTTGAAGCGGGTGATTTCCGGCTTGCCGCCCAGTTGTTTAATCGCCTTTTGGCGTTCTAAATCGCTATAGCAATAAATGGTTTTTTGTTTATTCCGCACCCGAAACAGCGGTGTTTCCAGAATATAGACATGGCCGTTGCGCACCAAATCGGGGAAGAATTGCAGGAAGAACGTCATGGCCAGCAACCGGATGTGCATCCCGTCCACATCGGCATCGGTGGCAATTACCACATTGTTGTAGCGCAGTCCGTCAAGGCTTTCTTCGATGTTGAGTGCGTGTTGCAGCAGGTTAAATTCCTCGTTTTCATACACCACTTTTTTGGTCAGCCCGTAGCTGTTGAGCGGCTTGCCGCGAAGGGAAAAAACCGCCTGCGTTTCTACATTCCGGCTTTTGGTGATGGAGCCGCTGGCCGAGTCGCCCTCGGTGATGAAAAGCGTGGTTTCCTGCTGTTTGGCGAAGTATTCTTCCTTGTTTTTTGCCGGCGCGTCTTCGTTGAGGTGAATGCGACAGTCGCGCAGCTTTTTGTTGTGGAGGTTGGCTTTCTTAGCGCGTTCGTTGGCCAGCTTCCGGATTCCGGAAAGTTCTTTGCGCTCGCGCTCGCTTTGCTCAATGCGCTTTTTGAGCGCCTCGGCTACGGCGGCGTTTTTGTGGAGAAAATTATCCAGTTCTTTAGCCAGAAAATCCAGCACAAACGATTTCATGCTCGGCCCGCCTTCCCACACATACTGGCTGCCCAGCTTGGTTTTGGTCTGGCTCTCAAATACCGGCTCCTGCACGCGCACACTCACCGCTGCCACAATGCTTTGCCGGATGTCGGAAGCGTCGTAATCTTTTTTAAAGAAATCCCGGATCACCTTCACAAAAGCCTCGCGGAAAGCGCCCTGATGCGTGCCGCCCTGCGTGGTGTGCTGTCCGTTTACGAAGGAATAGATTTCCTCGCCGTAGCCGCCGCTGTGGCTCAGGGCAATCTCAATGTCTTCGCCTTTGAGGTGGATGATGGGGTAGCGCAGCGCGTCGGGGTCGGTGCGTTTTTGCAGCAGGTCGAGCAGGCCGTTGCGCGAAACATAGTTCTTGCCGTTGAAGTTGATGGTCAGACCCGCATTCAGGAAGCAGTAGTTCCAGATTTGGTTTTCGACATAGTCGGAAATGAACTTGTAATTCCGGAAAACGGTGTCGTCGGGAAGAAAATCCATCCGCGTACCGTTCGGCTCGGTAGTGTCTTGTTCGCGGTGTTCTTTCACCAGCACGCCGCGTTCAAATTCGGCGGTTTTCACCCGTCCATCGCGGTAGGCCGATACCACAAAGCGCGAAGCCAGTGCGTTTACCGCCTTGGTGCCCACGCCGTTGAGGCCCACGCTTTTCTGAAAGGCTTTGGAGTCGTATTTCGCGCCGGTGTTGATTTTACTCACCACGTCCACCACCTTGCCGAGCGGAATGCCACGGCCATAGTCGCGCACACTCACCGCGCCGTCGGCGATGCGCACTTCCACTTTTTTGCCATAGCCCATCGTGTACTCGTCAATCGAGTTGTCCACCACTTCCTTGAGCAGGATGTAAATCCCGTCGTCCATGCTCGAGCCGTCGCCGAGTTTGCCGATGTACATACCGGGGCGCAGGCGGATGTGTTCGCGCCAGTCGAGGCTCCGGATGCTGTCTTCGTTATAGGTTACGGCGTTGGGGTTGGTTTGCGGGTCGTGGTTCACCATTTTGGGTCGTCTTGCAGTCGTTGATTTTGCCAAAGTTCTTACACAAAGAAATAGAAATGAAAAGAAACGCCGGCAGGCCGGCGGAGTATCTTTTTAAAACAATTTCGGGGCCTTGATGTTGGGTTTTTGGGAGAAAAAGGGGGGATTTTGCAGGCGCAGCCTGCGGGATAGTGCGACGTAAGCGCAGCTTACGCCGAACGGGCGGCCCTTACCAAGCCTGAAAGGCTTGAATGTGAATAGCCCCGGATGCAATCCGGGGAAATAGGTATGTAAAAGGAAAAGAACCTGCCAAAGGCGGGTTCAACCCACCCTGCATTTTACAACCTGTATTTCCGGAAAATGGTGTAGGTTCAACCCTTTCAGGGGTGCGTCTGTGGCGTGAATGCCATCCGCCGGTTTCACAGGCGGCTATTCAAAAGAAAGCCTTAAAATCATGCATCGTTAGCCTCACTCCGGCCCCGCTCCGTCCTTCGGCAAGCTCAGAATTACAGGAGAAGCATTCCGTTGCGCCTGCGCAATAAATATACAGAAATAAAGATACAGAAATAAGGCTGTTTTTTTATCCGACCGCTTCGAAGCACATCTCAACCTAAAAAACGCCCGCCTGATTTCTCGTCGAAATCAGACTGGCATTCCAATAAAAATTTCCGGAAATTTCTCTTCTTAAAACTTCGTTCCGAAAGTCAGCACAATATTATTCGTGGACAGATTCCCCCGCGCTTCCGGTGCAATGGTGCCGATGGTGCCGCCATAGGGCAGTTGATAGGCATATTCGCCGGTTTTGCGCTGTGTGTTTACATAGCCCAGATCAATAAAGGCATTTTTTCCGCGATAGCCTACGCCGGCGTGATAGGTAGCCGTGCCCTCACCAAAAAGGGAGGAATGCTTATACGGCGAGCCATAAAAACCCAGTCCGGCACGCAGGTACAACATATCGAGCCGCGCCTCGCCGCCGATGCGGAAGTTGGATGCGCCCTTTAGATTGGCCTGAAGCGAGTCGTTGGCCTGCTGTTGCTGAACGGCCAGGTCGGAGGCGGCATACAGCGATTGATTACCGGCGGTGTTGAGCGTGATGCGGGCGCTGCTGTAATCCACATATTCATAATCGGCGCTCAGGAAGCCGTAGCTGCCCAGGAAGCCGGTGGCGCTCACAACGGCACGCCACGGCGTACGGATGCTGTAATCAAACTCGCGGGTTTGCAAAGAAGCGCGTTCATTGGTGTGGTTGCCCTCGGTGTTGGCAAAAAGGCTGATGTCTTCGCGGTCGTGCAGGCTATACCAGGTAGGCGTGTGAATGGCGGCACCCAGGCGAAATGCGTTGGAAGGCTTCACAATCACACCCAGTTTCAGGTTTACGCCAATCCCGTTGGTGGCCAGCGATTGGGTATAGGCGGCCTCCTGAAAATCGGGCAGGGCGTTGGTGATGTCGGTTTCGCGGAAAGTCATTTCCCGCCTGTAGCGAACGATGGGCAGGCCCAGCGTGGCACCCACCATAATTCTTTCGTTGTAGTTGCCGCCTGCCGTAAGCGCCAGTTCGTTGATGCCGCCGCGCTCCTGAACGGTTTTGGTTTGTTGCAGCGGCGCAATACCGTAGCCGGTTAGCGGATAATAATTGTTGTTTAAAGAGTCGTAATCCAACAGATACGCCTGATAGCCCAGGTTGCCCAGCGATTGCTCCGGTAAGGAGCCATTAGCGCGTATTTGACTATTGGCATCGAGCGCAAACGTTTCCGAGAAAGCATTGGAGTCATTGCGGCCCGTATAAGAATAGCTGCGGTTGAAATCGGCCAGGCGATTGAGGCCGATACCAAAACCCCAGCCGCGCCAGCCGTTGCCCTCGTTGCCGCGCGGCCCGGCTACCGACACCACGCCGACATTGCTGATGTTGAAAGCAGCGAAATTATCGGTGCTTTTATTGCCGAAATACGTAAGGTCGTTGTCGCCGAAGTGGAAAGACGGCGAAAATGAAAATTCGCCCCGGCGATAAATACCAATGCCGGCAGGGTTTACGGAAAGCGCACTGAAATCGCCGCCTACCGAGCCGAGCGCACTGCCGAAGCCAATGGAGCGGGCCGTTCCCTGCGGCATCAGCATACTCAGGCGAAGGGCATCGTTATAATCCTGCGCCAAAGCGCCGGCAGCCGGGGCGGCGAGCAGGAGCGCCAGTAGGGCAAAGTGTTTGATTTTCATAAAAGGATGGACTGAGGAAACGGGACGCTGTTTAAACGCCCCTATAAGGGTATTTAAAAAAAAGACACCGCAACCGCCGGAAGGGCTGCTGCGGTATCTTAAAAATCCCGGAAATTTCCGGAAATATTATCTGCGGAATCCACCGCCACCCCGGCCGCCGCCGCCAGAAGGCATAGACGGCATACTGCGGGAAGGGGCAGAGAAGCCGCCGGAGGGCGCACTCATGCGCGGGGCCGGCGCTTCGTAGCGGGGCTGCGGACGGGGCGCTTCCATCTGTTGCGGGCGCTCAAAACGAGGCATTTGCTGACGCTCCATCTGCGGCTGCGGCGAGCTAAAACCACGGTCGGGCTGCGTGCGCTGATTCTGCCAGCCGTCGTTGTTGCGTACGGGCGGCTGCTGTTGCACGTTGCCTCGGTCGGAGTTGCCGAAGAAGCCACCCTGCGGGCGGGTTGTTTCGCGCACCGGTGCATCGGTCGGGCGGTCGTTGCCATTGCTAAACCAGCCGCCGCGTCCGCCATTGTCGCGGGTGGGTGCCGGGGTCTCCGTCGGGCGGTCGTTGCCGTTGCTGAACCAGCCGCCGCGGGTATTGCCGTTGTTGCGGGTTGGCGCGGGCGATTCTACATTCCGGTCGCTGTTCAGGCGGTCGTTGCCATTGCCAAACCAGCCATTGCGGTTATTGCGGTCGGGTGCAGGTGCGTTTGTATTGCCCCCATTACGATCCGTGCTTGGTGTACGGATTTCCGTAATTGCGCCATTATCAGGGATGCGGGCATTGCTGCGGTCGGGCAGGCGTGTGCCGGACGAAACGGTTGTATTTCCGGAAACGGAGCCATTGTTGGGGAAAACACGGCTGCCGCGCAGGTCGCCGCCGGTGTTGATAACGGCGGACCGGTTGCCGGTATTTATCGGCGCACGGTAGCCAATGCCGTTCACGCCGCCGATAGTTGCACGCGGGGCGTAGTTCACCTGCCGATAGGCGTAGGGATTATAGCCATGACCTGCACCATAGAGGCCGGCATAATAGCCATCCCAGTAGCCATTGCGATAGCCATATCCATAGCCGCTACCATAGCCCCAGCCGGCATATTGCGGATATCCCCAATAGGAAGAAAATCCGCCATAGCCATACCAGGTATTGTAGCCCCAGCCCGAAGACCAGTACGGGCCGCCATAGCCTACCGATACATAAATACCGGGCGATGCCCAGCCGCCGTAGCCGCCATACCACGGGCTTCCCCAATAGGGATTATAACTCCAGGGCGACCAGAAGCCGCTATAATAGCCCACATTGTAGAACGGCGCATCGAAGCGACGAAAACGCGTGGCATAGGCATAGTCATCGGTATAATCCACGTAGTCGTAATCGTCGGCATAATTTCCGGAATTATAACCTCCATTATTGCCGTAACTGCTATTATTGTTGTAGCCGTCGTTGCCATAATTTCCGGAGTTGGAATTGCCATAATTTCCGGAATTTCCGTTGCCGTAATTTCCGGAATTATTGCCATAGCCGGAGGAGGAGGAGGAGGAGGAACGCGCGGGCGTGGCCGGGCGATCCGAGTAGATGTCGTCGTCGTGGTTGGATTGCGCCTGCGCCGATAGCAGTGCACCGCCTACCAAAAGACCGGTTAGAAAAAGCTGTTTCATGATGTGGTTGATGTGGGAGCCTCTAAGGCGCAATGAAAATACTACATTTGCGGCCCAAACCCTTATTCCTCAGACGAAAATTAACACTCCGGGTTTACTCTTCCTGTATGGCAAATGTTCTGACTTCCCGCGCCGCCGATTATTCGCAATGGTATAATGATTTGATCCTGAAAGGCGGATTGGCCGATTACTCGGATGTGCGCGGCTGCATGGTCATCAAACCCTATGGCTATGGCCTCTGGGAACAGATGCGCGACGTGCTGGATAAAATGTTTAAAGACACTGGCCATCAGAACGCTTACTTCCCGCTTTTTGTGCCCAAAAGTCTTTTTGAAGCCGAAGAGAAAAACGCTGAAGGCTTTGCCAAAGAATGTGCCGTCGTTACCCACTATCGCCTGCAAAACGACCCGGAAAATCCCGGAAAACTGCGCGTGGACCCGGAAGCAAAACTGGAAGAAGAACTGATTGTGCGCCCGACCTCGGAGGCTATCATCTGGAAAACGTATAAAAACTGGATTCAAAGCTACCGCGATCTGCCGCTGCTCATCAACCAGTGGGCCAATGTGGTGCGCTGGGAGATGCGCACCCGCCTGTTCCTGCGCACGGCGGAATTTCTGTGGCAGGAAGGCCACACCGCCCACGCTACCAAGGCCGAAGCCATCGAAGAAACGGTGAAAATGCTGGATGTCTATGCCCATTTCGCCGAAGAGTATATGGCAATGCCGGTGGTGAAAGGCGTGAAAACGCCCAACGAACGCTTCGCCGGTGCCGAAGATACCTATTGCATCGAGGCGCTGATGCAGGACGGCAAAGCCCTTCAGGCAGGCACGTCTCACTTTCTGGGACAGAATTTTGCCAAAGCCTTCGATGTGAAATTTGCCGACAAAGAAAACAAGCTGGAATACGTATGGGCCACATCCTGGGGCGTTTCTACCCGCCTGATCGGCGCACTGGTGATGGCCCATTCCGACGACGAAGGGCTAATATTGCCACCGCGCATTGCGCCGCTGCAAGTAGTGATTGTGCCGATTTATAAAGGCCCCGACAGCAAGCCGGTGATTGATGAAAAAGCAGGCGAGATGGCAAAGGAATTGCAGTCGAAAGGCATCCGCGTAAAGTTTGACAACGACGATACGAGCCGTCCGGGCTGGAAATTTGCCGAATACGAACTGCGCGGCGTGCCGGTGCGCATTGCTATGGGAATGCGCGACCTCGAAAACGGCGTGGTAGAAATTGCCCGCCGCGACACGAAAGAAAAATCTTCGCAACCCGTCGCCGGCCTCGCCGATTACGTCTCTAACCTTCTGGTAGAAATCCAGCAAAACATCTACAACCGCGCACTGGCTTTCCGGAATGAAAACACCCGCGAGGTGAATAGCTGGGACGAATTTCAACAGGTGCTTGATGAAAAAGGCGGCTTTATCTCGGCCCACTGGGACGGCACTTCCGAAACCGAGGAAAAAATCAAGGAACTCACCAAAGCCACCATCCGCTGCATTCCGCTTGACCGCAAAGAAGAAGCCGGCGTGGATGTATTTTCCGGAAAACCAAGCGTCGGAAGGGTGCTGTTTGCACGGGCGTATTAATTCCGGTAGTTGAGCCTGTTGGCAAGAAAAAAACTGTGGGGTGCCTTTGTCAGAGATGCGGCATCAGAATAATACAATGTAGGAACGCGCCAAGAGGCGCGTTCTGCGTTTTTCTGTCAAGTCGTTTCGTAAATTCGTTTTTATAAAAATCCACCAGCTATGTCCTCAGTAACCTTCACTGCCTACACTGATGACACTGCCCAGATAGAAGCCATCCAGGCTTTCATGAAGGCGCTCAAAATCAGGTTTGACTTCCAGAAAGAAGAAAAGCCCTACGACCCGGCATTTGTAGAGAAAATTCGCCAGGGCGATGAAGACTTTAAAGCCGGAAAGGGAAGAAAGATAACGGTAGCAGAACTGGATAAACTACGGAAGTAGTTCTCAGCTGTTCGGCGAAAGCTACGCTTTCGTCGTATTATGTTGCAGGCTGTGCCTGCCTCTCGAAACAGGAGCCGCCTACAGAGTAGAACGACATCCTGCGTAGCGGGATGCTGAACGGGAACACCACTAAAGTCCCATCCCGAAGACACCATCCGGACACCCTATTTTTGCCCTCGTGAACAACACCCGTATTCCGCGCCTGCTGGAATTTCTGAAAGCCACGCCCAATGATCCGTTCCTCAACCACGCCCTGGCATTGGAATGGATCAAGGATGGCGACGACGCGCAGGCAAAAATCCTTTTTGAGAAAAACCGGCAGTCAGCGCCCGATTACGTAGCCACCTACTATCACCTCGGCAAGTTGCTGGAGCGGCAGAGCGCAACCGACGAAGCTGCCAAAATCTACGAAGAAGGCCTCGCCGCAGCCCGCAGAGCCGGCGACAATCACTCCTTCAGCGAACTACGCGGCGCACTGGACGAAATTTTGGATTATTAAGAGCCTATCCTGAAAATAAAAACTTGTGAAAGGGCCCGTTCGGCGAAAGCTATGCTTTCGTCGGATTATCCTGCAGGCTGTGCCTGCATCTCAAAGCACGCACAGCCTGCCGCATAAACAGGCATAATACCGCATTAGGCAAATGACTTGTCAGGTCAAAAAGATATCCTCCTTAAAAAACACGCTCTCTTGTTCAACCGGTTCCAAAAATCCTTTACAACCTTTTGGAAGGATACGCTCCGCCTCGACGCGTCGCAGCCCGTGCTGGCGGCGGTGAGCGGCGGCGTGGATTCGATGGTGCTCGCCACGCTGCTGCACGAGGCCGGTTTTCCTTTTGCCATTGCGCACTGCAACTTCCAGCTGCGCGGCGCCGATAGCGAGGCCGACGCGGCTTTTGTAGAAGCCTGGGCCGCCGAGCGAAACATTCCGTTTTTCCGAAAAAATTTCAATACCGAAGCGGAAGCTCAAAAAGGCGGCTGGGGCATTCAGGAAACGGCGCGCCGCCTGCGCTACGACTGGTTTGAAAGCCTGCGCAATGAAGAAAAATTCGCCGCTATCGCCACCGCCCACCACGCTGATGACAGCGCCGAAACGGTGCTGATGAACTTGTTTCGCGGCACGGGCCTGCGTGGCCTGCATGGCATCCTTCCCCGACAAGGAAAAATCATTCGCCCCTTGCTCTTTGCTACCAAAAAAGAAATTCTGGCCTATGCCGCCGAAAACAGCGTTGATTTCCGGAAAGATGCCTCCAACGACAGCAGCGACTATGCCCGCAATGCCCTGCGCCACGAGGTGATCCCGGCCATTGAAACGCAGTATCCACAAGCATTAAAGGCCATTGCCGAAACCGCTGCCCGCATCGCCGGAGCGGAAATCCTCTATGAAAAATCGGCGGCGAAACTGCGCAAAAAACTCTTAGAGCCGCGCGGTGCTGATTATTATCTGCCCATTCGTCTCTGGCAAAAAACCGAAGCCGCCGATGCACTGCTTTATGAACTGCTGCAACCTTTTGGCTTCTCCGGCGGGATGATTCCGGAAATCAAAAAGCTGTTTGCCGCGCAATCCGGCCACTATCTCGACGGCCCTTCGCACCGCCTCTTGCGCCACCGCGATTTTCTGGTGCTCACCGCGCGCCATGAAGAAGCGCCCACCGCCGATTTATACCTGATAGAAGAGGGCACGGAAAGCTTTGTGTTTCCGGACGGAAGGCTGCATTTCTCCCTTATCGAAGCGCCGGAAAACCTGGCTTCGCCGCCGGAAGTTGCCCTCCTCAAAGCCGACGCGCTGGAGGGGCCGCTGGTGCTGCGTCGCTGGAAGGCAGGCGATTATTTTTATCCGCTCGGTATGGGCGGCAAGAAGAAAAAAGTAGCCCGCTTTCTGATTGACCAAAAGATTTCTATTGCCCAAAAAGAAAAAATATGGGTGCTGGAAAGCGGCAAGCGCATTGCCTGGGTTGTTGGCCTGCGGCTGGACGAACGTTTTAAGGTGAAGGCCGACGGAGAAGTTTTGCGGGTGCGCTTTTCCGCAAACCTATAAGGTCTTAAACACCTTATAGGTTTTTGTTTTTAGATTTTCGTTTTTTCCGGAAATGCACCCGAAAATGCTGTCCTTCTGGCTCCCGCCGCCGATGATAGAAGCATAGCAATCTGAACACCCAAACGCGGAATTTACTATGATGTTCTTTCAAGAGTAGCGAAAGCCACCCGTGTACCCATATCAGGCCCGCACCGGGGGCAGAAAAGGGATTTTTCCGGAAAATAAAAACGCATTCAAGGCCGTTTCCCTGCTACATTTATTTTCGCCTTGTGCCTATGAAATGCCTCCTCGCCGCGTTGCTGCTTTTTATCACGACGAACCTTTGTGCGCAAAGCCCTGTTCCGATGGCCGTAGCGGGGGATAAAAACTTCCCTGCTGAAAAAGACACCGCTTTTTCTACTCATTCAACCGTGCCGGTGCTGACGCTCAATGCCCGAAAAACGGCGCATCTACACACGCTCGGACTGGTGTGGGGCTTTCTGAAATACTATCATCCCGCCATTGCCGAAGGCCGCTACAACTGGGACAATGAGCTGTTCCGCTTCCTGCCCCCATACCTTGCCGCCGTGGAAGACACCAGCGAGCGCAACGCCATGCTCTATGGCTGGGTAAAGGGCCTCGGTGCTTTTGAGACGGCCAAGCCCCGACCGACGGATAAAAACGCAAAGCTGCGACCCGACCTGAACTGGATAGAAACGTCTGGATTTTCGCCCCAATTGCGCGACCTGCTGATGCAGACACGGGATGCACGACGGCCCGCAGCGCCTTATTATGTGGGGCTGCACGAAGGCGCAGGCAATCCGGTATTTCTCCATGAAATTGCCTATGAAAATGCCCAATTTCCCGATGCCGGAATGCAACTTCTGGCGCTGTATCGCTACTGGAATATGGTGCAGTATTTCTTTCCCTATAAAAACCTTCTTGGCGAAGACTGGAAGGGCGTGCTAGGCGAGATGATTCCCCGCTTTGCCGCCGCCGAAACCGATACGGCCTATACGTTTGCCGCGCAGGAACTCATTGGTCGCATCCACGATTCGCACGCCGATATTGAGGGCGACAATCCGATTCTGAAAAACTATTTTGGCAAATACTATCCTGCCCTGCGGCTGGCAATGCCCGACGGCCAACTGATTGTTACCGGCTATGTTTCCGACAGTCTGGGAAAGGAAAGCGGCCTGCTGCCCGGCGACGTGATTACCCATATCAACGGCGAGAAAGTAGCCGACCGGCTGGAAAGGCAAAGGCTTCATCTCCCGGCATCCAACGAAGCGGCGCGGGCGCGGGATTTTGCCCAAGCGGCGCTCCGCAGCAACGATTCCTCGCTTTCTCTGACCGTCCTGCGCAGCGGGCAAACACACACGGTGCAGACGGCTTTGTACGCTCCGGAAGTGCTGTATGGAAAAGGCCGGGCCGCCTCCCCAAAACCTTTGTTCCGGATGCTGCCCGGCGAGATTGCTTATGTAAACAACGGACTTTTGCGCCGCGATACGCTGGCTGCGCTTTGGCCGCGCATCCAAAAGGCCCGCGCGATGATTATTGATGCGCGTAATTATCCGTTGGATTTTGTGGTTCACGATTTCTGCAATTACCTGTTGCCGAAGCCTACTGTTTTTTACCGCGCCACCGCGCCTTCGCTGGAGCGGCCCGGTTTGTTTGCCTTCAAGCCGTCGCCGCCTACCGGCAGCAAAAACAAGGATTATTTTAAAGGCAAAGTCGTGATTCTGGTAAATGAGCAAACGCAAAGCAGCGCCGAATTTCACGTAATGGCCTACCAAACGCACCCTAACGCAAAGGTGATAGGCGCTGCAACGGCGGGCGCTGACGGCAACGTGTCGGACATCGTTTTGCCGGGCAATATCCAGACAAGGTTCAGCGGCCTGGGCATTTATTATCCCGACGGGCGCGAGACGCAGCGGACTGGCATAGCAATAGATATTATGGCGAAGCCCACGGCGGCAGGTATTGCGGCGGGCAAAGACGAAGTGCTGGAAAGGGCCGTGGAGTGGATAAATTCCGGAAAATAAACGGTTTTCCCCACCTGTCAGGTTTTAAAAATTATGACAGGTTGGGGGCGCTTCGGGCAGCCGCGTGAAGAAGAATCAGAGACCGCGTAGAGACAAGGCAGTAGAGACAAGGCATGCCTTGTCTCTACAAATAACGTAGGGCAACCCTTTCACCGTTCGTATTTTTCCGGAAAACAGGCGGCTTGTACCTTTGCCCTTGTGCCTAAAATTCTAGCTATTGAGTCGAGTTGCGATGAAACGGCGGCTTCGGTCATTGCCGATGGCGCTATCCGCAGCAATGTGATTGCCACGCAGGAAATCCATTCCAAATACGGCGGTGTGGTTCCGGAAATGGCGAGCCGCGCACATATGGAAGCCATCGTTCCGGTGGTGCTGGAGGCACTGGGAAAAGCCGGTGTTTCCAAAAAAGAACTGGATGCCGTGGCCTTTACGCAGTCGCCCGGCCTGATTGGTTCGTTGCTCGTGGGCGCTTCGTTTGCCAAGTCGCTGGCGCAGGCGCTGGATGTTCCGCTGTTGGCGGTCAATCATATGCAGGCGCATGTGCTGGCCCATTTTATTGACGACCCGAAGCCCGATTTTCCGTTTTTGTGCCTTACGGTTTCCGGCGGGCATACGCAGCTGGTGCTGGTGCGCGATTATCTGGATATGGAAATCGTGGGTACCACGCTCGACGACGCGGCGGGCGAGGCTTTCGACAAGACGGCCAAGATGCTGGGCCTGCCTTATCCCGGCGGCCCGCTGATTGATAAGTATGCGCAGCAGGGCGACGGCGGGAAGTTTCCATTTCCCATTGCCCAGATTCCGGAACTGGATTATTCGTTTTCCGGCATTAAAACGGCCATTCTGAATTTCCTTCAAAAAGGAAAGAAGATTGATCCGGATTTTATCCAAAACAATCTGCCCGACATCTGTGCCTCGGTGCAGCACACGATTATCAAAACCTTGTTGCAAAAGCTGGTGCGCGCGGCGGAGCAATATGGCGTGAAAAACATTGGCATTGCCGGCGGCGTATCGGCCAACAGTGGGCTGCGCAAAGCAATTACGGCGCTGGGCGCGGAGGAAGGCTGGACCGTTTTTATTCCGGAATTTCAGTACTGCACCGACAATGCGGCGATGATTGCCATAACGGCGCATTATCAGTTTCTGGCCAGGAAGTTTGCAGGACTGGATGTGGAACCGGCGGCACGGAGCCTCACCTTTGCCCCGGCCATTTAGCCTCACCCCGGCCCCTCTCCGAAGGAGCGGGATGACAGCCTGTAAAAGCACAAAAATCTATTTTTAATTATCCAAAACCACACGTTTTCCGGTTCCCCTTTCCTTTGGAGCGGGGGTTAAGGGAGCGGCTCGTATGCCCAACGATTTTTTTCGGTTTAAGGAATTTACGGTTTTTCAGGACCGATGTGCCATGAAGGTGAGCACCGATGCGTGTTTGCTGGGCGCTTGGGCACCGTTTCCGGAAATTTCCGGAAATCTGCTGGACATTGGTGCGGGTACGGGCCTGCTTTCGCTGATGCTGGCGCAACGATTTCCGGAAGCGCATATCACGGCTTTGGAAATCGACCTGCAGGCGGCGCAGCAGGCAGCGGAGAACATCCGGCGAAGTCCGTTTAACGAGCGGATAGAAGTGGTATGCGGCGATGTACGCAACTTTGCGCCGGAGGCGCTGTTTGATGGCATTATTGCCAATCCACCGTTTTTTCAGAACAGCCTGAAGGGGCAGGATGCGGCGCGAAACCGGGCGCGACACAGCGACGATACGTTGGATTTTCCGGAATTATACACGGCGGTAACGCGGTTGCTGAAGCCGGGTGGATCCTTCGCGCTGTTGTTGCCCGTGCAGGCACAGGAAGGCTGGGAGAAGGGGCTGATTTCCGGAAAATTGCAGTTGGCCGCGATGCTGAAGAGCCGGCCGCTTCCGGAAAAAGAGCCTAACCGTGTGATTTATTTCTATAGAAAAGGAATCCTTTCCGGAAAGTCCGCCGTCTCGGAGCTTTCGGTTTATGAACGCTACGGCGATTACAGTCTGGATTTCCGGAAACTATTGCAGCCTTTCTATGAAAGGTTATAGCCTGCGACGACTCGTTTGGGAGCAGAGTTACAAAATAAAAAAGCCCACAAAGTGTTGATTTTAAACGCTTTGCGGGCTTTTTTGCGTGGCCTCGACAGGAATCGAACCTGTATNNATTCTATCCATTGAACTACGAGGCCGGAAAGGGAGCGCGAAAGTACAGCGAATCAGTTAAAGGTTCTTGAAGCAAAAAAGTTGTTTCCGGGAACCGCTGTAATAAATTGCTGCTGTCTTTCAGTGGGCAATCATCCCCTTGCTGACGTAGAAGTTCTGCCTTAAATTATGTTTTGAATATATAATTTGAGTTTGAAAACATAATAAGATTTCTTAAAAAATGGCATTTTTTTAACCGCTTCGCCCGCATTCTTCTTTGTGTGGAGAAAATCGTAAGATTACCTTTGCGGCCTCAAAAAAAAGCCTTGGTCTTCCTCTTTCTGTGGGACTGAGCAGGCGAAGCTATATCCGATGCCAATTAGAAGAGGCGGACAGGATATTTTGCATTTAGAAACAAGCTTTTACAGGGTTTGTTGAAGATTTTGGGTCGTTTTTTATCCTTTTAATATGAAATTTTTACGGGTCATACCTTTTTTGTGTTTGCTGTTGTCCTGCAAGAGTTACAAGAATGTACCTTATTTTAAAGACATTCCGGATTCGCTTCAGGGCACTTATACGCATCCGGCGGCTGCTTTCCGGGATGTAACCATTCAGCCGGATGACATTATTCAGGTATCTATCCAAACGATAGACCCGCAGATTAATCAGCAGTTGGCAGCCGGTAGCGGAACCAATTATACCACTCAGCCCTCGGCTACCAACGCGCCTGTAACCGCTGTTGCTGCAGTCAACGGGTATCGGGTGAGCCAGGATGGCTATATTGAGATGCCGCTCACCGGCAGATTAAGGGTGGCCGGCCTTACCACCGAGCAGGCCCGCGATTCTGTACGTGGCCGGGCTTCTATTTATTACAAGATGCCGGTTGTCAATGTGCGTTTTGCGAATTTTCAGGTTACTGTTTTAGGAGAAGTGGTTCGGCCGGCGACCTATGTGGTTCCTAACGAACGCGTGGATGTATTGCAGGCGTTGGGCATGGCCGGCGACCTGACTATTTATGGGAAAAGGGAGAATGTGATGGTAATTCGGGAAGAATCGGGCCGGAAAACGTTTGCGCGTCTCAACCTGAATTCTTCCGATATTTTTCAATCGCCTTATTTTCAGCTGCAGCAGCGGGATATTGTGTATGTAGAACCTTCCAAAAGCAAGGCAGCGAGTACAGACGTTGCCCAAACCCGCACGATTGCTTTGCTGGGTACTTTTACTTCCCTGCTTATCGTACTGTTTAGCCGGATTAATTTTAAATAAATTTAGTGTATTAAGTCTTCTATGGATTCTCAACAACAGTCTTTTGCAGATGCCAACAATGCGCTTTTCCAGCCGCAGGAGGAATCATCTATCAATCTGCAAAAAATCATTGGTAAGTTTTTGGCTTACTGGCCCTGGTTTGTAGGCTGCCTTATTGTTTCGTTGCTCATTGCTTTTTTGTATCTGCGCTATAGCGCGCCTATTTATAAAGTGAGCGCCAAGATTATGGTGCAGGACGACAAAAAGGGTGCTGGCCTGCCGGATGCGGGGGCATTGGTAGATTTGGGGCTGCTGGGCAGTAAGAGTAATGTGGATAATGAACTGGAGATTATTAAAAGCCGCACCCTGATGGAAAGGGTTGTTAGAGGGTTGCAATTGAATGTGAGCTACTTTAGCAACGGAAGAATAAAGGAAACAGAAATATATGATGCGCGGCCTTATGATGTAAGTTTTATTTCTTTCATAGAAGATTCTATTACGCAATCGATTAAATATCAATTACAATCGGAGGGTGCAAATAATTATGTGCTGGAAGCCGGAGGGAAGACCTGGAAGGGCAAATTTGGTGTGCCTTTGCAACTGCCTTTTGGCGATGCCATTGTTACCAGAAGGCCGGTAGCTACCGATAAAGATGCTCCCTTGGTGATACAAGTGGACAATCTGGAATCGACGGTGATACAATATATGAACAACCTGAGTGCGTCTATTCCCAACAAACAGGTGAGTACGATTGCGCTTGTCTTGCAGGTTGCGGCCCCCGACAAGGGAGAAGCCATTATCAACCGGTTGATTGAAGAATATATGCACGCGAACGTGGACGACAGGAACCGTATTGCAGACAGCACGATGCAATTTATAGATGCGCGTCTGCAACTGGTGAACGGCGAGCTAACCGGCATTGAAAAAAATATTGAAAACTTTAAGGTTAGCAATGAGCTGACCGATTTGAGTGAGCAGTCTAAGCTATTATTGGGCAATACGACAGATTATGCGCGGCAGCTTACGGAAAAAGAGGTGCAGTATTCGGTTTTGCAATCGCTGGAGCGATTTGTAAACAGCAATGCGCCGGGCAACAGGGTTATTCCATCGGCTTTGATGGTGCAGGATCCCGCTTTTACGGTCGTTGTGAACAACTATAACGCCCTGCAACTCCAGCGGGAACAGCTTTTAATGACCTCTACGGAAAGCAACCCGGTGGTGAGGAACATCGATCAGCAGATGGTGGCGCTGCAACGCGAGATGCATCAAACGATTGCAACACTCAAGCGCCAGTTGCAAGCAAGCATTGCGGAGTTGCGTAGCAGAGCCGGCG
Source organism: Bacteroidetes bacterium UBA1952 (assembly GCA_002336725.1). Lineage (GTDB taxonomy): Bacteria > Bacteroidota > Bacteroidia > Chitinophagales > Chitinophagaceae > UBA1952. The sequence goes on along the minus strand of DDEO01000129.1, from coordinate 3,619 downwards.
TTATTGATGCGAAAATCAGGCAGGTGCCGGCTAAAGAGCGCACTTTCCTGGAGTATTCCCGTCAGCAGGCCATCAAGCAGGAGTTGTATGTGTTTTTGCTGAAAAAGCGTGAGGAGTCGGCCATCACCAAGTCTTCAACCGTTGCCAATGCACGCATTGTGGATCAGGCCCGCCGGGATACCTTGCCGGTGAAACCCAAAAAGCAGTTGATTTTGCTTTCCGCACTGGCTATCGGCCTGTTGCTACCCTACGGCGTTATTTATTTGAAGGATGTTCTTAATACAAAAGTTGAATCAAAAGAAGACATCACGAGCCGTACACAAGTGCCTATTTTGGGAGAAATCAGTCATAATCCGGATGATGCGGGTAAATTAGTGGTTACGCCCAATTCGCGCAATGCCATTTCGGAGCAGTTCCGTGCTTTGCGTTCTAATCTGCAATTTGTACTGACGGACAAGAAAGAAAACACAATATTGCTAACTTCCAGTATGAGTGGTGAGGGAAAATCTTTTGTATCGCTCAATCTGGCAAGTGCGCTGGCGATTTCCGGAAAAAAGGTTGTGGTGATGGAGTTGGATTTGCGCAAGCCTAAGATTTCTCAATATCTGGGGCTGCCCAATAATATAGGTTTTAGTAATTATGCCATTGGTGCGACGGACATTCCGGAAATTATACGGCCTTCGGGCGTTGCCGAGAATCTGTTTGTGATTTCTTCCGGCCCTATCCCGCCCAACCCGGCGGAACTGCTTTCTCAGGAACGGGTATCGGATTTGTTTGCCTATCTGAAGGAGCATTTTGATTATGTGATTATGGACGTGCCGCCGGTCGGCATTGTAACAGATGCGCAGTTATTGAGTCCCTATGCCAACGTTACCCTGTTTTTGGTGCGCCAGGGGGTAACCAACAAAGGCCAGTTGGCGATTCCGGAAGAATTGTTTCAACAGCGCAAGATGCCCAAAATGAGCCTTGTGGTGAATGACATCAAGCAAGAGCGTGGCGGGTATGGGTATGGATATGGATATGGATATGGGTATGGATATGGGTATGGGTATGGGTATGGGGATTTTAAAGAGACAAAATCGGTACAAAATAGACATAAGGTATTCAATTTATTTAGAAAGCGGGGTCGTCTTTAGTAGTTTTACTATTAGTATCGCAATTATTTACTTGGTATAAATGACTATCCTTGGGTTGAAGAAACGGCTGAGTGGGGTGTTTGCCTCTAGAAGTAAGGCTAATGCGCTGTATCTGACGTTTTATTCAGCCCTGACTCGGGGAACGACTTTTATTGTTGTTTTTCTGTTCGCCAAGTACTTAGGGCCAGCTGATTTTGGTCTTTTTTCGCTTGTAACCAGTACGGCACTACTTTTCTCTTCCTTTGTAGGTATTAATTTTAGCCAAGTAATTATTATTCAAATATCGAAAAGTGTAAACGAGAGTAGGAATATCAATCGTTCTTTAAAAGCGGTAGGATTAGTATTGTCTTTCTTTTTTGCGATTATCTTTCTTCTTTATTTTCTCTTCTATGACCAGCTTTCTGCTAGTATAGGCATAAACGATAGGATGATCATGGGCCTTTGTCTACCGGGCTTGATTGTTATTTCCGTTCTCTCGCCTGTTCTTAGTGGTTTTGGACTGGGGCTTAACATTATTAAGCAGCAAACCCTGTTATTAATCATAACCTTGCCGTTTGTTGGCTTGCTGCTCTATGCTTATCACAATAAGCATACCCTTGAAGTAGCACTTGTTATCTATTTATCGATTCAAATTCTGCTATCGCTTTCGCAGTTTCGAACCGTTATTGCGAAGGCCATAACGCGCAGTAAAAATTATCCTGCTGAAAACCAAACGGTCAAATCTATCTCTGGTAACTTGGTCAGGAGTGCTTTGCCGCTTATTGTGGGGGGGCTTTTTACCCTTCCTCCCTTATGGTATCTTCAGGTTCTGCTACGAAAAATACCGAATGGGAATATTGAACTCGGTTTATACGGGGTTGCCAATCAAATCCGGGCAATCTTATTCTTTATAATCGGGACGGTATGCTCAGCTATATTGCCCTCCCTTGCTGTATCCGAGAGCTACGCTACAGCTAAGAGACTTGCCCTCCGCTCAATGTGGGTATTGATTGCCCTTACATTGGCGGCTGCCCTCGTATTTCTTGCTGCCGGACAATTCCTGTTGCAGGTATTCTATGAACAGTATGTTGATGCTTACTGGTCCATTTTATTGATTGTTATATCAACAGTTTTTACAGCAATAACTTCTGTATTCTCAAGGCTGGCTATCGCTATTTCAAAAAATAAGTGGGTGCTATATTCAAATATCGGTTTTGGCCTTTCCGTCATTATTTTTTCCCTGTGGCTCGTTTCCAAAGGTGCCACGGGGGCAGGCTTTGTAATACTTATTGCCTCAGCATTACAAGCCCTCGTAATGTTAATAGTTCTAAAACTAGCCCGATGAAAAACATATATATCTATGCGCCACTTCCGGCAATTAGTAAGCGTGTGCGGCTTTATAAACTCGTCCGCTTCTTGCGAACTCAATATCCTGACCTGTCTGTAACTCACCTTGGGTGGTCTCGAAAAGAAAATGATTTCGAAGAAACTTTTTTCGATTTCTCTATCAACAAGGAGTTACTGTTAAATGGTGGCGGCTACGGTGGTACTCGCAACAAATTGTATTATTTGCGTTGGGTATGGCGTGTTTTCTGGCGTACCTTAAAAATACCCTCAAAAGACGTAGTCTGGTGTCTGGGGCTTGAATCAGCTTTGCCTGTTTACCTAAGCACCTTCTTCGTCAAAAGGCAATTCTACTTTGACGATCCAGATCGTTTGCTATTGCTTATGAATTTTCCTGGTTGGGTAAATAAAATTCTTGGAAAATTAGAGCGACATACTTCCCAAAGTGCTAAAGCACACGTTATTCCTGGAAAAGAAAGATATGATTATCCGTCGGATAAATTTGTTGTTGTGAAAAATTACCCAAGTCAAAGTGAAGTAATGCAAGCCCAGAACCTAGCTGTAAGCATACCTGTTTTTAATTATGACCTAGTCATAAATGTAAATGGTTGGCTTTCTGCAAACAGGGGAATTGACGTACTTTTTCAAGTAGCACAGGCGCTTCAGGATGACAAAAGAATTCTTTTCCTGTGCTATGGAAAGGTGGATGGCTCTATAGCGGAGCAGTTTATTCAACTTGAAAATGTACAATTCCTCGGACATTTGTCAAATGCCGAAAGCATTGCGTATATGTTCTTGTCAGATATTGCATTCACGTTTTATAAACCTATTAGCGTCATCAATCGTTATGCAGAGTCAAATAAGTGGGGGGATGCGCTGCGTGCGAACTGTGTAATTCTGGTCAATGAGGAAGTGGAAACCGCAGGCTACCTATTGAAAGAGAAAGTAGCAATTTCCTGCCCTTATTTAGATGCCGATGCGCTAAAGAATATCGTTTTGGATTTCGCGAACAATAAAGAGGCTCTGCATACTTTTAAAAAGAACGTTGCGGAATATGTGAAGCGAATGCCTACCTTTGAAGAACAAATTCATGACCTTATAGTGGAATCAAATGAGAAAAATTGAGAAAGTAATCTGCTATTTAATTTTGCCCGTAATCG
>DDEO01000052.1 GCA_002336725.1 Bacteroidetes bacterium UBA1952 | reverse complement strand
CGAAAGCCACCGCCGAGGTGATGCGCGACGGCTGGTTTCTGACCGGCGATATTGGCGAATTTGTAGAAGGGAAATTTCTGAAAATCACCGACCGGAAAAAAGAACTTTTCAAAACGAGCGGCGGCAAGTATGTAGCGCCGCAGCTGATTGAAAATAAGGTGAAAGAAAGCCGTTTCATAGAGCAGGCGATGGTGGTGGGCGAGGGCGAAAAATTTGTGGCCGCCCTGATTGTGCCATCGTTCGACAACCTGAAGAAATGGATGGCCGAGCAAAATATGTCGTTTACCACCGCCGAAGCGGCAGCCCAAGACCCCAAGGTACACGCTTTTCTGGAGGAGATTATTGAGGGCTTCAACAAAAAATTTAACCACGTGGAGCAAATCAAGAAGTTTTTGATTCTGCCCAAAGAATGGAGCGTGGAAACCGGCGAAATGACACCCAAGCTGAGCCTGAAACGCAAGATTATCCTGGAAAACAACCGGCCCGCATTGGAGCATTTGTATCGGCCGGTGGAAAACCCTGCCGGTTGATGGAGAAAATTCTTTTGAGCGCACCGGTTTTGTGGGCGCAGCTGGATGCCAACGGCCATCTGCGCCATTCGGCCTATGCCGATTTTGCGGCGCAGGCACGGGTGCAGTTGCTGTTCGACAAAGGTTTGACGCTGGAAGCGATGACCCGGAACCATCTTGGGCCGATTCTGTTTCGGGAAGAAATTACCTACCACCGCGAGGTGCGGGCCGAAGACACCGTGCGCGTAACCTGTCGGCTGCGCCGCGCCCGTGAAGACGGCAGCCGCTGGTCGTTTGAACAAAAAATCTACCGCTCCGACGAGGTGCTGGCCGCCACCATCATTGCCGATGGCGCATGGATAGACACCGAAAAGCGCAAGCTCACGAAGTTGCCGGAAGCTTTTTGCGGAATTTTTGAGGAACTGGAAAAGACCGACGATTTTGAGTGGATGGAGTAGAGGGTGTGGGCCTTCGCACCGTTGGCCTCACCCCCGGCCCCGTTNNCCCCCGACCCCTCTCCGAAGGAGAGGGGTGACAGAAAACGTAAGGACGGATAAAGACATCAGGATGCAAAGACCCTTTTAGGGCGACAAAAGATTTTCATTCGGGAATAAACACCCCTTTCAGAACAAAGAAACAGCGGAAGCCGAAGGCTCCAATTCTCCACCGAAGGCGGAGAGTCCAATTTTCCAATTTCGCCAAAGGCGAAGTCCAATTTCCCGCCGGCGGGAGTCCAATTTACCCCTATGACATTCACCGATGCCGTTGCCAAGAGCAAAACGCTCTCCGAAAAACCCGATAACGAAACGCTGCTGAAGCTGTATTCGTTGTACAAACAAGCCACCGAAGGCGATGCCTCGGAGGAGAAAACCTATGGTATGTTTGATTTCAAAGAGAAATTCAAACACGAAGCCTGGCTAAAACTCAAAGGCATGAATACTGCCGAGGCCGAAGCGCAGTACATCGCGCTGGTGGAAAGCCTTTCCGGAGATTCCCTTCGGAAATGACATGAAAAAGCACTCGTGCCAGAAACTAGCAACCATAAAGAGACACAACACTGTCACCCCTCTCCTTCGGAGAGGGGCCGGGGGTGAGGCCAGATAACCTTTTCGTTTTTCACGGGTCTTATCACCCACTCAAACCTTTTTCATCCATCATGATTCGTACAACTCTTATTCGCCGTGCGCTGCCGGCCTTGCTGCTTTCCGCCGCTGCCTTTAACGCTCAGGCGCAAAAAGACAAGATTGAAGGTCTTTGGTATAACGCCGAGAAAACGGCCAAAATCAATATTTTTAAAGCCAAAGACGACAAGTTTTACGGCAATATTGTGTGGCTAAAGGAGCCCAATGAGAATGGCGTTCCCAAAACCGACAAGAAAAACCCGAAGGAATCCTTGCGCACACAGCCAATGATGAACCTGCAAATCCTGCGACATTTCAAAAAAGACGGCGACAAGGAATACAACGACGGCGAGATTTACGACCCGAAGAGCGGTAAAACCTACTCGTCGAAAATCACCTACAACGGCAATTCGCTGGATGTACGCGGCTTCGTCGGCATCTCGCTTATTGGCAGAACCACAACCTGGGAGCGTGCACAATGATAAATTCCGGAATTGATACCGCTTTTTTCAGCGGCAAAACGTATTTTATCTCCGGTGCGAGCCGTGGCATCGGCAAAGCCATTGCCCTGAAACTGGCAAGCGGCGGCGCCAATATCATCATTGCTTCTAAAAGCACCGAAGAAAATCCAAAGTTGGGCGGTACTATATATAGTGCGGCAGCCGAAGTGGAAGCGGCAGGCGGAAAAGCCCTGGCCGTTCCCTGCGATATTCGGGAGGAAGAACAGATTCGGAATGCGGTGGCAAAAGGCGTGGAAGCCTTCGGCGGAATAGACGGCGTGATTAACAACGCCTCGGCCATTTCGCTGACGAACACGGCGCAAACCGAAACCAAGCGGCTGGATTTAATGCACAGCATCAACGTGCGCGGGACGTTTCTGGTAACCAAGCATTGCCTGCCTTACTTAGAAAAAAGCAACAGCGCGCACATTCTGACGCTTTCGCCGCCGGTGAGCGCCAATCCCAAATGGCTGGCTATGTCGCTGGCCTACACGTTGAGCAAATACAACATGACGCAACTGGCGCTGGGGTGGGCGGCAGAATTCCGGAAAAAAGGGATTGCGGCCAACGCCCTGTGGCCGGTAACGACCATTGCCACAGCGGCGGTTCAAAACCTGCTGGGCGGCGAGGAGATGATGCGCCGCAGCCGCAAGCCCGATATTATGGCCGATGCAGTTGCCTGGATATTGCAGCAGGTGTCCGCGCAGTGTACGGGCCATGCGTTTCTGGATGAAGAAGTACTGGCCAAAGCCGGCATCACCGATTTGAGCGGTTATGCAGTAACGCCCGGCGTAGAATTGCAGCGGGATTTGTTTGTGGACTAGAGGAATAGCTGCTGTGCAGGTAGGAACGCGCGCCTAAACGGTGTGCGTTCCTATTTATACACGTAAGGACGCGCCAAGAGGCGCGTTCTCCCTGCCCCGCATTTTTTTAAGAAACCCTTTAAGCGAAAACATTTGTCGGCGCCGGGAAAGGCATCGTATCTTTGCCGTCCGCTTCGGCGGAAAAGTTCTTTGAGGAAGCACAAACGGCCAGATTGAAAAGAGGGTTTTTCGCTCTCAAAAAAACATTTGGTAGTT
>DDEO01000173.1 GCA_002336725.1 Bacteroidetes bacterium UBA1952 | reverse complement strand
CGGCTCGGCTACGCCTGCTGTAGAAGCCGACATCCGGAAGCTGCTGAAACTGCGCCAGCCGGCGCTGTTTCGCCTTTCTACCGACCGGCACAACATCCGGCTGCTGATGCGCGAAACGCATACCCGCCAGAACGATTGTGTGGCGGCCCTCCGGCGCATCCCCGGCGAACTGGCTATTGTGTATTGCCGCAGCCGCCGGCAAACCGAAACCGTCGCCCGTTTGCTGACCGATTCCGGAATTGCTGCCGCTGCCTATCATGCCGGATTGCCCAACGCCAGACGCGCCGAAATTCAAAAGGCGTGGGCGGAGAAAAAAACGCCGGTTATCGTAGCGACAACCGCTTTTGGTATGGGCATTGACCAGCCACAGGTGCGACTGGTCGTTCATTACGACCTGCCCGAAGATGTGGAATCGTATTATCAGGAGATGGGCCGCGCGGGGCGCGATGGAAAAGTATCGGCAGCTTTGCTTTTCCACAGCGAAAAAGAAACCCGTCGGCTGCGCGAAAGCACGGCTATGCAGTATCCCCCCACGGAGTTTTTGCGCCAGGTGTATCAGTCGGTGTGCGAATACCTGCAAATCCCGATTGGCGCCGAGCCGTTTCAGTATTATCCGTTTCAGTTTCCGGAATTTTGTCAGCGTTTCTCGCTGCCGCCGCTACCGGCCAGCTATGCCCTGCGCCGCCTGGCCGAAGATGGCTTCTGGACGCTCACCGAGGGCGTTTTCCGGCTTTCGCAAGTGTGCTTCACCACCGTTCCGGCCAGGCTGGAAGACATTCGCAAAAGCCACCCGCGCGAAAGCGCCATTGCCACGAGCATTCTACGCCTCTACAGCGGCATTTTTGTGCAAAAAGTGCCGGTAAAAGAAACCGATATTGCCCGAAAAACCGGCCTTTCCACCGAAGACGTGAAAGCAGGATTGCGCTGCCTGCACCGGCTGCAAATCATTGAATATACCGAAGCCGCCGACACGCCGGAGCTTTTCTTCCGTCACTGCCGCGCCGATAGCCGCCACCTGATTATCAACACCGAAAGGCTGCACCAGCTGCGGCAGGCCCACGAAGTGCGCACCGAGGCCATGATTCAGTTGGCTACACAAAAGGAAACCTGTCGTCAGGTGCTTATCCGCCGGTATTTTGGCGAAGCCAACGAAGCACCCTGCGGGAATTGCGATGTGTGTCTTTCCGGAAAAAATCCGGATATTGCCGCGCTGCGAATCAAAGTGCTTTCCCTGCTGCAAACCAGCCCACAAACACCTGAGGCGCTTACCAGTCATTTTGCGCTTTCAGAAACCGGAAATGTGCTGGCGGTTGTGCGGAATTTGTTAGACGAAGAAGCACTTTTGCTGCAAAAAGGACTGCTTCATCTGCGGCACTTCTAGGCGCTGCCCTATCTGCTTTGCTTTCCACACAGAAGCGGCAACACTGCATTCTCTTTTAATTTCAGCCCACTATCCGAATGGAAGATTTAAATCATATACAGGAATTTAAAACATCGCCGGAGCTGGTGGAAAAGCTCTATCAAAACAGCATCCACAAAACTTATCCTTCCGGCAGCACCATCCTGAACGAGAATGCCCCTATTCGTTCCATTCCGATTGTGGCGCGGGGTACGCTGCGCGTGATGCGTACCGAGGAAGACGGACGGGAGATTTTACTCTATTACGTGCGCACCGGAGAAAGCTGCATCATGTCTTTTTTGGGCGGATTGCACAACGAGAAAAGCAAGGTGCGCGCCGAGGTAGAAGAGGAAGCCGAGATTCTGTTTTTGCCGATAGAAAAGGTGTCGCTTTTTATCCGTGAATATCCGCAGTGGCTGGATTATATTTTTCGGCTCTATCACCGGCGTTTTGAAGAGCTGCTGGAAATCGTTCATGCCATTGCTTTCCGGAAAGTAGATGAACGCCTGCTGGCGCTGCTACACAAAAAGGAAGAGTTGTCGGGCAGCCGGACGCTGATTATTACCCACGAGCAACTGGCCAACGAATTGGGAACAGCCCGCGTGGTGATTTCGCGGCTGCTCAAGCAACTGGAAGACGCGGGTGAGGTGGCGCTGGGACGCAATAAAATTACGCTTCTGTAACCAAAGTAACCGTGCAGGCGGCGGTTTAAGTACAGTTTTGCCGCTCTTTAATTTCCTGCACAGTTATGGCTATTTATGGCTACATCGCCTCTATTTTTATTGGTATTTCGCTGGGTCTTATCGGCGGCGGCGGCAGTATTCTAACGGTTCCGGTACTGGTTTATCTGTTTGGTATAGATGCTGTTTCGGCGACGCTGTATTCTTTGCTTATCGTGGGCGCGACCAGTAGTGTCGGCTCGGTTTCCTATTTCCGGAAAGGGTTGGTGAGCCTTAAAACGGCGCTGGCGTTTGGTGCGTCCTCGGTGGCGGCGGTGTTTATTTCCCGGAATGTGCTGGTTGCGGCCATTCCGGAACAAGTTGTTCGCTTTGGTGCGTTTGTGGTAACCAAAAGCACCCTCCTGTTGCTGCTTTTTGCCGTGCTGATGCTGGCCGCCTCGTGGAGCATGATTCGGAAAAAACCGCAGCAAGAAGCCGAAGAGCCGGAACAAAAAACACCTTCCTATGCACTATTGCTGTTTATGGGTTTGTTTGTAGGATTGGTAACGGGTCTGGTGGGCGCAGGCGGCGGCTTTCTCATCATTCCGGCGCTGGTGCAGTTGCTGCGCCTGCCCATGAAAAAAGCCGTTGGCACTTCGCTGGTTATTATCGCGCTCAACTCGCTGCTGGGTTTTGCATTTTCTATGGGCCGGACAAATATCCCCTGGGTTTTTCTCAGTGCCATTCTCGGCATCGCCATTCTGGGTATTTTGATTGGCAGCGCACTGGCCTCGCGGGTAGATGGCAAAAAGCTAAAGCCGGCTTTTGGCTGGTTTGTACTGGTGATGGGCATCTATATTCTGATAAAAGAAACGCTGCTGAAATAAGCGCGTTTATGCGCAGTTTTCGGCGTGTAGCAGCCTGGCTGCTGCCGTGTAACAAATGTTACGGTATTCCCGGAAATGGCATCTCAACTTTGTATTCTTCTTTTAAAAAACAAAACAACGCTACCATGACAGTAGAACAGATTTACACCGGCTGCCTGGCGCAGGGAGCCTATTACATTGCTTCCAAAGGCGAAGCAGCCATCATAGACCCGCTGCGCGAAACCGCACCTTATCTGGAGCGGCTTCAAAAGGACGGCGCTACGCTCAAATACATTTTTGAAACCCATTTTCACGCAGATTTTGTGAGCGGCCATCTTGATTTGAGCGAGCAAACTGGCGCCGCTATTGTATATGGACCCACCGCCCATCCGGAATTTGAAGCCCTGATTGCCACAGACGGACAGATTTTTGAGGTTGGCGACGTGCGGATAAAAGTGCTTCATACGCCCGGCCATACGCTGGAAAGCACCAGCTACCTACTGATAGACGAAAACGGAAAAGAAACAGCACTTTTTAGCGGTGATACGCTCTTCCTCGGCGATGTGGGCCGCCCCGACCTGGCGCAGAAAGCCGCCAACCTGACGCAGGAAGAACTGGCCGGGCTGCTCTACGACAGCCTCTACCAAAAAATCCTCCCGCTGCCCAACGACCTCGTTGTTTATCCCGCGCATGGCGCCGGCTCGGCCTGCGGCAAAAACATGATGAAGGAAACAGTGGATACGCTCGGCAATCAGAAAAAAGTAAATTATGCCCTCAATCAACCCGACAAAGCCTCTTTTGTGGCCGCCGTTACCGAAGGACTGCTGCCGCCACCGGCGTATTTTGGGATGAATGTAGTCCTGAACAAAAAGGGATCTAATCGTTTCGATGCTGTATTGCAACGCGGTTTGAACGCGCTTTCCGCCAACGCTTTTGAAGCGACTGCCGAAAGCACCGGCGCACTGCTCCTCGACACACGCAGCGACCAGGAATTTGCCAAAGGTTTTATTCCGCAATCGATAAATATTGGCCTCGGCGGCGATTTTGCGCCCTGGGTGGGTGCGCTGATTGTGGATGTAGCCCAACCTATCCTGCTCATCACCGACCCCGGAAAGGAAGAAGAAGCGGTTACCCGCCTTAGCCGTGTAGGATTTGACAACGTGCTGGGCCACCTGGCAGGTGGTTTTGAAGCCTGGAAAAATTCCGGAAAGCAGGTGGATACCGTCTGCCGCATATCGCCCGAACAATTTGCCGCTGCGCTGGAACCCGGCAAGAGCAAGGTTATTGATGTGCGCCGCGAAGCAGAATATGCCGCCGAACACGTGGACGCGGCTTATAGCAAACCGCTGGCTTACCTTAACGAATGGATAAAAGACCTGGACCCGTCTGCGCATTTCTACCTCCACTGTGCCGGCGGCTACCGCAGCATGATTGCGGCGAGCATTTTGCAGGCACGCGGCTACCGGAATTTTTCGGAAGTGGAAGGCGGCTTCAACGCCATCGCCCAAACCGGCGTTCCGAAAACCAATTTTGTGTGTCAAAGCAAAACCCTGAACTGATTTCCCTCAACGCCTCTTTTTTATGTTTGGATTTTTCAAAAACCTCTTCGCCCGCCCCGATAATACCCAACTTCGGGAAGCCATTCACGCTGGCGCTTTTCTGGTGGATGTGCGCACACCCGGCGAATTTGCCGCCGGTAGTGTGCGCGGTGCGGTAAACATTCCGCTCGACAAGCTTTCCGGCGCACTGGCGCAGTTTAAAGGCAAAAAGCAGATTGTGGTCTTTTGCCGGAGCGGCAACCGCAGCGGTATGGCCCGGAGTCTGCTCCTCAAAAATGGCTTCGCCAATGTGATTAATGGTGGCCCCTGGCAAAACGTACAACAGGCGGCAGCAAAATAAGCCTGTGATTGCAAGGCTTTCGCTTACGCCGAGTAAATCTTTTCTATTGCCTTCCTGTATTTTCCGGATGAAAACCTTCCTTCAAAATCATCTTCTGTCCCTTTTGGGCATTGCTCTCGGTGCTGTTTCGGGCTATCTATACTGGAAGCTCGTGGGTTGCAGCTCCGGCACTTGTGCCATCACCTCGCGCCCGCTCAACAGCACCCTTTACGGCGCTGTCATGGGCGGTTTGTTCTTCAATATTTTCAAAAAGCAAAAGCGGAAAACCGCCTGACACCGCTTCCTAAATGATGGAATTTTTAAAGCAACCCTGGCCCTGGTATGTGGCAGGGCCGCTCATTGGCCTCACAGTGCCGGCGCTGCTGATTCTGGGCAACAAATCCTTTGGCATCAGTTCTTCCCTGCGCCATATCTGCGCCTCGTGCATCCCGGCGGGCATTCCGTTTTTTCAGTACAACTGGAAAAAAGAAGTCTGGAATCTGCTCTTTGTCCTCGGTATTCTTGTCGGCGGTTTAATGGCGGCGCATTTTCTTTCTAATCCTCAACCGGTGGTCGTTCATCCCCAACTGGCACAGGAACTTGCCGGCTACGGCATAACAGATTATAGCAATATAATTCCAACAGAACTACTCAACTGGCAAAGTCTTTTCACGCTCCGGGGCTTTCTGGTGATGGTGGTGGGCGGCTTTCTGGTGGGTTTTGGTACGCGCTATGCGGGCGGCTGCACGAGTGGTCATTCCATCATGGGGCTTTCGAGTTTGCAATGGCCGTCGCTGGTGGCAACCATTGCGTTTATGGCGGGCGGCTTTCTGATGGCCAACCTGCTGCTGCCAGTTATCCTTTCGCTCTAATTAAAATTTCCGGAAAATGCAGTCTTTTCAAAACATTCAAGCAGACCTGAGCGTCCGTTCGCAAGACGCAATGTGCGTCAACGAAAGCCAGCTGGAACACCGCTGGTATCACCATCTTAAATACGGCCTCGTCGGTATCTTATTTGGCATTATTTTCGTCAAGGCCGAGGTCATCAGTTGGTTCCGGATTCAGGAGATGTTCCGGTTGCAGTCCTTTCATATGTATGGCATTATTGGCAGCGCCATTGCGGTTGGTATGCTATCGGTCTGGATTATCCGGCGCTTCGGCATCAAAACCATTTATGGCGAAGACATCCGAATTGCGCCCAAGACTTTTAATAAAGGGCAGATATATGGCGGATTGATTTTCGGGCTGGGCTGGGCGCTCACCGGCGCTTGTCCGGGGCCGCTTTTTGCGCAAATTGGCACGGGCGCTACGGCAGTGGCCATTACCCTGCTGAGCGCCGTTGCGGGTACGTGGGTTTATGGATATTTCCGGGAAAAGCTACCCCATTAAACAGGCTGCCCCATTTTGTGGGGCTGCCGAATTTTCCTAAAAACTATTGCGGGATCAGAACACCACCCGGGCAACACACTAAGAATATCATATATCGCTCAAGACAATCCGCTCTTTGTGCTTTTTCTGAAACGCCGAAAAATCAAGGCACGCGGCGCAGCAAAGGCATCCATAACAGCCGCATTCCGATAAAGTACGCCAACGACGTCGTTAGCGCACGTAGTAATCCTCGAGCGAGAGTGTGAAATTGGCATTGCGGTTTAGTTCTTTC
>DDEO01000040.1 GCA_002336725.1 Bacteroidetes bacterium UBA1952 | reverse complement strand
CGGGGGTGAGGCTAACGATGCATGATTTAGGTGACTAAATGGTATAATACCCCTGCGACATCTAAAGCAGGCAATCCAACCCCACAAAAAAAGCGCCGGAAAATTTCCGGCGCTTTTCTGTAAAAGAGTATTTTTTAAAACTTGGGACAGGCGAAGTTTTGGCGCGGCTCCCGGATTTTCCGGTTGATACAACCATTGTATATCAGCGAAATCTCATAAGCGCCGTTGTTGCCCGTAGCCGGTGCAAAGTTGGAGATGTTTACATCATAGCTAAAGCCGATAGTTGCTTTCTTGAAGTCGAGTGCCACATAAGGGGCGATGGCATCATTGACGCGATACCAGGCACCGGTGTACAGCACGGTCGGGCGCTGAAATTCAGCATCGAAGCCGGGGTTCAGCACAAATCCCACTGCCGAGCCAAAGACGAGTTCCTGCGCCTTTGCCTGATTTTGATACAGGCTGCTGGCATAGAGATAAATGTTTTCGTTGAGCTGGAAAGAACCGCCGAGGAAGGCCGTAAAACGACGATGGATGCGCGTACTGTCGCTGCCCAGGAAAGACTCGGTCGGCGTGGTGAGGTGATAGGTGCTGAAGCCCGCGTAGGCCGTAGTGCGTTCCGTTACGCGACCGGTGTAGGTGAGGCCCGCCGCAAAATCGGCGTAGTTCACGTCGTTATTGCCGGTCAGGTCTTTGGTGCTTTGTGTAAAGCCGCCGCTGATAGGGTCAAACTGATCGCCAAACGTCAGCTTGGCGCGGTCGATGGTTTTTTGCACCAGCCCGCCCTGCACACCAATGGAAATGGTGTGGTTTTTAGACATATTGTCGAAACTGCCGCCAAACGCTTTGTGATAAGCCGCCGAAATGGCAAAGGTCATATTGGTGAGCGCACCAGTACCTGATTTATCATAGAGCGCCATCACGCCGAGGCCAAGCCGGTCGCCGTTGGTGAATTTTCCTTTCATCAAAGCCATGTCATAGGAGAGCGAGGCCGTGGTGTAGGGGGTAGATACGGAACTCCACTGATTGCGGTAGTTGCCCGCCACCCGCAGGTCGCAGTTCGTCAGTCCGGTGAGGGCCGGGTTGAGCGTCAGCGGCGAGGAGAAATATTGGGTGAAGTGCGCATCTTGTGCAGAGCTGCCCAGGGCAGAAAGGAGCATCGCGCTCATTCCGAGTAGGAATTTCTTCATCGGGAATAGCAGTTTTTAACGAAAATGGAACAAGCCTTTGGGAAGCCAAATTAAGACGCGTTCTATCATTTTCCAATTCTTTGTGAGAAAAAACTCTTCCGGGTTTTGCAAAAGGCCCCGGCAGCGGGTTTCCGAGACTGTAAAAGGGCACCATTTCCGGAAATTCAGATCGCCCTTTTCCGGAAAAATTTCCCATCTCTATAAAACGCCCCCGCAACCCGTGGAGACATAGAGACGTGCGACGTACAGCCGTAGAGATATGGAGATGTGCGACGTACAGCCGTAGAGACAAGGCATGCCTTGTCTCTACACAACCCCAACCCTAACCCTCATCAACCCTCATCAACAACAATCAACCTTCATCAACCCCTAACCCCAGACTCCTAACCCCAGACTCCTAACCCCAAACCCTTAACGCCTTTATTTCTTCAAATATTTCTCCAGCCACTGATCCTGTTCCCAAAGCACATGCAGGATGTTTTCTTTGGCCTGATAGCCGTGCGATTCTTTGGGCAGCAGCACCATGCGCACCGGTGCGCCCAGGTTTTTGAGCGCCTGAAAATACCGCTCGGTTTGCAGCGTAAAAGTGCCGGGGTTGTTGTCGGCATCGCCGTGGATGAGCAGCAGCGGCGTTTTCATAGAATCGGCGTGCATAAACGGCGACATGGTGTTATACACCTGCGGAACATCCCAGTAGTTGCGCTGCTCGCTCTGAAATCCAAAGGGCGTGAGCGTGCGGTTGTAGGCCCCGCTCCGCGCAATGCCGCAGGCAAAAAGATTGGTGTGCGTCAGCAGGTTGGCCGTCATAAAAGCGCCGTAGGAGTGGCCGCCTACCGCCACGCGCTTGCGGTCGATAACGCCCATCTTATCCACCGCATCAATCGCTGCTTCGGCATTGGCCGCCAGTTGCGGAATAAAACTGTCGTTTGGTTCCGTGCTTCCTTCGCCGATAATCGGGAAGGCGGCATCGTCCAGAACGGCATAACCTTTCGCTACCCAATACACAAAAGAGCCGTAGTAAGGAAAGGTGAAATCGTTCGGGTTCTGCGTATTCTGCCCGGCGGTTGCCTTGTCTTTATATTCGGCAGGATAGGCCCAAATGAGGAGCGGCAACTTTTGCTTCGGGTTTTTGCGGTCGTAGCCCGCCGGCAGATACAGCGTTCCGGAAAGGTCCACGCCGTCTTTGCGTTTGTAATGAATCACTTCTTTATAAACGCCGTTCAGGCTGCTAAACGGGTTGGCAAAACTTGTCAGCGGGCTTGCCTTTCCGGTTTTGATATTGCGAACATAATAGTTGGGGTAGCGCGTCGAAGACTGCTCCACCACCAGTGCCTCGCCTTTGCGCGCGTCCAGAATGTCTATCAGCGTTTCCTTCGCACCTTTCAATTTTGACGTGTAAAGCCGTTTTTTCGTCAGGTCAGAAAGGTCTATTTCGTCAATAAACGGAAACTGCCCGTCTTTGGTAAAGCCCTCGCCAATGAGATACGCCTTTCCTTTCTCAATGTCAATCACGTTGCGGCCAAAAACGTTTTTCCGGGTTTTAAAATTTCCGGGGTCGCTATATACATCCTGCGAATTACGGTCTTCTACGAGCCGCGAAGCGCCGGTAGCCGGGTTAAGAAGATAGGTGCGCTGACTGCGGGTATCATACCAACTGTCGGTAACAACGGCCACCTGCTCATTTCCCCATTGAATGTCCTCAAAGCGTTGCGCTGTTTTAAAAAGCGGCTGCGGATTTCCGGAAAAGGGCGCGTCCCAGGTATAAAGTGCGTCGCGAAAATCTACCTTTTGGGCCGGGTCGCCACCGTCGAGCGCCTCTGCAAAAAACAGGGTAGCGGGCCGGTCGTCGCGCCAGCCCAGCTCGCGCCTGCCGGTGCGCGTGGCCGAAAAACCCTTGGGCATCACCTCGGTCAGCGGCACTTCGTTTACGGTTTTCACCACTGCCATATTCCGGTCATACACCGTTGTCGTCATCGGGAAACGACCCAGCGGAACGATGTAGGAATACGGGCGGTGCAGCGTTGTCAGCATCAGATAACTGCCGTCGGGCGAGAAGCTCATCCCCAGATAGAAATCGGCATCTTTCACTTTCTGCGCATTTCCGGAAAGCGGCACGCGCACCAGCTCTGCCCGCATCAGGGTTTCAAAATTGGTTTCGTCGAGCGGGTTTTTGAGCAGGTCCTGATACGTCCGGTTTTGCGACACCTTGCCGTCGGCGGTAGAGACGGTAGGGCCGGTGGGCAGGGCGGCCTTGGGATTGAGCAGCGCCGGGCGATTTTCCGGAACCTGCCGCACGAGCAGCGCCGTGCCGTCTTTATACCAGGCATAAGGCGAGCCGGTGTTGGCGTTCAGGTTGTCGGCGGTAAGCCTGCGGGCCGTAGCCGTAGCCAGGTCCACCACCCAGAGTTCCACGCCTTTGGCCGTGGTGTTGGTGAAGGCCAGCTTCGTTTCGTCGGGCGAGAAGCTATAGGAAGCGATGCGCGGATTCTGGGGCAGGCCCTGCACCTGTGTTTCCGTCTTGTCGGTGCGGCGGCGGATTTTCAGGTTGTTGCTATAGGCCATCGTGCTCGAGATATTGGTCGTCGGGTTCACGCGCAGGCCGGCCAGCTTGATCTCCTCTTGATTGAGGTCTTCGAGCGATTTATAAGTCGGGCGATACGAGAAGATCATCCACTCCTTTTTGCTGTCCATAAAAACAGCCGGCGGGCGGTCATATTCGGCCAGTTGCAGGATTTCAGCCGAAGGCTTTTGATAAGTCAGCGTCTCCTGGGCATATCCCCAAAAGGAAAACGAGAGGAGCAGGAAGGATAATTTCCACTTTTTCATAGAAAACGGCTTTTTGTGGCCCCGAAAGTAAGCGCACGTGTCCAGAGAAGATATAATAGACTTCTTGCGAAAGTCTATTTATTCCCTTCCAGGTGATACTTCCACCGTTGCTATGGTTGCCATATATAATTATAAAAAGCCCCATCCGCTCACGACACAGAATAATTGAGATTGCGGGTNNGCAATGACGTGTGCTGAGAGGCCGCAGTGAAATGCGAGGCGTACGTCTTCCTGCGTACGTAATCCTGCGTACGTAATCCGGCGTACGTCTTCCTGCGTACGTAATCCGGCGTACGTAATCCGGCGTACGTCTTCCGGCGTACGTCTTCCTGCGTACG
>DDEO01000217.1 GCA_002336725.1 Bacteroidetes bacterium UBA1952 | reverse complement strand
ATTACCCGGAACGATCATAATGCGTTTGCCCTGCCCGTGCCGCCCACTTGGCAGCTTTTTTAAAACGGCAGCACAGCAACCTGCGACAAGTGTATTCTGCAACGCGCCGCGCACCACTCAAAGGGTCGTTGGAATCCCCTTTTTTGAGGGCAACGCTTCGATGCAGGGCTTTGATTTCTCCTTACTTTTACCCCCATGAAATATACCCCGCTCCCATCTGCGCTCTATATCAAAAACCGGCAGCGTTTTATGAAGCGCATGGTGCCCAACAGCATCGCCATCTTCCACGCCAACCCGGTATTTCCGGAAAACGGCGACGCGACCTATGCCTATAAGGCCAATAGCAACGTGGTATGGCTCTCGGGTGTGGTGCAGGAGAAAACAATGGTGATTCTCTACCCCGACAACACCGACGAAAAAGCGCGCGAAGTACTCGTGGTGCAGCGGCCCAACGAAATGCTGGAAAAATGGAACGGCCACCTGCTGCGCAAAGACGAGGCCACGGCCATTTCCGGAATTGAAAACGTGCAGTTTGTGGACAATATCGATGCGCAATTGCAGGTGTGGATGCACAACGCCGACACGGTGTACCTCTCCACCAACGAAAACGACCGCCTCAACGGCGAAAACCCGCGTACCGACCTGCTGTTTGTTCACGATTTTATGGCTCGCTACCCGCTCCATCGCTACGAACGCGCCGCCCGACTGATGAAGGAACTACGCGCCATCAAGAGCAAAGAAGAAATTGAAGTGGTGAAAACGGCTGTGGACATCACTGCCAAAGCCTTCGACCGCGTACTGAAATTCGTGGAGCCGGGCGTGATGGAATATGAAATTGAGGCCGAAATCACGCACGAGTTTTTGCGCAACCGCGCCACCCGCCACGCCTACGGCTGCATCATTGCTTCCGGCGACCGCGCCCGCGTGTTGCATTATGTGGATAATAATCAGGAATGCCTCGACGGCGAGCTGCTGCTGATGGATTTTGGTGCCGAATACGGCAACTACGCCGCCGACTTGTCGCGCACCATTCCGGTAAATGGCCGCTTTACACCGCGTCAGCGCGAGGTGTATAATGCCTGCCTGAATGTGCATCGCTTTTGCGCATCCATCCTGAAACCGGGCATCAATTACGCCGATTATATGGAAGAAGTGAACAAGGAGATGGAAAAGCAACTGGTGAAAATCGGACTGATCTCCAAAGCTGATATCAAAAACGGCGGGCGCGAAGAGCCGGCTTTCCGGAAATATTTCTACCACGGCATCGGCCATCATCTGGGCCTCGACGTACACGACCTCGGCACGCGCAACGAGCCGGTAAAAGAAGGGATGCTCTTTACCATCGAGCCGGGCATCTACATCGAAGAAGAAGGCATGGGCATCCGCATCGAAAACAACTACTGGCTCACCAAAAGCGGCAATACCGACCTCTTTAAAGGCATCCCCATAACGGTTGATGAAATTGAGGCGGCGATGAAACGGTAAAAGCTGCGGCGGGCTTCTGGGATATAACCCGCAAAGCGTTTCCGGAAATCACACCCGCCACCGGTCTTACTCCAGCCGCTCGCTCTCGAAGCTGGGGCTGCCCTTCACGCCGTCGAGATAAAAATCCAGAAAGTGAATTTTGTAGAGCTTGCCGTCGCGGTTGCGGATAAAATATACAAAACGGGGATTTACATCATAGCGCCCTTTGTCGAAATCATAGGTCTTCCAGCCGAAGCCGCCCATGACATCGGCGTTGTTGGTGAAGGCAGCCGATTGCGCACGCGCCAGATCCGCCGCTGCAAAGGTGGTTGTAGAGTCCACGGCGGCTTCCACTTTGTAGGGGTTGAGCATTGCCCCGGAAATCAGGTACGGAAAATCGAGGCCGGGGCCGTTGTAGTCGTAATAGATGTAGCGGTAGCGGGTAAATACAAAATCCCAGGCGGCCTGCGGCGGGTCTAACTGCGCCACCGGGCCGTTTTCGAAGGAGTAATAAACGCGGTTGAAACCCGCCTCCTTAGGCAGCGTAATCGTTTTGCCGGCAGGCTCGCTCAGCCGCGCCGCCTGAAACGTGTAGGCGGCATCATTGACGCGGAGCAACTGGATTTTATAGTAATCGAAATCGCCGACGCGGGCAATAAAAACCTCTTCTTTCGACGTGCCGGCTTCGCTTCCCCGCCAGTCGCCCACATAATTTCCGGAAAATTGCTGCTTCGGGTCGTCGAAGCCCCAGGAGGTTTCACGCATTCCGGCGGGCAGCGCGGTTACGGCCCCAAAATCGGTCTGCTTCGTATTATAGAGATTAATGCCCTTGCCGCCGTTCATCGTTACCCGAAATCCGTTGGTCGCCGCATCAAAGCTCAGGTCCCAGGCATCGGTCTGGCTGCTTTTAACGGCTGCGCCCGACTCCAGATCCCAGAAAATCTGTGTGGTATATTCTTCGCCCATCGTTACACGGCCATATTGTGCACCGGTTTTGGGCGGCAACGTAACAGGCGCTTCCTGCTTTTCGCAGGCGGCAAAAAGGAGGGAAAGCACACTTATCAAAAAATATCTTGCCGACTTCATTGGGCGGCAAAGTTCCGGCAGAAGCGGCATGATGCTTGTCAGCAGATTGTCAGGTTCGTATTTCCGGAACCCGGCATTCTTTCCGGGAGTATTTTTGCGCCTCCTTATAATCCCCTGTGAGTCTTCTTCAATCCTTTCTGGCCAAGCGTAAATCCTCCGCTGCTACAGCCGTAAATTCACAAGCCGAGATGAGCTTTGTGGATCACATCGAGGAACTGCGCTGGCATATCGTGCGGTCGCTGGTCGCTATCGTCATCATCTCTATCGTAGTCTTTTTCAATATCGAGACCATCTTCGACAAGGTGATTCTCGGCCCGGCGCATACCGATTTCGTTTCCTACAAATGGTTTTGCAAGGCCGGTCGCGCCATCGGCACCGAAGCACTCTGTCTGGATAAGATCAACCTTCAGTTTCAGAACACCGAGCTTTCCGGGCAGTTCATGATGAGCTTTACAACCTCGTTTATGATTGGGTTTGTCATTGCCTTTCCCTATGTTTTCTGGGAGCTGTGGCGCTTTATTCGTCCGGCGCTACACGAAAACGAGATGAAAAATGCGCGCGGCATTGTGCTGTGGAGTTCGCTGCTGTTTTTTGCGGGCGTTCTGTTTTCCTATTACGTCATTGCGCCGTTTACGATCAATTTCTTTGCCAACTATCAGCTCTCGCCTTCGTTTCAGAACATCATTACGATGGCTAATTATTATGAGACGATGACCGATTTGATTCTGGGTATGGGGCTGGTGTTTGAATTGCCGATTATCGTGTTTTTCCTGGCGCGCGTCGGCATCCTGACACCCGACATCATGCGCAAGCAGCGGCGTTTCGCCATCGTCATTATCCTGGTTCTTGCCGCCGTCATCACGCCGCCCGACTGGTTTTCGATCTGGCTGGTCGCCATCCCGCTGATGTTCCTCTATGAGCTGAGCATCCGCATTGCCGCCCGCGTTTCCAGGCAACGCACGAAGGATCCGGGAAAGGAACTGACGTATTAAGGAAGACCACTCTTTTCAAAATGCCTGATTTTCAGTGTTCTGGAAACGATGCAGGCTTCCCGACCTTCTTTGGGGCTTTGACAGATTTTCTTCGGCGATCTTCCTTTTTGTCCTAAACTTTGTCGGCCCGAAATGGGCTGCATGGCAGATTGCATCTCCGGCAAAATCTCGCAGAGACGCAGAGGCGCAGAGAAAAATCCGCTGCTATCTCCGCCCGGTAAGCGGCTGATGCTCCGTCTGTGCAATGGGTTATATACCCCCGAAATGCCTGCCTTGCTGAAAATCGGTGGGCCGGTGTATGGCGCAGAAATTCTTGCAGGCGGATGAAGATTTTGCAGGAAATTTGATTTTTTTCAGGCGAAACGTTATCGCTTTTAAAACAAGATTCACGTTTAAAACACGGCCTTTCAGGCCCTTTTCAAGATATGATGAACAAGACCCTCGCTATCGGCTCCGACCATGCCGGTTATGATGTAAAAGAAATGCTCAAAAGCGCCCTTTCCGGGCAGGGCTGGACGCTCGACGACAAGGGTACCTCCAGCACCGAAAGCACCGATTATCCGGATTATGCCCACGCAGTAGCCCATGCCGTAGAAACCGGAGCGGTGGATCGCGCTGTTTTGGTGTGTGGTTCCGGAAATGGCGTGTGCATCACGGCCAATAAGCATTCCGGCGTGCGCGCGGCGCTGGCCTGGACACCCGAAGTTGCCCGCCTTGCCCGGCAACACAACGATGCCAATATTGTGTGCATTCCCGCCCGTTTTGTTTCGGAAGCGGATGCCCGCGCGATTGCCGAAGCTTTTCTCCAAACCGATTTTGAAGGCGGTCGGCATGGCCGCCGGGTAGAGAAGATTGAGCAGTAGATTTTTGATGTGTCGTGTTTCATGGGGCGTGATAGAACGCAGATGACACGGATGATACGGATTCACACGGATTTTCCGGAAATCCATAACCCACATCAACCCACATCAACAATAATCAACCTTCATCAACAACCGTCAACAGGGCGACCACAAGGGGCGCCCCTACCATCAACCTTCATCAACAACCATCAACCCCTAACCTCTAACACCTAACGCTCTGTGCTTCGTCTGCTTTACCGAAAAGAAACGCTGCAATTCCGCCATCCTTTTACGACTGCCAAAGGCACCCGAACCGAACACGCAACGCTGATTGTGGCACTGGGTTTTGGGCCGGGCTGGGGCGTAGGCGAAGCGCCGGCCATTGATTATTACGGCGTAACTATCGGGCATATGGAAGCCGTTTTGTTGCAGCACAAGGCCGCCATCGAACGCTATGCCCTGCAAGACCCGGAGCGGTTCTGGCATTTTCTGCACCACCTCCTTCCGGGCGAAAACTTCCTGACTGCCGCGCTCGATATTGCCGGCTGGGATCTTTTTGCGCAGCTTCGTCGCAAACCGCTCTATTCGCTGCTCGGCGCACAGCCCTGGCAAGCACCCGTTACCGATTACACCATTGGCATAGACACCACAGAAGCCATGCAGGCACATGCCTGGGAGCGTCCCTGGCCCGTTTATAAAATCAAACTCGGCACACCCGACGATATCGATCACCTGCGGGCTATCCGGGAATTTACCCGATCGCCCTTCCGGGTGGATGCCAACGAAGGCTGGACCTATGAAGAAGCACGCCGCCTCTTGCCGGAATTGAAAAAGCTGGGCGTGGTGATGGTGGAACAGCCGCTGGCGAAAACCGAAACCGAAGCCCAACGGGCGCTGAAGGCGCAGTCGCCCCTGCCGCTCCTGGCCGACGAAAGCTGCGTGGGCGAAGGCGATGTGGCCAAATGCGCCGATGGCTTTCACGGTATCAACATCAAGCTCGTCAAGTGTGGCGGCATCACCCCGGCACGGCGCATGATTGCCGAAGCCCGGAAACGGAACCTCTCGGTGATGCTGGGTTGCATGAGCGAAAGCAGCATCGGAACGGCGGCACTAGCCCATCTGGCACCGCTGGCCGATTTCCTGGATGCCGATGGCCCGCTGCTCCTCGCCGAAGATCTGGCAACCGGTTTGGAAATGCAGCACCACCGCTGGAAACTCACCCCCGCCCCCGGAATGGGCATCCGGCTGACACCGGGCAAAATAGAAGTGGCACGATAAAGCCGGAAAAACCGCCCCGGAATACATTTTTTTGCCCGAAGCCCAACGGCAAGCGCGGAAATGACTGTCTGTCCGCAGCAGACATCCGCCGGCAGGAATTGCTGGTCAGGATAGTTTTTGCTATTTTGTGAAACTTATTCGCTTTATAAATCCATGAAAAAACGCTTACTTCCTGTTCTGGCCGCCCTCTGTTCGCTAAGCGCGGTGGCTACGGCACAAAAGCCTATCACCCTCAAATGGGCCGACTATGGCCGGTTTCCGGTTTCGGATGATGTTCTTAGAGTGAATGACCTGCTGCCGCTGTCCAATATCCGCAATGCCGATACGAATGCCGTCTGGGATTTAAGCGGGCTGTATGGGAGCAGCTATAAAAATATCCGCAGAGACTCGGTACAGGTGGTGAACAGCGGCGGTATGCCGGGCTTTGAATATGACCAGCCCGAAACTGTGGCACTGGGCAATGTTTTTTATGCGGGAACCACCCGCTTTATGCGCGACACTTTTGCGCTCCGGATAATGAGCCGCGAAGTTGTCAATGCGGCAACCATTCTTCTCGATTCTGTAACCGGCAATACCGGTGATAAGCTGGTCGTTCCACAGCAGCGTGCCGTTGCTGCGGGCAGCCCGGAGTTGGTGTTGCCTTTTCCGGCTTCTATGAACAGCAGCTGGAACTCGGTGTCGCAGTATGCCCTCAATTATGAAGTAACGGTGGCCGCCGCGCAATACAACCGGTTTGCAATCACCCACAGCATCGACAAAAGCGTTCAGGGAGATGTCATCGGCTGGGGCAAAGCGGTGGTCAAAGATTACGGCTCCGGGCGCATCGGCGATTCTATAGAGGTTCTGCAGGTGCAGGTTACAGAAGTATCCGCCAACACCTATGCGGGCGTAAGCGGTCCTTTGTCTCCCGTAGTACTCAGCGCCCTGAACCTGCAAAACGGCAGCGACACTGTGAGCTACATCTGGCTGATGCGCAAAGGCGAAACTACCCCGCTGCTCAGCGTGCGCTATCGCGGCCTGCCTTCCAGCACGCCCGAAAAGGCCTGGTTACATACCAATCGCATTCCGGTAACAACGGCGGTATCTCCTGCCATCGCCACCGCCGACGATCTTAAAATCTATCCCAACCCGGTGCAGAAAGGCGGTATGCTTTCCATCGACTGCGCCGCGCCCGGCAACTGGCGTTTGCGCCTTTCCTCTATGGTGGGCCGGCAAGTGCTGGATGCAGCCTGGAAACGCGATCAGGCCGGCGTAGAAACGCTGCAAATACCGCCCCATCTGACGACCGGCGTGTATATCTTTCAGGTGCTGAAAGACAATCAACCGGTGAAGACGGGCAGGCTGCTGGTAGGGGAATAGGTGAGCGATTTATTTTCCGGAAAATCGCGAGACCTGACAGGTCAAGTCCGCTTGCGGACGAAGATGCCTGTCAGGTCAGTTGTAGAAGCAGTTGGGGATTTCCGGAAAACCACGAGACCTGACAGGTCAGTTGTAGAAGCAGTTGGGGATTTCCGGAAAACCACGAGACCTGACAGGTCAAG
>DDEO01000098.1 GCA_002336725.1 Bacteroidetes bacterium UBA1952 | reverse complement strand
TTGTGGTGAAAGACAGCAGAGGTTGCGATGATTCGGTTGTCAAATCCAACTATATCCTGGTGGCGCAGCCGGTAGCCCGCATAGCTGTCTCCGATTCTGCCGGCTGTGCGCCCTTTGCTGTAACGTTCACCGATTCGAGCACCGATGTGAGCGGCGCTCCCATTGTTTCCCGCAACTGGAACTTCGGCAACGGGCAGGCTCTGCAAACGGGCAGCCCGACGGCAAGCGCCACCTACGCCAACCGGGGGCTTTACGACGTAACGCTCGCCGTAATCGACAATATTGGCTGCACCGATACGCTTCGCAAACCGGGTTTTATCCGCGCAACAAAGCCCACCGCCGATTTTGACGTTGCCCATACGTCGGTTTGCCCCGGCGTGTCGGTGCCGTTCCTCAATCGCAGCCTCGGAAGCCCTTTTCAGCGTGTCCGCTGGGATTTTGGTGACGGCGACACCAGTGCGCTTATTTCGCCCACGCATATCTATCAAGCGCCCGGTATATACACCGTACGGCTGATTGTGATGGATTCGCTGGGATGCCGCGATACCCTCACGCGCACCAACTACATTACGGCCACGCGCCCCCTTGCGGCCTTTGCGGCATCGGATACCCAAACGATTTGCCCGCCGCCTTTTGTGGTTACATTTATCAATAGCAGCCAGCGCGCCACCGCTTTCCAATGGGATTATGGCAACGGGAGTTCTTCCACCCTTCAGAATGGCGGAACCAGCTATCAGGCACCCGGCGTTTATACGGTTCTGCTCGTGGCCGCCGATGCGCAGGGCTGCAAAGACACCGCCCGCCAGACCATCCGGGTGCTGGGTTATGCCGGAGCCATCCGCTATCAGCCGCTCGTGGGTTGTGCGCCGCTGCCGGTAACCCTGACGACCAACCTGCGCAACATTCCCTCCGTCATCTGGGATTTCGGCGATGGCGTAACGCGGGCAGATACCGCTTCCAGCGTAACGCACGTCTATCTGACACCTGGCGCTTACGTTCCGAAACTGATTGTATCCAACGATTCGGGGTGTTCGGCCAGCAGTCGGGGCGCCGATACGCTGAAGGTGGATGTGGTGGAAGCCGGCTTTGTTCACGGCCCTGCCTGCGATAGCAAGCCGGTTTCCTTCACCGACACGAGCCGAAGTCTTTTCTCCAATGTTGCCACCTGGCAATGGCTGTTTCCGGGAAATGGCACGGCAACGACTGCCAACCCCCTCCAAACGCTCGGTATTTCCGGAAATTATCCCGTCCAACTCATTGCCTCGAACGCCAATGGCTGCAAAGACACGGTTGTTCAAATAATTTCTGTATATCGCCTTCCGCAGATTACCGCCGGGCCAGACACCGCAGTTTGTCCGGGAAGTGCTGTGGCGCTTTCGGCAGGCGGCGGCGTTCGTTACAACTGGTCGCCTGCCGCAGGATTAAACGACCCCAACAGCGCCAACCCGCTGGCCTCGCCGCAAAGCGCAACCCGGTATGTCGTTTCCGGAACCGACACCAACGGCTGCGTGGGGACAGATTCGGTTTGGGTGCGTCTCAAAACCCACACAACGGGCCGGGCGGCAGGCGACACGGCTATGTGCCTGGGCGCAACGGTGGATCTATGGGCCAGAGGCGGCACCCGCTACGAGTGGCTGCCCGCCCAAAATATCAGCGACCCCAATATTGCCGCGCCCACCGCCCGGCCCGACACCACGACCCGCTATCTGGTGGTGATTCAGGACGGACGCTGCCTGCCCGACAGCCATTATGTTTCTGTTACGGTAAACTATGCGCCCCGGCTTGATGCCGGGCCGGATGTGGGTATCGTTTCGGGGGGCAGTGTGCAGCTGGATGCGCATATCAACGGCGCTGCCCGCATTCTGTGGTCGCCGGCAGAAGGGCTGAGCTGCACCGATTGCGCCGCGCCGCGTGCCGCTCCCGTCCACACCACCAAATACACGGTGAAGGCCGTCAGTTCTGCCGGCTGCGAAGCCGAAGATGCTGTGCTGGTGTATGCGGATTGCAAGGATGCCCAACTGTTTGTACCCAACACTTTTTCGCCCAATGGCGACGGCGAGAACGATGTCTTTGTGATTCACGGCAACGGCATCACGCAGATACGCTCTTTGCGGATATACAACCGCTGGGGTGGGATGGTCTTCTATAAACAGACCTTTGTACCCAACGATGCCTCGGCGGGCTGGGACGGCACGCAGGGCGGCGAACCACTGCCGCCCGATGCTTTTGTATATGTCATGGAAGTGGAGTGCAATACCGGTCAAACCCTCACCTATAAAGGCGATGTAACGCTTATCCGATGATGAAAAAACGCCTCTTTTTTCTTCTGGGCAGCGCCCTTTTCGGCGGGCTGTCTGTTTCTGCGCAAGACGTGCGTTTTTCGCAATACGAAAAAGCGCCGGTGCTGCGGAATCCTTCGCTCATGGGGCTTTCCGAAGGCGATTATGAAATCACGGCTTTGTATCGCGAGCAGTGGAAAAGCATCGGAAATGCTTTCTCGACCGGCCTGCTGAGCGCCACGCTGCGCCGCCCGGTGCGTATCTCCGGCGATTTTGATGATTATCTGAACTTCGGCATCACCGCCTATACAGACAAGGCCGGATCGCTTGGGCTGCGCACCACGGCGGGCTATGCAGCAGTTTCCTTCAACAAAAGCCTGGCAGGAAATCGCAGCAGCTATCTGGCACTGGGCTTTGCCGCCGGATACCTGCAACGCCATTTCGATGCCTCGCAGATGACGGTGGACAATCAGTGGATAAACGGCGCTTTTGTGGCCACGGCGGCCCCGCGCGAAAACGTTGCTAATCCCAAGATGCAGGCCTGGGACCTCGGCGCGGGACTTACGTTTTCCACCAAAGCCGGTGCCGAAAATCAACACGCGGTTTATGTGGCCTTTTCGATGTATAACCTGACGCGGCCCCGCTGGAATTTCAATCAGAGCGAGCCGCCGGTGAGTCGCCCTATCCGGCTGAATGCCGCCGGGGGCGCTGCCTTTGAAATTTCCGGAAATTACCGGATTGTGGCGGAAGCCAATTATATGCAGCAGGGTGGGGCGCGTGAAGTTGCCGTGGGCGCAACGGGCATCTGGCAACGACAGGCGGGCCGCTATGAACGGGGCAATTTTTACATAGGCACCGGCTTTTGGTATCGCCACGAAGACGCGCTGATTCCGCTGGTGCGGCTGCGCTACAACAATCTGACGCTCACCACGACTTATGACATCAATATTTCGCCGCTCAAAGCTGCAACAGCACTCCGGGGCGGACTGGAGATGAGCCTGACGTATTCCGGCTTTCTGGACGGCGCTAAAGGTGTTGCCGACCACGTTTTGTGTCCGGTGTTTTAACAGGGCGTTTTAACCGGGCGGCCACACAGGGCGTTTTAACCGGGCGGCCACACAGGGTGTTTTAACAGGGCGGCCACACAGGGCGTTTTAACAGGGCGGCCACACAGGGCCGCCCCTACCTGGCACGGTCTTTTTTACCCTTCTGTCAAATCCCTGACAACCTTAAAAAAACCACCTCCCATGAAACTGCGTAACAAAAACTATATCCGTCGTAAGAAAGCCCTGCGCGACTTCTTCAACTTCACCGACCTGCGCTCTATGCTGCAAGCCGGCCTGGCGCTCTCCCGCAGCCGTGTCGTGCAGCGCGACATTAATCACACGCTGTCGCAACTGGAGCAACGCTTCGCGCTTTAAAAACGACACCCCGATTTCCTTTTTGATTAAAGGTTTTGAACCCCCTGACCGGTTGCTTTGCTCCCACCAAAGCAGCCGGTTTTTGGTTTTTGAAATGCCGCCTGCCGAATAGCACTTCTAAAGAGGTGCTGCCAATGCATCGGCTGGTTTTTTTATGCCGAAATTTCCCGAAAACCTTTGCGGCACCCAACAGCTTGCGTGATTAGACCTCTTGCGAAAGCCTGTTTATCCCCTTTCTGGCGATACTTTCCCCGTTGCTACGGTTGCTACATATGCAAATATATAATTATGAAATGCCCCGTCATCTTCACAACACAGATAATCGGGATTGCGGGTCAGGCCCGCAATGACGTGTGCTGCGAGT
>DDEO01000031.1:45443-63247 GCA_002336725.1 Bacteroidetes bacterium UBA1952 | reverse complement strand
GCCCGTCTCCGGCAAAATCTCGCAGAGACGCAGAGACGCAGAGAAAAAGCCGCTGCTATCTCAGCCCGGGAAGCGGCTGATGCTCCGTGTGTGCAATTGGGCGTACACCCGGTGGCTCCAAAGGGTACGGAGGTTCCGGAAAAAAAATCGTTTTCCGGGAGAAGCTGATAAGAAATCCTCCCTTTAAACGGTGCCAACGCCAACGCAGCCCGATAAAAGCGATCCCGCTGACCCCATAAAAATCATACAATTCCGGAAATTCGAACACCTCAAACGGCAGCCGGTATCGGGTAGCGAAGCATCCAAAACCGCCGCCGCCGAGTGGCAATTTTCCGGAAATTTTCTTCCTTCCGGATGGCCGCCCGCCGATGTGGTGGAACGGCTTTTAAACAAATGCGGCTACCTTAGGGGCGACGGCTTTTTGTTTTCTCGAAAAAATCAGGTTCTAATGACAAGATATAGTATATTTTTCCTTGCTATTATTTTCCTCCTTTCCGGCTGTGGGCTGCGCGAACGCGAAGAAGCACTCCATCAGCGGGAAGCCGAACTGGCGCAACGGGAAGGGCTTCTTTATCAGCGCGAACAGGCCGTGGCGGCCCGCGAGGCCGAAATTGTACGCAAAACCCATGTGGCCGACTCGCTGGCGCAGGATACTTTGTTGCGCCTGGAGCCGCGCCTGATTGGCCGCTGGAACACCCGGATGGTGTGTACCGAAACGACTTGTCCCGGCTCGGCGGTGGGCGATACCAAAACCGAAGTCTGGGAATTTGCCTACGATGGCCGCCGCCTCTTGGCCCGTGCACTGGTGAAAGATCAGGTAGTGCGCATCTATAACGGGGAAAGTACCGTCAATGGCATCAGCCTCACCGAAGAAGTTGTGGCCCCGGCTGCCGGAACGCCCACCCGCATCACCGTAAACCTAACCCTGCGGGATGATAACACGCTGGAAGGACAGCGGGAAATCGTGCGGGAAGAAGCGTGTCATATCGTTTATTCGCTCCAACTCAAAAAGCAGGCGGGCGCTCAACCCCTTTAGATTTCACGTTATATGTTGTTGCTGAACGATTTGAATTTCGACCTGCCGCTGCGCAATCCGGTGATCATCTTTTCGCTGGTCTTGTTTATCATCCTGTTTGCGCCGATTCTTTTTAATAAAATAAAAGTCCCGCACATCATCGGCCTCATCCTGGCCGGTGTGATTGTAGGTCCTTACGGGCTAAACCTTTTGCGCCGCGACAGCAGTATTGTGCTTTTCGGCACGGTGGGTTTGCTGTATATCATGTTTCTAGCGGGGCTGGAGATAGACCTCACCGAGTTTAAGAAAAACCGGAATAAAATTATCGTCTTCGGGCTGGTAACCTTTCTGCTGCCGCTGCTGGTGGGTACGCTGGCTTCGCACTATGTGCTGGGCTATAGTTTTATGTCGTCTATCCTGCTGGCGAGTATGTTTTCTTCTCACACGCTCATTTCCTATCCGATAGCGAGCCGCTACGGCGTGAATAAAAACCGCGCGGTAACGCTGGCGGTGGGCGGCACGATGGTAACCGATATTCTGGCGCTGCTCATCCTGGCCGCCGTGGCCGGCATGGCGCAGGGCGATGTAACCTCGGGCTTTTGGGTAAAGCTCGGTGTGTCCACGCTCTTGTTTGTGGGCGTTGTATTCTTTGTTTTTCCGTTTATCATCCGCTGGTTTTTCCGGCATTTCACGGATAGCGTTTCGCAATACATCTTCGTGCTGGCCATCGTGTTTCTGGCCTCGTTTCTGGCCGAAGTGGCGGGCATTGAAGCCATCATCGGGGCATTCTTTTCGGGGCTGGTGCTCAATCGGTATGTGCCGCATACTTCGCCGCTGATGAACCGGATAGACTTTGTGGGCAATGCGCTGTTTATCCCGTTTTTCCTCATCAGCGTGGGGATGCTGGTAGATGTAACGGTGCTGGTGAAAGGCTGGGGCGCATTGCGGGTGGCTGCGGTGATTGTAGTGGTGGCGGTGGTTACCAAATATCTGGCGGCCATCATCACCCAAAAAGCTTTTAAGATGCGGCCCGTGGAAGGCCGGCTCATCTTTGGCCTCAGCACCTCGCACGCGGCGGCTACGCTGGCCATCATCCTGGTAGGCTATAATATTATCATCGGGGAAACGCCCACCGGCGAGCCTATCCGCCTGCTCAACGAAGACGTGCTGAACGGCACCATCCTGCTGATTCTGGTGAGCTGTGCCATCAGCTCTTTTGTGGTAGAAAAAGCGGCCCGGCAAATGGCCGCCGAAGAAGAAGCGGCAGCGGCAGACGAAGCGCCAACAGAAGGCGGCATTCTTATCTCGCTGGCCGCGCCGGAAAGCGTTCCGGAATTGATAGACCTGGGGCTGATGATGCGGCCTAAGAAGAGCGCCGTTCCGGTATATGCGCTGCACATCGTGAGCGACGACGGGGCCGACAATGCTGCTGCCGTGGGGAAAAAAATGCTCGACACCGCCATCAAGCAGGCGGCGGCAACGGAGAATGAGGTTACGCCCATTTCGCGATATGATACGAGTGCGGCGAACGGTATTGTTTATACCGTTCGGGAAAAGCACATTACCGACCTTATCATAGGCCTGCACCGCAATGCCGATATAGACGGTGCACTCGGAGACACCACAGCGCAGATTCTGGACCGCATTTTCGAGACGGTATTTATCTATAAACCGGCAAATCCGGTGAATACGCTCAGCCGCATGGTGGCCCTCGTTGCGCCCGGCGCAGAGGCAGAACCCGGTTTTGAAAAATGGCACGACCGCCTCCTGTCGCTGGCCAAAGAGGCGGGCCTTGCGGTTGCTTTTTATAGCAGTCCGGAAACAACTGTGCAACTACAGGCCCTGCAAACCGAAAAGGCGCATTCGGTGGCGATAACCTATCAGCCGTTTACGGCCTGGGAAGATTTCCTGTTCTTTAGCGGCGTACTCCGCAAAGACGACCTCTTCGTGATTGTTACCTCGCGGCCCGGTCAGGCTTCCTACCTGCCGGCGAGTGAAAAACTGCCGTATTATCTGACCAACTATTTCCGGAAAGCGAGCATCCTGCTGGTGTATCCGCAGCAGCCGGAGCGCGAAGACACGGCTATCGGCGTTGGGGTTTTGAAAGAGCCAACGGCCAAACTGCCCACCGGCAAGAAACGCTCGGAGCAATGGCTGCGGCTGGCGAAGCAGATTTTTGGGAAGGAGTAATGCACGGGAATCGGTAGCATTTGCTTGCACCATGAAGATTTGGGTGCATTTTCCTCTTGTCCCCGCTTGCTACATCAGGGCTTGCAACGATTGTGAAAAATAAAGGCGCGTTGGCGGTTCGAGGAGTCTTTTGAAACCTTGTGTGCAGACACTGATTCCGGCAACCTAATGGAACTGCCCGCCCGCAGCGCAAAACCTACCTTCGCGCCATGCACTACCTGAGCGCCGAAAATATTTCCAAATCCTTTGGCATCAAGCCCCTTTTTAAAGACCTTACTTTTCATATCTCGCAGGGCGATAAAATTGCCCTCGTCGCCAAAAACGGTTCCGGAAAAAGCACCCTTTTGCGCATCCTCACCGGCCTCGACGTGCCCGACAGCGGCACACTCCGCATCAATAAAGACGTTACACCGGTTCTCTTCGAGCAGGAGCCGCAGTTTATGGAAGACCGCTCGGTGGCCGATAATATCTTCCACTACCCACACCCCGCAGCCATTGCCCTGCGCGACTACGAACTGGCCGTGGACACCAACGCCGACGCCGAAACCATGAGCCGCGCCCTGGCCAAAATGGACGAGCTGAACGCCTGGGATTTTGATGCCAAAGTGAAACAAATCCTCGGCAAGCTGAACATCCATCACCTCGATCAGCCGGTCGGCACGCTCTCCGGCGGGCAACGCAAGCGCGTGGCCCTGGCGCGGGTGCTCATCGACATTGGCTTTGAACCGAAACACACCCTGCTGATTATGGACGAACCCACCAACCACCTCGACGTGGGCATGGTGGAATGGCTGGAACACTACCTCTCCGCCGAGTCTATCACGCTGCTGATGGTAACCCACGACCGCTATTTTCTGGACAGCGTTTGCGAGGAAATCTGGGAGATAGACGAAGGCAACCTCTATACCTACAAAGGCGACTACGAACGCTACTTAGAGCAAAAAGCGGCCCGCATCGAAAGCACGGCGGCGAGCATCGACAAGGCGCGCAACACCTACCGCAAAGAGCTGGAATGGATGCGCAAACAGCCCAAAGCCCGCAGCACCAAGGCCCGCGCCCGCGAAGACCGTTTTTATGAGGTAGAAAAGCAGGCCAAACAGCGCATTACGGATGAAAAAGTGCAGCTCGAAGCCAAGATGACGCGCCTCGGCGGCAAAATCGCCGAGATGAAAAAGGTGTATAAAAGCTATGACGACAAGGTGATTCTCAAAGGCTTCGACTATACCTTTAATAAGGGCGAGCGGCTGGGCATTGTGGGCAAAAACGGAGCCGGAAAAAGCACTTTTCTCAACATCCTGCAGGGCATCGAAAAGGCCGATTCCGGAAAAATCAATATTGGCGACACGGTTGTTTTCGGGAATTTTTCGCAGTCGGGATTGCAGTATAAAGAAGACGTGCGGATGATTGAATTTGTGAAGAATATCGCCGAGAATTTCCCGCTCGCCGACGGCTCTTCGCTCAGCGCGGCGCAGTTTCTGGAGCGATTCCTCTTTACGCCGGAGCAGCAATACACCTATCTGTCCAAGCTATCGGGCGGCGAGAAAAAACGGCTGCATCTGCTAAGCATTCTGTTCCGCAATCCCAACTTCCTGATTCTCGACGAGCCAACCAACGACCTCGACCTGCCGACGCTGGCCGTGCTGGAAGATTTCCTGAGCGATTTCCCCGGCTGCCTCATCGTCGTCTCCCACGACCGCTATTTTATGGACCGGCTCGTGGAGCATCTTTTTGTGTTTGAAGGGGCCGGTGCTATTCGCGATTTTCCGGGAAATTATACCCAATACCGGCTGGATTTAAGGGAAAAAGAAAAGGAGCAGACACGTCGGCAGCAGGAGGCGAAAACAGCGCAACCCATTCCGGAAATTTCCGGAAATCCGAAGCCTGCAAGCCGGAAACGGAGCTACAAAGAGCAGCGCGAACTGGAGCAGTTGGAAAAGGAAATGCCGCAGTTGGAAGCCGAAAAACTGCAACTCGCGGAGGCACTCAGCACTGGCGCTTTGCCTTATGAAGAACTGCAAAAACACAGCGACCGCATCGCCGAAATCACCGACCTGCTCGATGAAAAAGAAATGCGCTGGCTGGAATTGAGTGAGGGGTAACGCACGACTTTTCAAGTCCGCTTACGGTTTTGGAGCGACTTGACAAGTCTCCGCGCCTCTTGTCTTGCCCTGTCCTTCCCATTCCGTACGCTGCCCTGATTGAGCCGAGCTACCTTACCGGATACAAGTAGCTCCCTGAAATTATTTTAGGTCATTCGCTGTATAAAAAACGGAGGTCATTACCTCCGGTGCTGCTGCGCGGCGCGAGGGGCCAATCGTACGTTTTGTAGGTCGGCCCCGAAGCAACCTGCACGCTCCACAACGTTTTGTGCAGGTTGCTTCGTGCCTCGCAATGACCCCCATTTTGTAGCCTAAATAATCTAACCTAATTCTGACAACCTACTTACGGCTCAAAAGGTTTCACAAACCTGTTTATACCATTTAGACAGCCCAATCATGCATCATTAGCCTCACCCCCGGCCTCCGCCTCTGGCGGAAGAGGGGAGCCGAATTGTGGTGTTCATTTTAGCGGCCCATTTGGCATTATACTTCCTGCTGCTGCTGTACCGGGATTTCCATAAAAAAAGGAACGCACCTGTGGGCGCGTTCCTTTTTTATTTTAATAAGCAAAATGTTTCCGGAAATTACCGGATAATCTGCGCTACTTTCTCCGTCTGAACCGGCTGCTTTGCCGCGTGGCCGGCTTTGGTGCCGTGCATCTTGCCGATTGTCGGGGCAATTACGAGCGCCACAATGCTCATCAGCTTGATGAGGATGTTCATCGAAGGACCAGACGTGTCTTTGAACGGATCGCCTACCGTGTCGCCCGTTACCGAGGCTTTATGCGGCTCCGATTTCTTGTAGTAAATCTGTCCGTTGATGTCCACGCCTTTCTCAAAGGACTTCTTGGCATTGTCCCACGCGCCGCCGGCGTTGTTCTGGAACATCCCCATCAACACACCGCTCACCGTGGCGCCGGCCAGGAAACCGCCGAGCACTTCGGGGCCGAAGATAAAGCCAATCAGCAGCGGCGAAATGATGGCAATCGCGCCGGGCAGCATCATTTTGCGGATAGAAGCCTGTGTGGAAATGGCGACGCA
Source organism: Bacteroidetes bacterium UBA1952 (assembly GCA_002336725.1). Classification (GTDB taxonomy): domain Bacteria; phylum Bacteroidota; class Bacteroidia; order Chitinophagales; family Chitinophagaceae; genus UBA1952. The sequence continues at coordinate 56,903 of DDEO01000031.1, read as the reverse complement.
CTTCTCGTATTCCGGCTTGCCGGTTCCTTCCATAATGCCCGGAATTTCCCGGAACTGACGGCGCACTTCTTCCACCATCGCCATCGCCGCCTGGCCTACTGCCGTAATGGCGAGCGAGGAGAAGATAAACGGAATCATGCCGCCTACAAAGAGACCCGCCAATACGTCGGCTTTGTAAATATCAATACCGGTAATTCCGGAAATCCCTACAAAAGCGGCGAACAGCGCCAACGCCGTGAGAGCCGCCGAAGCAATGGCAAAGCCCTTTCCCGTGGCGGCTGTGGTGTTGCCCACCGCATCGAGCACATCGGTTTTGTCGCGCACCTCGCCGGGCAGTTCGCTCATCTCGGCAATGCCACCCGCGTTGTCGGCAATGGGACCGAAAGCATCAATAGCTAACTGCATAGCCGTGGTCGCCATCATGCCCGCTGCGGCAATGGCCACGCCGTAGAGACCGGCGCAGGCATAAGAGCCATAGATACCGCCCGCCAGCACCAGCATCGGCAGCAAAGTAGATTCCATCCCCACCGAAAGTCCGCCGATGATATTGGTGGCGTGGCCGGTACTCGACTGCCGCACGATAGACATCACCGGGCGCTTGCCCATCGCGGTGTAGTATTCGGTGATGATGCTCATCAGCGTGCCCACTACGAGGCCAATAATGATGGCTCCGAAAACGCCCATGCGGGTAAATTCAACACCGCGCAGCGTCATGGTTTCCGGAAGCACGTATTGCACCAGAAAATACGAGGCAATGGCCGTGAGGATGATCGACCCCCAGTTGCCCAGGTTGAGTGCGTTTTGCACCGCCGACAGCGCGTTTTTGGCCGTGTCGGAAATGCGCACAAAGAAGGTTCCGATGATACTCCACAGGATGCCTGTTCCGGCAATCAGCATCGGCAGCAGAATGGGTCCGAAGCCGTTGAAGGCATCCACCGAAACCGTTTCGCGGCCCAGCACCATCGTAGCCAGCACGGTAGCCACATATGAGCCAAAAAGGTCGGCACCCATACCGGCCACATCGCCCACGTTGTCGCCCACGTTATCGGCGATGGTAGCGGGGTTGCGCGGGTCGTCTTCCGGAATGCCGGCTTCTACTTTGCCTACGAGGTCGGCGCCTACGTCGGCAGCTTTGGTGTAGATACCGCCGCCTACGCGGGCAAAAAGCGCAATGCTTTCCGCACCGAGCGAGAAGCCCGTGAGGATTTCAATGGTGCGCTCCATCTCAAGGGAATCCACCGCCGCACCGGGCGCAAAAACCTGACGCAAAAGAATGAACAGTCCGCCGAGGCCCAGCACCGCGAGGCCCGCCACGCCCATGCCCATCACCGAGCCGCCGGTAAACGACACGCTCAACGCTTTGGAAAGCGAGGTTTTGGCCGCTTCGGCGGTGCGCACATTGGCCTTGGTAGCAATGCGCATCCCGATAAAACCGGCCAGCGCCGAGAGCACCGCACCCACCACAAAGGCCAGCGCGATAGACCAGTGAGAGGCTTCGTTGGAAGCGCCCATCAGGCCCAGCAAAATGGCGGCGATGATAACAAAATAGGTGAGCACTTTGTACTCGGCTTTGAGGAATGCCATCGCGCCTTCGGCAATATAGCGGGCGATTTCCTGCATCCGGGAATTTCCGGCAGGCTGTGCGCTCACCCAATTGCCCCGCAAAAATGTAAACAGCAGGGCCAGCACACCAAACAGGGGTACGAGGAGAAAGAGATTCATAAAAGTTTTGAGAGGTGAAAGAAGGGCTTAAATATAGCAGCCGACAGGCAAAACCGGAAAAGAAATGCCGGAGAAAGGGGCCGGTGAATGACAACTCCGCCTGGCCGCGCCACGGTCGGGCGGCGTTTTATGAGGCGATGCGCCCTTATTTTTGTAGGGCATCATTTTTTAATTTCCGTTTTATCACACGCTCCTTTCTATGAAACAGGATCATCTTTTTGAAGAAACCCTCGCGCTGTTCACGCCCGATGCCATCGAACGTGCTTCTCAACGACTGGGCGAAGACCAGCAGCAGGTAGCCCTTGCCGTCAGCGGGCTTGTACCCTACATCCTCGAAGCCGCCAGGCAAAACGCCGATAGCGCCGCGCTGAAACGCCTGGTCAATGACTACCGCGACGACGCAGCCTTCAGCGACCCCACGGAATTGCTCAATAGCAACGATTATATAGACTGGCTCTCCGACAACGAAGATTTGACAAAGACTGTTTTTGGCGACAACGAAGGCGCGGTGATGCAGGAAATATCCGAAAAAAGCGGCCTGCGCCCGGATTCTACCAAGCGTCTTGCCCTAACGGCCATTCCGGCGGCGCTCGGCATGATTGGCCGTGCCTTTCGCCCCGGCGCCATTCCCGGCACCGACCTGCCGCCATATTTTGTCTGATTTGCGGGAAAATTTCCGGAAAATACAGCTACACTTTCCTGCCTTCTCTCCGCCAAAAGTGCGGTAGTTTTTTTATGGTTTCCTCAAATGTCATCTGGCGCTTGGTCGCTATCGGGCTGCTCCTGGCCGGCTATCACCAGATGATGCACACGGACCTGATTGGCATTCACGTCTGGCGGCAGACGCAAACCCAAACGGTCATCAACACGCTGGCTGCCGGCGACGGGGATATTTTTTCGCCTCGTGTGCTGCAAATAAATGACGCGGGCAGCCGCGTATTGCGGATGGAATTTCCGGTTATGCAGTGGCTTTTTGCGCAAGGCCAGAGGCTATGGGGAGATTCGTTGTTGGTGTTGCGTTTGCAGTGTCTGGCGCTTTCGCTGCTTACCCTTTGGGGCATTTCGCGGTTGGCGGCGCGTCTGTTTCCGGATTTCCGGATAGCAGGTTCTATTGCGTTCTGGTGTCTGGCCTTCTCGCCCTTGTTTTATTACTACGCCATCAATCCGCTGCCCGACAATTTTGCGCTCTGCGCGGCGGTCTGGAGCCTTTATTTCCTGATGCGCTTTATCGGGGGGCAGAAAAGTGTTTTCTGGATGCTTCATCTGGCGCTGTTGTCGGTTGCCGTGCTGGCAAAGTTGCCCTTTACTGTTTTTTTTGCCGGCAGCCTCGTCGCGCTGGCATCTGTGCTTCGCCGGCCTGTTGGCGGGGCGCAGAAAAGCGTTTTATTGTTATCCTTACTCCTGCTTGCCGCGCCGACGGCCTGGTATCTGTGCGTCATTCCAGACTGGCAAAACGACGGCCTCAAGGGCGGTTTATTTGCTACACGTACGCCGCTGACCACGCTCGCTGCTATTGCGGAGCATCATCTTGTTTCTACGCTGCCGGAACTAATGGTGAATTATGCCTCGGTTTTGGCGTTCATCGTCGGCGCTGTAGCCGGTGTACGGGCGTTGCGAAAACGTCCGCTGTCAGTAGAGAAAAAAGCCCTGCTTGCGGCGCTCGTGGCGGCATTGCTTTATATTGTTTATGAGCTTGGGATGATTGGCAAGGAACACGACTACTATCTTTTTCCGCTGCTGCCTTTCATCGTGCTGGCGGTGGTGGCCGGTTATAAAACCCTCTTTCGGCTGCCTTTTTCCGGAAAATGGCGGATGCTTTTGCAGGGCCTGGCCGTTGCCGGACTGGTATTAAGCCCGCTCACGGCCTGGCTGCGGGTACAGAGCCGCTGGGATCTAAACGAGCCGGGATTTAACGCCGATTATTACCGTTATAAAGACGCATTACGCACCGCAATTCCGGAAAATGCGCTTGTTATCACCGGCCCCGATGCCTCGCGTTTTATCCATCTGTATTATCTCAACTGCCAGGGCTGGACGTTTACTGCATCTGCGCCGGATGGTGCTTTTGTGGCCGATAAGATTTCCAAAGGCGCTCGTTTCCTCGTTGCCGATTCCGCAGATGCCGCCCGTGTGTTACCCGCCGGCCATCCGGTGCGCCGCTTCGGAAGTTTGGTGGTGGCGGCGCTGCCATAGACGAAGCAAATGTGGGGCTTTATACGCTCTCCACCAGCTCCCGCGCATTCTCCAACGCTGCTGCGCTGGGCGCTTCGCCGCCAATCATGCGGGCAATAGCCGAGACGCGCTCCTGCGGTTCCAGCACGCGGATTTTGGTCTGGATGCGCTCGCCGCCGTCGGCTTCTTTATATACAAAATAATGGCGGTCGCCCCGCGCGGCCACCTGCGGCTGATGGGTGATGCAGAGTACCTGATGATAGCCGGCGAGGTCTTTGAGCAAAAGGCTTACCTGCCGCGCCGCTTCGCCGGAAATGCCGGTATCCACTTCATCAAAAATAAGGGTGGGCAGGTGCATGGCGCGGGCCGTCAGGCTTTTGATGCACAGCATAATGCGGGCCATCTCGCCGCCGGAAGCCGCTTTTTGCACCGGTGCAAACTTGCCGGATTTGTTGGCATCGAGCAGCAGTGCAACGGCATCCATGCCCAGCGCCTGCGCTTCTTTGAGCGGCGTTATCTGGATCTGAAAAAGCGCGTTTGGCATCCCCACAAGGCCGAGCAATTCGGTGATTTTTCCGGAAATTTCGGGCGCAATTTTCTTCCGGCCAGCCGTGAGTTTTTCGCCCGCTTTCAACATTTTAGCGCGGGTCGTTTCCGCTTCCTTGCGCCGCTTTTCGATATTGTCGCTCAGGTCCAGCGAGGCTTGCAGGTCGTTTTCCAGGCTGTTATGCAGGGCCATCAGTTCTTCGGTGGTAGCGAGGCCGTGCTTTTTCAATAGTTTATAGCCCAGGTCGAAGCGTTCCTGCAGGCGGGCGGCTTCGGCGGGGTCGAGGGGCAGGGTAGATTCCAGTTGCGCCAGCTCGTCGGTCAGGTCGCGCAGTTCTACGAATGCGGTATTCATGCGTTCCACAATCGGATCTACGGCGGGGAAAATTCCGGAAATACCATTGAGTTGCTGCGCCGTGCGGCGAAATTCCTGCAACAACGGTTGTTCGCCTTCATCCAGGACATACAGACTGCTTTGCAAAACGCTCAGGATTCTTTCGGTGTGCGACACCTGGCGAAGCTGCTGATCGGCATCTTCAATCTCGCCCGGACGGAACGCGGCACTGTGCAATTCGTCGTATAGAAACTGCTTATAGTCGGCTTCCTTCTGCCACTGGTTTTGCTGCTGTTCCAGCGCCTGAAGGGCCGCAACTGCTTTGCGATATTGTTGCCAGGCTTTCTGATAATCAGCACGAAGCGGAAAAGCGCCTGCCATGGCATCGGTAACATCGAGTGCGAAATGGTCGTTTTGCAGCGCCAGATGGTCGAATTGCTGATGCAAATCCACGAGCAGCGATGTCAGGTCGTGGAGAACAGACAGCGTTACGGGCGTGTCATTTACAAAAGCGCGGCTCTTGCCGGTAGCCGAGATTTCGCGGCGGATGATGCACTTGCCGTCGGGTTCTTCATCGAGTTCGGCAGTGCGTAAAGCTTCGGAAAATGCCTCGTTTCCGGCGGCATCAAAAACGGCTTCGATGCTGCATTTGCGATCTTTGTAGATGAGCATGGAAGTATCGGCGCGTTCGCCCAGGATAAGGGACAGCGCACCGAGGATGATTGACTTTCCCGCGCCGGTTTCGCCGGTTACGGTGTTGAGGTGGGCATCCGGCTCCAGCGTCAGCGATTCGATGATGGCATAGTTGCGGATATCCAGTTTTTGCAGCATCAGTATCAGTAAAAAACGATTAACAAAGATACTGCGGGTTGGGTTGGACAGCTTCGCCGCTGGATAGGAATGGTGCATGACAGATTGCCTCTCCGGCAAAATCTCGCAGAGACGCAGCGGCGCAGAGAAAAAGCCGCTGCTATTTCAGCGCAGTAAGCGGCTGATGCTCCGTCTGTGCAATGGGTCATACAGCCGATAGGAAAGCAAAGCCCCGAAACCGCAAGACCGGAAATGCCCCTTCCATATTCCGGAAAATCTACCTTTGCGCCCTATGCACACGCTCGTTGTTTTTGCTTCCGGCCGGGGTTCCAACGCCCTTTCTATCATAAATTATTTTGAAAAAACCGGCACGGCGCGTGTGGGACTGATTGTGGCCAACAAGGCCGGACTGGGCGTACTGGAGATGGCCGCCGAGAAAGGCATTCCGACGCTCGTGGCCAATGATGCCGCTATGGCCTCGCCGCAGTTCGGGAAGCAACTCGCTGATTTACAGCCTTCTTTAATCGTTTTGGCGGGCTTTTTGCGCAAAATTCCGGAATCATTATTAGCCGCATTTCCGGAAAAAATCCTCAACATCCACCCTGCCCTGCTCCCGCGCCATGGCGGCAAAGGAATGTGGGGGCAGCACGTTCACAGCGCCGTACTCGCCGCCGGAGACCCGGAAACGGGCATCACCATTCACCGCGTAAACGCCCATTACGACGAAGGTGCCGTCTTGCTTCAGGCACGCTGCCCCGTGCAGCCCGGCGACACCGCCGAAACACTCGCTGCGCGGGTGTTGCAACTGGAGCATTTCTACTATCCCCGCGCGATTGATTTCGTGCTGCAAAATGGGGCAGCGTAGCCTTTGGGCTGGAGCGGGGTATTTCTTTTTTTATTTTAATAAAAATATATCCTGCTGCCCAACCCCTTTTATGCGCTTCGCTGTCTTTATTGGTACACCGTTAAAAGTTGGGTGAGGAAAAGTACTATGCCGGAAGTCTGGGGAGGCTTCCGGCATTTTTGTGTGTTTGCGTGGACATTGGCGGCGGTGGATGGTTGTGGCGTTTAAAAATAATTGGCTATATATAATTTGCCGCGTACGTAAACCGTCAGGGTGCATGACAGCTTGCCTCTCCGGCAAAATCTCGCAGAGACGCAGAGGCGCAGAGAAAAAGGGTATTTGATAGCCATCNNCGCAGGCCGGGCGTTTTTCGCAGAGACGCAGAGGCGTAGAGAAAAAGCCGTTGTTATCTCATCCCGGTAAGCGGTTGATGCTCCATCTGTGTAATTGGCCATACACCCACTCACGCCTTCCATTCAGATATTTTTCTTTTACTTTACCCGGCTGAATCGCACATTTTGGATGCGCACCGGGCCTGCTACCCAAGTGGCCCTTTCCTGTTTCCTGCCCGAAAAGTTTCCCTGTATTCCAATGAACAAAATTTTCCGCCTGCACAACAACGGCTCCGAAACGGTAGAAGACTGGCAGGAAACGATGGCTATCCAAAACGTGCATATCAACACCATCCCGGACCCTGCCGGCGCGAAGGTGAGCCACGAAATCACGGCCATCCCAACGCCCTTCGCCCGCATTGATATTGCTACCAACGCCTACCGGCAGGTCAATACCCTGGGGCAGCCCGACGGAACTACCATCTATCATAAAGTGGTCTCCGACTGCCTCGATGTACTGGAGCTTTTCTTTCAGGCACCCCTGCTCGGCAACACGGTGGAAATCATCCCCTGGAACAGCGGCATCCGGATGCAGGGCAATGAACTTACTATTGACCCTTACAGCGACCTGGGCCAACTCCTCGGCACGCAGGCAAGCGCCCCGCAACGCCTCTTCGGACAGACGCTCCGTATGTTCCTACAGCAGGATGCACAGGCCTATAATTTCAACGAACTGCAGCAGTTGTATCTGCTCAACTACGCCAACGGGCCGCACCCGCTCAATATCATCGGGGGCACTTCGCCGGCCACGCTCACGTTTTCTTCTGGCAACGACCTCTCGTTTGTAAATATCAGCCTCGGCGACCGCAAGGCTTTTGCCGGCCCGCCGCGTGCGCTGAATCGTCGCAGCGAGGATTTTATCCTCTATGTCTTTGCACTCCGGGAGTCTATTCGTGGTTTCAACCAGAAATTTCCGGAAGTAAACGAATACCTCAACAACACCATCTTCACCCGACTGCCCGAAGTGCTTCAGCAAAAAGTGCGGGCGCTGAACGAGGGCAGCTACGCCGAGGCTTATACCAATATTGACATCGCCACGACCGGTGCCGGCAGCCATCCCGAAATCCTGAGCTATCCACTCCGGGGCATCGCGGGGCTGGAAGAGCAGATTGCCGGCAGCGATTTTACCCTGAAACCGGGAACCGGCAAGGCGATTTCCGGAAAAATGCCGCTCGTTTTGCCCGCCTATTCGTTTCCGAAGCCGCTCAACTATGTGGGCGGCCCGTGGAGCGCCGAGACGCGTGTGCCCACCGCCGACCCCAACCCACTGGAAAATCGCCGCCTGCCGGGCATGGAACAGGTGGTGCATCCATACCTCACGGTGTCGGATTTTCTGGAAGATTATCTGCTACGCCTGCCCTTTTCGACCGACGGTAGCCTGTTTTTTAACGGCCATCTCAACGAAGAAACCGGCTATATACTGCCGCTCAAAAAGGAGGTTTTCCGGTATTTCTCCGCCGAAGACATTCAGGGCGTGGTTCCCGGAACGGGTGTCAAAATGTTTGAGATGAAAAAAGGCGTGGCCGGTTCGGTGGATGTGGCGCTGCGCCTGCCGGTGCAGAAGGGGCATTTTATCGAACTGAAGCGCACCTATAAAGTGAGCCAGTCGCTGGAAGTGCCACTGGAGCCTTCTGCCATCGAAAACAAAGGCGTGGTGAGCGAACACGCCGTTACGGTGGCCGTCTATCCGTTTCTGAAAACCGGCAACGACACCGGCGCGAATTACCGCATCCTCCTCGCCGATGCTGATAAGGAACTGCACAACCAACACCTGCGCTACGGGCTGAAATTTTTCAAAGACGACGCATCGGTTTCGGAAGTGGCGGCAGAGGCGGTGCAGCGCAAGCAAGACAAGAGCGAGGGATATTTCAGCACCGATATTTATGCGCTGAATCGGGAATTTGACCTGATAGAAGTGTCGAGCAACCTGCCGGCTTCGGGGCTTTTGATACCCCGGCTCCGCAAGGTGCAGGAAGGCCTGCAACCGTTTACGTTTGCCGTGGATTTTGGCACCACCAATACTTATGTGGCCTATAATACTGCCGGCAATACCGCGCCGCAATCGCTGACGATGGGCGGACAGGACCGGCAGCTCGGCCTGCTGCACGTGGACGACCCCGCCAACTTTAACCGGCTGGCGCAGGCGCGGCGCGGCTTCGCGGTGTTGCTCAAAGTACACGAGTCGGATTTGCTGCCGGAAGTCATCGGCAACGCCGGGTATCATTTCCCGCACCGCACCGTGCTGGCCGAAAGTCTGCGCATTGGCCGCACAGACACCGCGCGGGCACTCGCCGGAAACAACATCTCCTTTACCTACGAACTGCGCGACACCTCTATTTATCAGGAATCCATCACCAACCTGAAATGGGCAAAGAACGACCCCGGCGGACGCAGCCGCACCCGCATCGGCACCTTTATCGAAGAAGTGGTGATGCTGATTCGGAACAAAATTCTGCTCAACGGCGGCAGCGTGGATACGGCCCGTATCGTGTGGTTTTATCCTTCGAGCATGACCGTTGCGGAGCGCGGGCGGCTGGAAAGCATCTGGGGCGAAACCGTCCGGAAATACCTCTCGCCCAAGACGCGGCTGGAAAATCTCTCCGAATCGGTCGCGCCGTTCTATGATTACAAAAACAGCGGATTGATAGTGGGCAACAGCCAGTCTATCAACATCGATATTGGCGGCGGCACCACGGATATTGTGCTTTTCAAAGGCGAAAATCCGATGGACAGCACTTCTTTCCGCTTTGCGGGCAACGCCATTTTCGGGGATGGTTATGGCGGCAGCGCCAAAGACAACGGCTTCGTTCAGGCTTTTGAAAATGCGCAGCTCCGGCGGGTGCTCGACGACCCAAACCTTCAGGGGCCTTTCCCGGCTATCTATGATTCGCTGAAGAAAAAACAGTCTTCCGATGATGTCATCTCCTTTCTGTTTACCCTTCAAAGGCATCCGGAATACCAGCATCTTGGCGTGAGTCTCACGCGTTTTTTGCAGGAACACGCCCAGCTCAAAGTGGTTCCGCTGCTGGCCTTTGCGGCCCTTATTTATCACACCGCAAGCTGGATGAAAAGCCAGGGCTACGAGCATCCGCAGCGCATCACCTTCAGTGGTTCCGGCTCCCGCTTCCTCGATATCCTCGACGAGAGCCTGCATCCGCAGTTCCGGAATCTGGCTTTGTTTGTCAATCTCATTTTCTCAACCGTTTATGGAACGGCCATCTCCGGCCTGGAGTTGCGACGGGCCGAAAACCCCAAAGAAGTAACGGCTCGGGGCGGCCTCTATCGGGCAGGCGAAGGCATTATCACGGATGTTTCCCGCAGCATTCTCAGCACCGCCGGGGCGGCTGTGGCTCCCGGCCAGACGCTGAAATATGCCGACCTGAACGAGCGCGCCATACAGCAAAGCGCCGCCGCCGAAACGCTTCAGTTTCTCAACCTGTTTCAGGCGTGGAATCAGCAGCTGAAATTCCGGGATGTCTTTGGGGCCGATATGTCGGTTTATATAGATTACCTCGCAGCGGTGCAGGGAAAACTGCCTACTTATCTGGAAGAAGGCATCAACCGGAAGCAAAAAGAAGGCACTACCGAGCCGGGCGAAGAGCTGCACGAAACGCTGTTTTTCCTGCCTTTGATTCCGATGCTGCACGAGCTGGCCTATCAGATTTCTCAAAAGTCAATATAAATGAAAAAATATATATGCGCTCTATTGCCGACCTTGTTTGCCTTTAAGGCTGCCTGGGCGCAGGGGAGAATTAAAAAGGGAGTCTATAAGCAGGCCGCTGATGCGCCAACGCTGCCCGAAGGAAACGTAAATATCGGGTTTATCATTGCCTTGGTGGTAGTGGTAGGTGGGCTGATATGCTTTCTGGTATGGGTAAGCCGCAAAAAAGGCAAACGGCATTCGGGCGACCGCAGTTGGGGAAACCGAAAAAGCAAAACCGGGCAGTCGTCGGCCCGCGCCTCGCGACGGCCTGCGGGGCATCCTTCCAGTTGGAGTAAGCTCCAACGCCAACACGGAGTTGGCCAGAATGCAGGCGGCGATGCTTCTTCGGACAGGGAACTGCCAGTTGTTCCGGAAACGAATGCGCCGACATCAATTCCGGAAACAGAAGCGCAGCAGCCCGCAGAAATTCCGGAAAATACCCCTGTCGAAACGGCTCCTGCCGCCCCGCCCAAACCAGCGCCGCCCCAACCGGAAATTTTCTACATGACCGTTCCGGCGGCAGACGGCAGTTTTCCGGCAGGCGCCAAAAAGATGCAACCCAGTGGCTGTCTGTATGAATTTGAGGTGCAACCCGCAAAGCCCGGTGAAGCCCGCATCCGCTTTGCCGGCAGCGAGACGGATATGGGCAACGCACAAGCCTTCCGCGACCTGGAACTACTGCCCGCCTGCACCTTTGGCAACCTGCCGCAAAATAACCGCTTCCGCTTTGAGCAAACGCCGGGCCGCGCCGTTCTGGACAAAGAAGCGTGGGTGGTGAAGGACAAAATTGCCATTAAGTTCGTGTAGCGGCGGGGCAGTTTGGGGGCGTACTTTTCCGGAAATTTCCGGAAATGATTCGCTTTTTGTGCGGCCTGAAGCGTCGGGCGTTTGCATCTAATACCGTTTTAGGACAGCTAAGTAGCTCCCTGAAATTAGT
>DDEO01000031.1:0-45421 GCA_002336725.1 Bacteroidetes bacterium UBA1952 | reverse complement strand
AAACTAATTCTGACAACCTACTTAACGGTATAAGCTCCTGTAATTTCTTTCGTACGTTATCCGTCATGGCGGCACTGAATCAAGTTCAGCACAAGCCTTGACCCACCATCTCCATTATGTGGGTTCGTGCCATGTGCGGCTACCCAATTAAAAACGGTATAACCCATCCATTCCGGAACTTCCGAACCTGCTATGCTTTTTCTCCTCAGCCTCATCCTGCTGGCGCAGGTCTTTGCCTACCTCCAAAAGCGGCAAGCCATTGGCAGCTTTCGGGAGCTTTTCCCCGACCCGAAACAACTGGGCGTTTCGCGCTATCGCATCCTGGCTACCGCCATCGAGCGCACGCCAACCGACACGCTGCTCACCGATATTGACAAGTTTAATATCCCCATCGGCGCCGAGGCGGGCGTGATGAATCTGAACGGCACGCCGGAGCGCATGGTGCCGGTGGCGCTCATAGGCGTTTCCAACCCCTCGAAGGCATTCACGCAAATGGTCTATGCGATGAATGCTTATCTGCTGCGCAACAGCGTCGCTACTCTGGAATACCCGATGCTGGAAGGCATTGCCGAACGGCACTCCGAAACGCTGCGGGAGAAAATCCGCTCTTCCCTTGCCGCACCGCTTCAGGCGGGAATATTGGGGGTGTTCGCTATGGCCGGTTTCTTTTTCTATATGCAGGCCGGAATGCCCATCGGGGTGATTCTGGAAAAGCTGCTGCATACGGCGCACTACCTGCTGCTTCCCCTCTTCGTGGGGCTGCTGCTTGGGCAGTTGTTGCGCGGGGCTTTCTATCAATCGGCTTTTCCGGAAAATAGCCGGCGGCGCGAGGCGTTTTATACCTTTTTGCAAACCGGGCTGCTGCCGCTGCTCAACCCCGCGCCGGAAGGAACCCTGCGCAGTCTGCAAAACCAGATGCAGCGGTTTGGGCAGGATTTCAGCGCCAATCTCTCGCGCCTCGACGGCCTGCTCGCCCGCAACTATGATGCTCTTTTGGCCCAATCCCAACTGCTCGATTCCCTCCGGAATGCAGACTTGGTGGCGATTTCGGGTGCGAATGTGAGCGTTTTGCAGGAACTCCGGAAATCTACCGGCCTGCTCAGCGGTTTTAACACGTATCTGACACAGGTGGACGGGCTGCTGCAAAATTTGCAAAAAAGCGTGGAGCAGATGAACGTGTTTCTGACCCGCACCGGCACCATCGAAGACCTGGCGGGACGCGCCCTTGCCGCCACCGCCGAAAACCGGCAACTGATGGCCTTCCTGCAAAGCCACTACCGGCAACTCGACGAAAGCCGGCAGGTGCTGGCCAATAGCGTGGTGGACGTAAACCGCACACTGCAAAGCGCCCTCGACGACCTGCAACGCTTTACGCTGGAAAAAATTGACCGCATCCGCGCCATCGAGACCTACGAATCGGAGCGCCTCAGCAGCACCGAGACCGCCGATGAACGCCGACAACTTCGCGAGACGCTCGATGCCATCCACAGATTGCTCCAGCAGCGCGAATCCCGCATTTAGGTCATCCGGAAGAGACCACACCACAAACAAGGGAGAGATTGCGGGTTATCGCTTTTCAGCGGCGCAGGCGTAGCCTGCGCTGAACCTGATTGCGTATCCGCAATGACGTGTGCTGGCTGGGCGCTGCGAAATGACAAAACGAAGGGAATCATACCATTTAGACAGCTAAATCAGGCATCGTTAGCCTCACCCCCGGCCTCCGCCTCTGGCGGAAGAGGGGGAGCCGAAGAGCCGAATTGCGGCGTTCATTTTAGCTGCCCATTTGGTATAAAACCCTTGATTTTAAAGGCTTCTTGCAAAATACTAAGCATAAAAAAACACCGTCGAAACGGTGTTTGCTCCCCTGTTGGACTCGAACAAAAACAGCGCAAACCCTTGTAAATAAAGGCCTTGTGCTGTTGCCGGTATGCGTCCGGTATTACCTCGGTACTAAAAATTTTGGGTTTTTCCCGTGCTTTCACCTCTTTTGCATTGCCGCCAAAGCTGCCAAACATAGGCCGCCATGAGAAAAGCGGTGAGAAGATAGCGGAATATTTTTGCGTGTTTCAGGCTGTTGGTTTTAACCGTTCCATCGGGCGGGCGCTTGCCTTACATCGTAATGAACAAAGCTGCCGTACAAACCTAATCCGCCGTTATGAAGCTGACCCTTTGAAATCAGTTCTTCAATTTTCCGGTGAATAGTGGCCGGGCTGTACCCTATCGCGGTAATGTCTGCGGCCTTCCCTACAAGGTGCTGGCTGTTCGTTGCACTGCCGTTCAAACGGGCGTTATAGGCTGGTGTGCGGTATCCGCTGTTGATGTTAATGGGTGTTTTTAAATGAACACGCAAAATTTCAAGCTGCTGCATCAGAAAATGAAGGTTGCCGTAATAGCTCGCGGGTACTCTCGTGCCGTCTTTACAGTCAAAGGAAACGGCTTTAAAATTGGGCGTTTCGGGCCGCCCTGTGCCGTTATAGCTATAATTTCCGTCTGCGTTGGTGTTTGGCTCGCTGCTGCCTTCTGGCCGCTCTCTCTGGATGCGTTTTAAAATCAGATAGAACGCTATAAAAAAGAAACCTGCAACCAACAACGGCATTTTTGCCCGTCCGATTCTTAAATATTGGAACTGCATTTTTAAGCGGTTTTCTCGTCCTGGGCGTTGAGTGCTTTTTTAAAAGCCGTCATGCTCAAGCCGTGGGCCTCTTTAAACTCAAAATTATTGTGCTTCGTCTGGGCGTAACCGGTCAATACTTCGGCGGCGCTGTCCTCCAGTGCGGGAATGTTTTTGGATTTCCGGAACTCGTTCACCTGGTCAATTACCTGGCGCTGGGCCGGTGTAAGGCTAAGGGCCAAAACGGGCGTACCGGTTGCGGGCTGCGGCGCTTCTTCGTCGGCTTCGTCGTCGTCCTGGGCGCTGGCTTCGTAATTTAAAATAGCCTGCTCTACTTCGCTGTGAATGAGCTTTAAATCCGTGTCGGTCAAAGTGCGTTCCGGCTTTTCAGCGGGTGGCGCTGCGGGCTGCTCCGGCTTATTAATGGCGCTCAAACCGGCTATAATATAATCCTCGCAAAGGGCGAAAAGGGTTATATCAAGCTGGGCGGCTTTTGTAAGTAGCTGCGCCCTGGTGGCGGGGCTGCATTTGAAGGTAGTTGTTACCTTGTTACCGTCATTCGTTTGCAATTTTGTTGTTTCTTGCATACATAAGTATTTAAGGGTGAAATAGATATACCCAAATATACCCACAAATTGCAAAACAAAAGATAAACATGATTCCCGGCGCTTTTTTCGGATTTTATACGCCTCCCTTTATGGCCTGGATTTCCCTTTTTAGGGTGTTGTCGTCTATGCTGTCCAGCTCGGATTTATCGTAAATAGTCAGTAGATACACTTTGCCGTTTTCCTGCAAAAAATAGGTAATAACCCGTCCGCCGCCGCTTTTGCCTTTGCCCTTGCTTTTGATGGCAATGCGGATTTTATAGGTATTGTTTCCCAAAGGCGTTCCGGTTTCCGGGGCCTCGGCTAAAATGCCATTGAGGTCGGCTAATTCTTCCTTGATAGAAGGGTACTTTTTAGAAAGGCGCTTTGCCTCTTTCCTGAACCGTGGAGAAGCTATAACGCTAAAGCTCATTCAGAAAGTCGCTTAGGGTCTGTTCCGGGATGCGTCCGCTTTTCATGGCTTTTACCTCCTCAAAGGCTTCTTTCAGGTCGCTGCGGATTTTTAAGGTTTGCTCGTATTTCTTGAGCTTGTTTAATATCCGCTCCCATTCACTCAAAGGCAATAAAACCGCCTGCGGGTTTCCCTGGGCATCGCTTACGTATTGAACCGGAATTTTCATAAACTCAAAGTTACCGGGTTTAAAAAGAAGTTGCGCCGCTGCTTTCCCGGCTCCGGTTTTGGGTCTGGTGGCCGCTTTGTATTTCCGGAAAAAACCGCTTTCCAAATGCCGAAATAAGGCGCTAAAAGTGCGGGCTTTTTGCGGGCGTTTCTTGCCGGGTTTTTTGCGTTTTCCGGAATAGGGCCGGAAAAACCCTGGTAAAAGGGTGTTTACCCTTGAAAACCGGCAAAAACCGGGTTTTTTGGGCTTTTTCGGTGCTTTTTCGCTTGGTTTTCCGGGGTTTCCCTACTGTTTTCCGGGATTTTTCCGCTCGGTTTCCCGTGGTTTTTGCCGGTTTTTAGGGGTGTTTTCCGGAAATTTTGCAGCCTTTTTCGGAAAGTGCAAAAAGGCGGAAAAATATTTTTTATTGGCTCCCGGTCGCTGGGCTGGCCGCTGTCGTCCGGGGGATTGGAAAGGGGGTAAAAATTAGGCAGGGGAAAAGAAAAATTTCCGGGGGTTTCGGCTATTTGGTTTTTACACCGGGGTGGGGTAATAACTAACTGCCCTTTTCACTGCCCGTTTGCCCGTTGAGGGGTTAAAGCCTTATCTATCAATGGTTTATAACGGGCAGTGAGGTCGTTTTTTACTGCCCGTTTACTGCCCGTACGGGCAGACGGGCTAACGGGCAGTGAGCGGGCAGTAAAAATTTTGTTCACTGCCCGTTATATCTGTAATTTATATCACACATAAATCCTTTATTTTATTGGGTTTCACTCTTTATATATTTTTACTTATTTTGTAACGGGCTAACGGGCAGATAATTTAAGACAAAGTAGGGAAGGGGTACTTTAGCAAAAAGGGCAAATAAAAAAAGCGGACTTAATCCGCTTTCTCTTTGATTAAAAACAGTATGGGCCGCACACCGTTATTTTTCTTTTCATGGTTGTCTTTGTCGTGGGGCGTAAAGTGTTCGCTTAGGTTTTTAAAGTCTATGAGTGCTTGCCGGAAAAATTTGGGCGTACTCCATTTGCGGGACTGTTTGTGTTCTGGATAGGCTTCTAAAAATTCGTGGTGTAGGTCGTTGGGGTTCTTCCAATCCCCATTTTTTATTTTCCCCTGCTCTATTTGGTACTCCACCCAATCCGGGAACCCTTCGGGCGTTTGGGCTATGAGCTTGCGCCGGTTTAGGTTTATCTGTTCCGGCTCCAATACGCCAAACTGTAAATAAGCGTTACAGCAATAGAATATTAGATTAAAATACTCGTCCCAATCCTGGGCGCTAAACTGCTCTTCATTTTGGGAAAGAAAATATTTTCCTGGGAAGTCATCGGCTACGGTATGGCGGTCGCTGTAATGGTCGGAAAGTTCGGCTTCCCGTATCCGGGCGCGGGCGCTGGCTCCTTCTACCCTTATTGGAGAATTGGTTGTTAAGAGGATTTTTGCCGGTATAGTAAAAGGCTCTTGGTTCTTCTTTTCTACCGTTATCCCTTCGGTAATTGCGTTAAAAAGCGGCTCTAAATCCCAACGCTTCGGCAGGTCGTTTAAAACGACAAATTGAGCATTTCGCGGCACTTCCTGAAACATAAATTTATTTTCAGCCCGAAAGCCTTTAGCGTCTATGTTTGCCGCTGGCTTCATCGCGGCTAAAAGTTTTGCTATCAGGCTTTTACCGGTGCGTCCGTTATCGCCGTTTTCAAGGCTGCTATCAGTTAGTAATACGGCAAATAAATTGCCTTCAAAATAGTCGTGCATCAGATACCCTAATAGGGTTGCAAGCTCTATAAAGCGTTTGCTATCCTGGCCGCAAACGTTATAAAGAAATTGCGCTACTATGCCTTGCCGGTACGGCTCCGCTGGCGGCGCTAATACGTTTACCTTTCGTCCGGGTGTTACGTGGTTTCCTTCGCGCTTCCTTCCTATGATTTGGCTTTCCCAAATACACCCTTTCATCTCGCTATAACGATGCAGGCTCCATGTTTTTTCCGTACACCTTACAAAGCCGTTTTCAAAGTAGAAAAAGGTTTCCTTCCGGCTATCCCGGCAAAACTCAACCGGCGCGGCTTCAAGCCGGTAAAGCCGCTTTTCTGAAAAATAAGTGTCCTGGCCGTCTAAAAATTTATTCAGGATTTTTTCAAGCGGAAAATCACCGATTTGGGCCGGTGCGGTTTTGAGCCATGAAAAAAACGCGTCCGCTATTTCAATGCCGGAAACGGGCCGAATTACGTTGTCTTTACGGTGGATAAGCTGCGGGGCCGTGGCGGTGTCGTACCGGGCATATCCCCAACGCTGCAAAAGCTCCAGCAATTTATTTGCCTTCGGTTTGATGCCTGCGGGCTTGCCGTTGCGGTCGGTTAGGATTTCGTAAAGCTGTGCTACCTGGTAAGCCGTTGCGGCTCCCTTCGCGCTTCCCTCCGGGGTTTTATCGTCCTGGGCTTTTTTCCCGGTTTCGGGCTGCACCGGTCGTCCATTGGCGGCGGCTCCATGAGCAACCGGGCCGGAAACACCGGATTTTTTCTTTTCCCCTGCCCTATTTTCTGCGCTCTCCATCAGGGCCGAAAACTCGGCGGCGGTGTGGCCGGCTGCGAAATAGTCGGAAATGTCTTTGCCGCCTGGTATTTCCGGAAGTTCAATTACCGGGAAGCCGGTTTTTCCGGCAATTTCAGCGGCCGCCTTTCGTCCGGGTGCGTCGGTATCGTAACAAATGAAAACCGGGCAATTTTTGGCCCGTATGCGCTCCAAATGCGCGGGCGTTACTTTATCGGTGGCGCTGCCTACCGTAACGGCAGAAAAGCCCTTTGCGGCCAATGCTAAAACGTCCTTTTCCCCTTCGCACAAAATAAGTGCTTCCGCTTCTTCGGGAACTTGGGCATAGCCGAATAAATACGGCTCTTTTGCGCTGTTCTGTACCCATCCATTTACCTTATGAGGTAAACGGATTTTTTCACGCTTCCCGGCTTTGTAGCGGAATGCAGGCCAACCCAATTTTTTATAATCAAAATCTTTTTCACCGTTGATTAAACGCGCTACCTGCTCCACACCGTACCGGCTCAAAACTTCGGGCGTTATTCCCCATTGGCTGAAATATCTTTTTCCGTCGTCCTGAATTTCCGGGAAAACTTTTGCTTCCCAAATTTTTTCAACGGTGGCGGCTGGCTCTGGTAAGGCTAAATTCATATCTTGGGCTATGGCTTCGCAAACGGCGGTAAAATCTTTTTTGCTGTCAATGTTTTTCAGGTCGGCTACCAACTGGAAAGCGTCGCCCTGGTGGCCGGTATTTTTAGCATCAAACCTTAACCCTTTGCCGTCTTCGTGTTGGTAAAGGCTTAAGCTGGGGTGTTTCTCGTCCGGTTTGAGCGGATTTATAAAGCTGCCTGGCTGTCCCTTAAAGCCTGGCACGTAATGCCGGAAAATATCGGCTTCGGTAGTCTGTTTTAAAATATCTTCTTTGTAGTTTTGCATATCTATTTCGTCTTGAAAGCCTGCGCTTTCTTTTAAGGTGTAAAGGCGTAACGGGGTTGCTACCGTTACGCCTTTTTTAATAGGCTGTTTTTAGGCTTTTGCGGCTCCGTTTGGGTTTACGGCTGCTTCGTTCAGGTCGCGGGCGAACTCGCTAATTGCCGATAACAAAAACTCGGTTTCTTTGGGGATTTCCTCGCCGGTTTCCTGAAAATGGGAATAAATCCGTTGCACCGCAAACAGGGTTTCTACAACGGTATTATTTCCAAAATGCAGGTAAAAATTACCTACTGCCTCAAGGGTTTTTCCCTCGTTCAGATAGCAATTACCGAAAGCCTGATAAACGCCGGGGGTGCTGGTTTTTGTGCTGCGCATCTTTTTAAGATTTGAAGGGGTGAAGGATTTTTTAAGCCTGGGCGCTGTCGTACTGGCTTTCTGTTTCATAGTCGTTTCCGCTTGTGGTGGCCACTGTCTCTCCGTTGCGCTCTATGTAGGCCTTTAATTCGTCCTGGCGGTAATAGGTGCGGCCGTTGTCCTTTTTGAGCTTGGTAATCCGTCCGGATTTTTGAAGCTGGTAGATGAGGGCGCGGGTACAACCCAAATACTGGCAGGCTTCAAGGGTGGTTAAATACTCCTTGTTCTCGGCGGTTTGAAGGGCTTTCAGGCTGTCCACTTTGCGCTCAATACGCAAAAGAATAGCGGCCAAATCTGGCGTTTGTTTCGGGGCGCGGTGTGGTGCGCGGGCTGTTGTTGTTTTCATGGTATTTAAAATCAAGTTTCGGCAAACGTAAACTACAATTTCCAAAAAAGAAACTAACGCGTCAAAATTGACGTGTATTTTTACCGAAATGGAAATTTCAGTAAACATTAGAAGTCTTCTTGACGATAAAAGCAGGTCTTTAACCTGGTTAGCTGAAAAAGTGGGTGTAACCCGTCCGGGCTTATCTAAAATGCTTGATAGCGGTGTTTTTCGCTCCGATACGCTGGCGTTGATAGCAAAGGCTTTAGAAGTGCCGGTTTCTGTGCTTTTTGGGGAAGAACCGGCCAAAGAAGCCGAAAAAAATGAGCGGGCATTATATCAGGCTGTAAGGCTTACCGCTCAAGGAATGGCACACCTGGCCGACCTGGCTAACATCTTCAAAAAAGCCAAAAAAGAAGACTTTGAAAGTATTGATGAGGTAGAAAGTTATTTTGCCTATTTGTATGAAACAGTAACGGAAATTATTAATGAGCAAGTGGGCGGACTGGCGCAAATTGACCCTAATTATTCAGCCGACCGCCTGATAAATAAACACGGCTCCGAAGAAGCAAAAGCCGTGCATAAGGCAATGAAAAAGGCGGCTGCAAAGGAAGAAGCCAAACCCCAAAAAGGGGCTAAAAATTAGCCCCAATCAATTTCCTGCAAATGCTGCTCAATCGTTCTCCGGCTCTGGTGGGCGTAAATCATTGTAGTATCTATCTTGCTGTGTTGTAGCAAGTCCCGTACAACTGTAATCGGCACGCGGTTAATTAAAAAGCTGGCGAAGGTGTGGCGGGCGGTGTGGTTGGTAAGATTTTTCCCGGTAATGCCTGCGGCCTCGGCTACAGTCTTTAATAGGCGGTTTGCGTTTTGGTTACTGGTCTCAAAAAAGGGCTTTCCATTGGCCTTCCAGTACTTTTTTATGAGCCTTTCCGGGCGGCTCTCCGGCTGGCCGTCTTGGCTTGGGAAAAGAAGCCAAAGGGGAAAGGCTATTTTCTTTCCGGTTTTTCCGGCTCTAACGGTCAATTCCAAACCCTCTTTTCTCGTCTTAAAATGGTCTTTAGTGATGCTGGCCGCGTCTGAAAATCGTAGGCCGGTGTAACACATAAAAAGATAAAAATCACGTACCCAAATTAGTTCTTCGGGAAGGGTGCAGGCCTCCATTTGCGCCAATTCTTCCGGGTCAAGCCATGCGCGTTCCGTCGGATTGTCTTTAATGTTTTTCCCTCTCCGGTTGTAGTCGGCAAATGCGGCCTGCTCTGGTCTTAATAGCTCTCTTCTTACGGCTTCGCCCTCGTATTGTTTGAGGGTTTTCAAGTGCTTTAGAAGCGTTCCGGGCGCTATCGTCTTGTTTTTATTATTGGGGTAGCGCCTTACAAATTCGGCGGGTAGGTGGCGCTTAAAATAGTCGTCCAGTAGCGCGTAATCTATGGCTCCCAAACGGTCGCGGCCTGCGGCAAATTCGCCGAAGCTGTTAATCATCTGCTGCCGGTTGAGGTAAGTATGTAGCTTGATGCCGTTGGGCTTTGCCCGGTCCCTTTCCAACTGCTCTAAGGCAAAGGGGGTAAAATGTGTAAAAGCCTTTTCCTGCTGCTTGTAATCCCTCTTTAAGTCTTCGGCGCTGTAGTCCGGGTTCTTTTGTCGTCCTGTTTGTTCCTGGGCTTTAAGCTGCCGTAAAATCTCCTGAATTTGCAGGTTCAGGGTATGCCGGTCGGAATGGCTCTTTACTTCGGCCTTCTTTTCGTTCCATTCTTCCGGCTTTAGGTAGATGCCGGTGGAAAAATAAATCTGTTTCCCTTTGTAGGCCTGGATTTGCACTAATCCTTTTTCCTTGCCTTTGGCGGTTTCTTTCTTGCGGTCAAAGATGACCTTATAAGTTATGGGGGCGGCGTTCATACTGCCGAAGATAGAAGAAAGCCGGTATTAAAATGGTACTACTTTTTTGTTTACGGCGAACAACACCAAAACAACTAAAACCCTTGATTTTAAAGGCTTCTTGCAAAATACTAAGCATAAAAAAACACCGTCGAAACGGTGTTTGCTCCCCNNTGCTCTAACCAACTGAGCTAAGGAGGAAACTAAGACCCGCTCTCTTTCAAAAGCGGAGTGCAAAAATAGGCAATTCCGGCATTCTGCCAAAAAAGCTTAGAAATATTTTTTCCGGCGCAGGAAACGGAGGTTTTTCCCCAACAACGCCAGGTCTTTCCCCGGCACATAATTCAGCGCATATTGCCGATCGAGCGTGGCGGCCACCGCCTGCGACGGCACATAGTCTTCCACGACCTGCCACGGCGGCAAAATGCCCTCGCGCAAGCGCGGCAACCCCGCCGCCCCGCCCCCATAACCAACCCAGGATTTATTTCCGGAAAGAATCGCGAAAAGAACTCCCAGCCAGCCGCCCGGCGAACGAAACAACCAAAACGTTAGCGGAAACAACACCAGCAGCACCAACGCAGACACCCCGTCAAAGGTGCGTTTCTTGCGCCGAAACGAAGGATCGGAAAGCTTGTAACGCAAGTCGGCAGTATAAAGATCGCCTGCCGTACTACTCGAATTGGAGCCAACAAAACCCGCCCGGCCCGGCAAAAAGATTTTGTAATCATAGCGCGGGCCACACGCCGCCATCGCCCGGAACATCTCGCCATAACCCACATCGGCAGCACAGAAAATAACTTCCCCAATGCCCGCCGTCTCTACCAGACCGCCTAAATCAGACAGCGGCGCAAGGGCGCTTTCGCCAACGCCCACCCGGCCCACCACGCGCGGCGCACCGGCAATCTTTTGCAAAGCACCGCGCGCCTCGGCAGCACTTTTTCCACTGCCCACAATCACCGCTTCGCGGGCCGCCGCATCATAGGGAACCTGACCGGTAATACCCAGCTTTTGCAGCACAATGTGCGCCGCCAGCAACGCCACCGTGCCGCTGATGCCGCCCAGCACCACCACGCCGCGCGAATACCGCATCTCCGGCGGCAGCAATCCATAAAAAGCCAGCGCAATCACCGTGCCGACCAACATCCCGCGCACCACCCGCAGGGGCCTATACGTGGGGTCGTAAGCGCCATTCAGATACAAAGACCCAATCCAGGTAAGGATATACACCGGATACGTCAGCCACAGCAGCCGCGCATCCACCGGCTCGATGCCTTTCACGGAATTGACCCAGAAAGCCTGCACTGCCGCCAGCGTGAGCAGCAGAATGCCCACATCGAGCAGGGGCAGCTTCAACCGCTTGAAAAGTGCCTTCAACACCCCCAAAACGGCCCGAACGGCAATGCCGATATGGAGCAGAAAAATAAATACCCGCGCCGAGCCTTTGCTGTAATGCTTGCGCACAAACGCTGCCAGCGCCTCGTTGAAAATCCGGATGTAGGAAAGCGTGGCCTTGCGGGTGCTCTCGCCCTTATAATGGATGAGATTGGTTTCCGGAAAATAGACGTTCTGCCAGCCGCCCTGCGCGATGCGATAGTTCAGATCCACATCTTCGCAGTACATAAAAAAACGCTCGTCGAAGGCACCGCCCACCTGCTCCATCGCCTCGCGCCGCACCAGCATACAACAGCCCGAAAGCACCTCCGCCGCCGCCGTTTCATACTCGCCGATGTGCGGGGCATAATAGCCGTTGAAGAGCCGCGATTTCGGAAAAAACCGATTCAAACCAATGGTCTTGAAAAGGGCAATGCCAAAACTGGGAAAGCCTTTCTTGGAGTCGGGCGCAAACTGCCCCTTGCCGTCGATGAGGCGCGGCCCAAGCGCACCGGCCTGCGGATGGGCTTCCATATAGGCCAGCGTTTTCCGGAAAAAATCTTCCGGCATCACCGTGTCGGGGTTCAGAAACAGGATGTATTTCCCCCGCGCCACCGCCACGCCCTGATTGTTGGCCTTCGAAAAGCCGGCATTTCCGGTATTGGCAATGACTTTTATTTCCGGAAAATGCGCCCGCACCCACGCCACACTGTCATCCGCAGAGGCATTGTCCACCACAATCACTTCCACTGAAAGCCCTTCTGCCGCGCGCAAAACCGAATGCAGACACAAATCCAGAAAATGCCGGACGTTATAGCTGACGATGATGACGGAAAGAAGCACGGGAAGCGAAATTAGGAAAGGCTACGCTGTTGGACGCTGGCGCTGTTGGAGGGCTTCGCCGTTGGACAGCCAAAGCCGTTGGACAGCTTCGCTGTTGGAGGCTGAGGCTGTTGGAAGCTGCGCCGTTTAATTTTTAAAACCATGCAAGGTTGCAACATAAATAACAGACACAACCTGAAGCCGAAGGCTCCAACGCCCGTAGGGCATCCAACATCTTCCAACAGCGAAACGTCCAACATTGTCTAACGCCCGTAGGGCATCCAACATTTCCAAGCCGAAGGCTCCAACGCCCGGACGGCTTCCAACGCCGCAGGCGTTAATTTTGCACTTATGAAAAACTTGCGAACCGTAGGGTTGGAAGAATTGCAGCGGGTGTTTGACGAATGGGGCGAACCCCGGTATCGCGCGGCACAGGTGCACGACTGGATCTGGAAAAAACACGCCGCCGGCATTGAGGAGATGAGCAACCTGCCGAAGGCGCTGCGCGAAAAACTCTCTGCGGCTTTTTATATTCCCAAAGTAGCCATTCATCACACCCAGCACTCCGAGGATGGAACGGTGAAAAACCGCTTTGTATTGCATGACGGCAACTACATTGAGGGCGTACTCATCCCGACCGATAACCGCGTAACGGCCTGCGTATCGAGCCAGGTGGGCTGTTCGCTCTCGTGTAAGTTTTGCGCCACCGGCTACCTGCCGCGCACCCGCAATTTGCTATTCGACGAGATTGTGGACGAGGTAACGCTGCTCAACGAGCAATCGCTCCGGCACTATGGCCGCAAGCTGAGCAATATTGTGTTTATGGGCATGGGCGAGCCGCTGCTCAACTATAAAGAGGTGATGAAGGCGATTGAGAAAATCACTTCGCCGGAAGGACTGGGGATGAGTCCGCGCCGCATTACGCTTTCTACTGCCGGCGTGGCCAAGATGATCCGGCAACTCGGCGATGACGGCGTACGCTTCAAACTGGCCCTCTCGCTGCACGCGCCCACCGATGCCAAACGCTCGGAGGTGATGCCCATCAACGACACCAATAATATTGCCGCCCTTATCGAAGCACTGAATTATTTCTATAAAAAAACACGCGGCGAAATCACTTTTGAATACATCCTGTTTAAGGATCTGAACGACAGCATCGCCGACGCGGAGGAACTGGTGAAGATCTACCGCCGCGTACCTGCCGACCTGATCAATATTATTGAATACAACCCCATTGGCATGGCGCACTTCCAGAAGCCAGACGAAATCACCACCGATAATTTTGTGCGCTACTTAGAGAGCAAAAAGGTAAACGTACACCTGCGCCGCAGCCGGGGAAAAGATATTGATGCCGCCTGCGGGCAACTGGCCAATGTAGGCGAGGAAGCGTAATTCATGTTTCATGTTTCATGTTTCATGGGTGGGAGCGATTTGTGGCTTGATGCCCGCTGTTCATAATCCATGAAAAAAATATGCTTCCCGGCGGGTTCCTTTTTCGTCTGGATACCTGTATTTTGATGCCGCTATCCGGGCTGTTTTGTCTTCTGTCTTGCTAGTTGTGTCTAAAACAGTCTTTTGTCTTTTTTATAAATACTATCTTCGCGCACTTATTTTCCCGGTTTTACCCAGAATCCCATTTCTCACATGCAGTTGAAAGGACTGGTGAAGTTTTTCACCGCAGCCCTGATTTTGATTTCTCTCTACCAGCTTTCCTTCACCTTTCTGGTGCAGGGCGTAGAGAAGAAAGCCCGCGCACAGGCCGAGCGACAGACGCGCACCGCACATCCAACGGCTTCCGGCCTGGAGCTTCAGCACCTCATTGACGAGCAATACAATCACCTCACCGACTCGCTTCAGGGCGAAAAGGTCGTGAATCTGCTCTTCAAAAAATATACCTACCAGCAAGCCAAGGCCAACGAGCTGAACCTCGGCCTCGACCTGCAGGGCGGTATGAACGTAACGCTCGACGTGAGCCTCTCCGACCTGGTGCGCTCCATGAGCAACAACCCACAGGACCCGGCGCTCAACGCTGCACTGGCGAAGGCAGAAGAACGCAAAGCCAGCAGCCAGGCCGACTTTGTAACGCTCTTCGGCGAAGAGTTTGCAAAGACCAACCCCTCGGCCAAAATTGCCTACCTGTTCACCAAGCCTTCGCAGGAAAAAATTACCCTGCAAAGCTCCAACGATCAGGTGCTGGCCCAGATTCGCAAAGAAGCCAAAGATGCCGTACAACGCACTTACAAGGTGCTTCAAACGCGGATTGACAAGTTTGGCGTTGCCCAACCCAATATCAACCTCGATGAAACCAAAGAAATCATCACCGTTGAACTGGCCGGTGTGCGCAACCCGGAGCGCGTGCGCAACTACCTGCAAAGCACCGCCAATCTGGAGTTCTACGAGACTTATAACAATCAGGAAATCCTGACCAAATATGAGGCGGCTGAAAAAGCCCTCGCGGCCTACCTGAGCGGCACAAAAGCAATCACCCCGACCGACACCGCAACCGTTGCCAAAAACGATACCGCAAAAACGACCGCTCCGGCTGCCGGCGACACCTCTTCGCTGAGCGCACTGGTAGGCGGCACCACCAAGCCGGGCGATACCTCCAAAGCCGATGCCGGAAAAAATCCGCTGCAAAAAGTGTGGCTGCTCTCCGAAGACCTGCTACGCGGAAACTCGCCGGTGGTGGGCCTGGTGATGAAGAAAGATACCGCCCAGCTGAATCAATACCTGGCGCTCGACGCGGTGCGCAATCAATTCCCGGCCAATGTGAAGTTTGTATATGGCTCCGAGAGCCGCGCCGAGCGCAACAACGCCGCTGCGCCACTGCGCCTCTATGCACTGAAGCAGGCACCCGGCGGCGGCGCACAGCTTGAAGGCAACCATGTGGTGGATGCCCGCTCCGACTTTGGCATGAACGGCGAACCGCAGGTGAGCATGAGCATGGACTTCTCCGGTGCGCAGATCTGGAAGAAGATGACCGGCTCCAACGTGGGCAAATTCGTGGCCGTTGTGCTCGATGACAAGGTGTATTCTTCGCCCATCGTAAACGGCGAAATTGCCGGCGGCAACACGGCTATTTCCGGCTCCTTCACCCTCGAAGATGCCACCGACCTGGCCAATATCCTCAAGACCGGCAAGCTGCCCGCCCCGGCGCGCATCGTGCAGGAGCAGGTAGTAGGCCCGACGCTCGGCGCTGAAAACATCGCTTCGGGTATCAACTCGCTGATCATCGCCTTTGTCATCATCTTCGCCCTGATGCTGGTGTATTACAACACGGGCGGTATGGTGGCCAATATCGCGCTTATCCTGAACGTGTTTTTCACCATCGCCATCCTCTCGATGTTTGGTGCCACGCTCACCATGCCGGGCATTGCCGGTCTGGTGCTGACCATCGGTATGGCGGTGGATACCAACGTAATTGTGTTTGAAAGGATTAAAGAAGAACTGGCCGAAGGGCATACCTACCCCGAGGCCGTGCGGCGCGGTTATACCCGCTCGTATGCGCCGGTGCTCGACGGGCATATCACCCAGTTTATCACGGCCTTGATCCTGTTCTACTTCGGCCTCGGCCCGGTGCGCGGCTTTGCCACTACGCAGATGCTCGGCCTCATCCTGTCGGTCTTTGGCGGCCTTTCGGTGAGCCGTCTTATCACCGATATGTACACCAACCGGAACCGCCACTTCAATTATTTCACCACGCTGTCGAAGAAGATCTTCCAGAAAGCCCATTTCGACTTTATCGGTTTCCGGAAAGTAGCCTATATCATCTTCGCAATTGTATTTGTGGCCGGTATCGGCTCGCTGTTCAACGGCTTCGATTATGGCGTAGAGTTTGCCGGTGGCCGTTCTTATACGGTTCGCTTCGACAAGCCCTACACAGTAACGGAAGTACGCGAGAAGCTGGATAAATACTTTGGCGAACGCCCGATTGTAAAGACCATCGGCAACAACAACGAGCTGAACATCACCACCACGTACCTCATCGAGCAACACACGCAGGAAGCAACCGGCAAGGTGGCCACCAAGCTGCATGAGGGCCTGACGAAGGAAGGGCTGATCCCGGCCAGTGTGTCGCTGGAGGCTTTCCGTCGCAACTATGTGGTGAATGAGCAAACCGTTCTCCCAACTATTTCCGACGACCTCAAGAAAGGTGCGGTGCAGGCAACACTGCTCTCGCTGGCGGCCATCTTCATCTATATCCTGGTTCGTTTCCGGAAATGGCAGTATTCGCTGGGCACCATCGCCTCGCTGGTACACGACGTGGCCATCACGCTGGCCGTGTTCTCGTTCCTGCGCCATGTAGTACCCTTCACCCTTGAAATTGATCAGCACTTCATCGCCGCCATCCTCACGGTTATTGGCTTCTCGATGAACGATACGGTGATTGTATTTGACCGGATCCGCGAGAATTTCCGGAAACATCCGGGCCAGGACAAGAAAACGGTTATCAACCGCTCCATCAACGACACGCTGAGCCGCACGATTATGACCTCGGTAACGGTGTTTCTGGTGGTGCTGGTGCTGTTCCTGTTTGGCGGCGAAACAACCCGTGGCTTCGCCTTCGCCATGCTGATTGGCGTAGTCATCGGCACGTATTCTTCCATCTTCGTTGCCGCCCCGATTCTGGTGGACCTCGACAAGGGCGATAAGCTCAAAAACGAGGTGGACAAAGAAGCCCGCGTGGCCGAATTGAAGAAACTGGCATAGCACCACGTGCATTTCTTTTATAGAAAAATCCCGCCTGCTGTTTTAGAGCAGGCGGGATTTTTTTCGTAAAAGACCTTCTTTAACGTGAGATCGGGAATTATACCATTTTAAAATAGATGGCGGTATATGCTCCTTTAATCCTTCGTACGTAATCCGTCATGGCGGCGGAGCCTGTGCCGCTGAAAGGCGGTAACCCGCCATCTCCATTATGCGGGTTGTCGGTATTAAGGGTCAGGCTCGCCGTCTCCACAACACAGAATAATCGAGATTGGGGGCGTGCTACGCAACAACGAAAATGCTGCATGAAACGACTTTCGCAAGAATCTTATTTTAAAAAACGCCCCTTATTCATCCCGCTTCCACTTCCAGCGGCGGTGGCTCCAGAGATAATTATGCGGCTGCCGGTGCAGGCATTCTTCCAGGTGCTGCACATACCGGCGCGTGATTTCTTCCGGCGTTGTCGCTGCGGCATTGCGCGTGTACAGGGTTAAAATTACCTCGTAGCGCCCGCGCTTTTCCCGGACCACTTCTGCAAAAACAACCGCCGCCCCCGCCTTGCGCGCCAGTGCTTCCGGCCCCCGAAAAAACGGCGCTTCGCGGTGCATAAACGAAACCCAGAGGGCATTTTCCGGCTGCGAAGGATTCTGGTCGGCAATCAGTCCGGCTACAAAGCGTTTGCCTTGCAAGGCCATCAGTCCGGCACGCAGGTTTTTAAGGGAAATGAGCAGCCCGCCGCCGCGCGAACGAATGCGCTGCATCAACTGGTCGAAGGACGGATTGGAAACCGGCAGGTAAAAGCCCGCCATTGTTTGCGGGATATTCCATTGCGTCGCTACAAAGGCCCATTCCCAGTTGAACTGATGACCGAGCAACACATACACATCGCGGCCTTCTTCGCCCAGTTGGCGCAGCAGTTCCCAGTTGCCGGCCATACGCCGGTTGAGCGTTGTTCGGGAAACGGAAAGCAACTTGATGGTCTCTACCCATTGGTCGCAAAAGGCCGCCTCAAAAGCCCGTCGGACAGCCTGGATTTCCGGAATGCTTTTTTCCGGAAAGGCGTGCCTTAAATTCTCCAAAACTACCTTTCTGCGGTATTGCATTGCCCCGAAAAGAACCACCCGCGCCACGCTGGAAAAACCGTAGAGCAGCCAGAGAGGCAGGCGGGAAAGGAGGCGAAAAAACAACATTTTTAATTTCTCAATGGCTCAATACTCAATGGCCGTAGATAGACCGCGGATTTTCAGGATTGGAAGGGCCGGACGCATCCGATATTGGGCGGCCACACCCGATGTTGGGCCGCCACATCCGATGTTGGGCCGCCACACAGGGCGGCCCCTACCCCAGGCTTTTGCGCATTCGCGCTACCGGAATCTGCAATTGTTCGCGGTATTTGGCCACCGTGCGGCGCGCCAGATTGTAGCCTTTGGCGGCCAGCAGTTCGGTGAGTTTTTCGTCGGAGAGCGGGGCGCTTTTGTCTTCATTGCCCACGGCTTCCTGTAGAATTTTGCGCAGCTCGCGGGTGCTCACCTCTTCGCCGCTTTCGAGCTGATGACCTTCCGAGAAAAAATATTTGAGTCGGTAGGTTCCGTATTCGGTCTGGATGTATTTGCTGTTTACCACCCGCGAAACCGTGGAGACATCCTGCCCCGTGATGGCCGCCACATCGCGCAGCACCATGGGCCGGATGGCCGATTCGTCGCCGGTGATAAAGAAATTTTTCTGAAGGGAAATAATCGCGTTCATCGTGCCGAGCAGCGTTTGCTGGCGCTGCCGGATGGCATCAATAAACCACTTGGCCGAGTCGAGTTTCTGGCGGATAAAGCTGATGGCTTCCTTTTGGGCCGCGCTCTTCGACTGACTGCGCTCGTAGGCCTGCACCATTTCCTGATAGCTTTCCGAGATGCGCAGTTCCGGCGCGTTGCGGGCGTTGAGCGTTACGTGCAGTTCGCCGTTTTCAGTCCGCACAAAAAAATCCGGAACCACATAGGTCTCGGCGCGGTTGAGCACGCTGAAAGCCACGCCGGGTCGCGGGTCGAGCTTCAGGATGTGATTGATGGCCTCGCGCAGTTCCTCGTCGCTCAGTTGGAGGGAACGCTGAATGCGCTCGTAGTGTTTGGAGGTAAATTCCGGAAAATAGCGCCGCAGAATTTCGATGCTGTGCTGCACGGCGGGTATGTTTTGGGGCTGGCGTTCGAGTTGCAGCAGCAGGCATTCCTGCAGGTCGCGGGCGGCAATGCCGGGCGGGTCGAGTTGCTGGATTTTCTTTAAAACCGATTCCACCTTTTCGACATCGGTATAAACGTTTTGGCCAAAGGCGAGGTCGTCGGCGATAGAGACGAGGTCGCGGCGCAGGTAGCCGTCTTCGTCGAGCGTGCCTACCAGTTGGCGGGCAATTGCGTCTTCTTCCGCCGGCAGGCCCAGCATCGACACCTGCTCCATCATTTGTTCATAAAAGCCCGATTCTACCGAGTAGCGCCCGCCGGGGCTGTCGCCGCTGCCGGAGCCGCTGTATTGCGGTTCGTCTTCCCAAACGTCGGCATCGTCCTGGTTTTCGCTGCGCAGATATTCATCCAGATCGATGGATTCGCCTTCGGCGGAAGACTCCAGGTTTTCGTCTTCGGCCTCATAATCGTCTTCTTCGGCATCATTGGCCCCCGGCGATTCCGAGGCATATTCCAGCGTTGGGTTTATCTCAAGTTCTTCTTTGATACGTTCTTCCAGGGCCATAGTAGGCGCTTGCAGCAGTTGCATAAACTGAATCTGCTGCGGCGAAAGACGTTGAAGAAGTTTTTGAGTCTGAAACTGACGAATCATCTGAAACCTAAAGAGTCCGGTGCGCGAAAATCAAAGCACAAAGGTATCATTTGGGTTTGCACTACGGCGTTAAAAGGGAAGCGGCGCTGGGCTGACAAACGGCACTTTTCCGGAAATTTAATTTTCTATCCCGGAAAGTCGTAACACAATTAGCACTTAGGGCGAACTTTGCAGGAGCGTACCTGCAAGCATTCCGTTTTCCGGAATTATCTTTCCCTTCTTCAACCCTCCTGCCACATGATGGTAAAGCGTCCTGTCGTTACCGCTTCTTTTGCTTATTCCACCCTGGCGGAAACCCTGGAGGTGATGCCGCGCCGCAAAGAGATGTTTGTAGGTATTCCTAAAGAGACGGCTTTTCTGGAAAACCGCGTACCGCTCACGCCCGAAGCCGTGAGCGTGTTGGTCAACAACGGTGTGGAAGTGGTTATTGAACAGGGCGCGGGCGATGGGTCTTTCTATTTCGACTCCGATTACAGCGAAGCCGGCGCACGCATTGCCTACGACAAGGAAGATGTTTTTAAGGCGACCACTATCATCAAATCTGCGCCCATTTGCGAAGAGGAACTGCCGCTGCTACAACCCTCGCAGGTCATCATCTCGCCCATCCATCTGCCGCTCATCAAGCAGGAGATGATTGAAGAAATGGTTCGCAAAAAAATCATTGCCATTGCCTTCGAGTTTATCAAAGACGATGCCGGAACGTATCCTGTCGTGCGTGCTATGAGCGAGATTGCCGGTTCCTCGG
The DNA here is from genome assembly GCA_002336725.1 of Bacteroidetes bacterium UBA1952. Lineage (GTDB taxonomy): Bacteria > Bacteroidota > Bacteroidia > Chitinophagales > Chitinophagaceae > UBA1952. The sequence continues at coordinate 25,074 of DDEO01000031.1, read as the reverse complement.
CCATCCTCACGGCGGCGCAACTGCTCAGCAATGGGATGCACCAGGGAAAAGGCGTGTTGCTGGGCGGCATCACCGGCGTTCCGCCCGCCGAAGTGGTGATTATCGGGGCCGGCATTGTAGGCACTTATGCAGCCCGCACGGCGCTGGGGCTGGGCGCTTCGGTGAAGGTGTTCGACAATTCTATTTATCGGCTGATGCGCCTTCAAAACCATGTAGGCCACCGCCTTTATACCTCGGTGATAGAGCCGGTAACGCTGGCGCGGGAGCTGATGAATGCCAACGTGCTGATTGGCGCGATGAAGCCACAAAACGGCATCACGCCGATGGTGGTAACGGAAGAAATGGTGCAGAATATGAAGGCCGGTTCGGTGATTATTGACGTGAGCATCGACCGGGGCGGCTGCGTGGAAACTTCGCGAATGACGACGCACGAGAAGCCCGTTTTCCGGAAATACGATGTCATTCACTATTGTGTACCCAATATTGCATCGGGGGTTTCACGAACGGCCTCGCGGGCGGTTTCCAATGTATTGATGCCGGTGTTGCTGGAATTTAGGGAACATGGCGGTGCCGAAAATGTAATTTTCTCGAAAGCAGGGCTGCGCCACGGCGTGTATCTCTACAAAGGATCGGTAACAAGCGCACCTATCTCCAAACGTTTTGGGATGAAATATACCGACCTCGACCTGCTGATGGCTTCCGGTATTTAAGGATTGTTTTCTCAAAAAAATTCTCTTTGGAAATCATTCGCGGCCTGCAAAAGCCCCCTCTGAACACTCAGCTCGATACCGTGGTGTATTTCATCCAGCGGATGGACACCGATATGCTCGACACGCTGCTGTGCGACGACTACCGGTATCAGGACTGCGACAAGGATTATTTTCTGTATGAATTGCTGGAGCCGGTATTTGAAATCTTCCGGCGGGCGGGCAACGAATGGCTGGAGGCTTATGGCGGCCACTGCAATTCCGAGAACTGCCATTTTCGCTGCGCCGGTTATCAGTTTCGGGGAAATGCCTCGCGGCATCGCATGGATTTGATCATTCTATCACACGAAGGTCAGGTAACTGATATTTTTGAGTGTATGCATTTTCGCTGCACGGCTGCGCCTTTCCTGCCACCGACAATCCGCCTTACGCTCGAAGATCTGGAAGAGCCGTTTTGAGGACTTTGCCCGGCTTTTTCCGGAAATCCGGGGCATCAGAAACCTATAAGGTTTTTGAAACCTTATAGGTTTGCGGGGACTTCTTATACCAGATGCCTATTGGTCGTATGGTACTCCTGAATGCCTCTGTGTTTTTCTCTGCGTCTCTGCGCCTCTGCGAGATATTCCTAAGGCAGCATACCCTACAAACCGATATTCCTTTGGTATCACAGCCCAAACACATCTACTGCAATCCGGAACGTGTTGCAGTGCGCTTCCACAATGTCTTTTATTTCCGGTGAATAGCCGCCGCCCATCGCCACCGCTACCGGCAGCGAATGACACCGGGCGGTTTCCAGCACAAAGCGGTCGCGGGCGGCGCATTCTTCCCGCGTGAGGCCCATTTTGCCGAATTTATCGGTCGAGAGTACATCCACGCCGCTCAGGTAAAAAAGGCGTGTGGGGCGAAAGGTGTCGATGATTTTGGGGAGATTTTCCCGAAGAATCTGCAGGTATTCTTTTCCGGAAATGCCGTCGGGCAAACCAATGTCGAGGGTGCTTTTTTCCTTGTGGAATGGATAGTTGTGCGCCCCGTGCATCGAGAAGGTAAAAACGCTTTTATTTCCGGAAAGCAGCGCCGCCGTGCCGTTGCCCTGATGCACGTCGAGGTCGCAGATAAGGATGCGCTCTTTGGGATTCCGGAAAAGGAGTTCGTTGGCCGCCACGGCAAAATCGTTGAGCAGGCAAAAGCCTTCGCCTTTATCGGCAAAAGCGTGGTGCGTGCCGCCGGCCACGTTGAGCGCCACGCCGGTGGTTTCGGAGATACGTGCGCAGTCGAGCGTGCCCTGCAGGATGCGGATTTCCCTTTCCACGAGCGGCGCCGAGAGCGGAAACCCAATGGCGCGCATCTCGCGGGGCGATAGTTGGAGGGCTTTCATGCGCTGCCAGTAATCCGCATCGTGGGTGCGCAGGATGCTATTTTCCGGAATGGGATGGGGCGCAAAGAGTGCGCTTTCCGGAATCGTGCCTTCGTGGAGCAGTTGGGCCGGTATCAGCTCGTATTTGAGCATCGGGAAGCGGTGACCTTCGGGCAGCGGATGGGCATAAATCGGGTCGAAGGCAATGAAGGGCGGCGGCATAGGCAGGGACTGCGAAGAAACAGTCTTTCCGGAAATTTGTTCCAAACCTATAAGGTTTCAAAAACCTTATAGGTTTCTTTCCGCACAAAAAAACGCGGAGACCCCGACGTGGTTTGGCGGCTGCCTGCTTCAGTTTTGCTTCTTTAAAAAATTACCTGCTCCGGCTATGAACGGCGTGCATTATTTCTCTCTCGAGGCCGATGTTGCTTACTTTTTGGCGCATCACTGGCTCGGCATGGCCGGAACTTACGAAAGGCGGTGTTACCTGCAAACTCTGCTCGGCGCGGCGCAGCAGCAAATGCCTTCGGCACTCGAGAGCCTGGTTGCGCTGTTGCGGCCCGGTATTGCCCGACGGGTGGCTGGTACGCTGCCGGGCGATGTGCCGCTCAAACTGGTGTTGCAACAAACGGAACACCGCGTGCGGAGCGGCTTGCTGCAAATTGACGGGGTGGATGCTATTGAAGTGCTGTGCGAGATAGCGGTTCAGAAAGCCGTAGCAGATGTGAGAAATAAGCTGCAACAATTTGACCGCGCCGACCAACCGGGACGGCTGGAGCAGCTAAATACCGCATTCTGGAAGCTCGATGCCCGGCTGCAAACATTTCTTCTGGCGCGTAGGGAAAACCCGTCCTCCGAAACTGCCCGGGCCGCTCTGGCAGGATTTAGCGAGCCGGCAAGCGTGAGCTATCAACTGCAACTGGATTATTACGCGCCGCCCGCCCTGAGCGCCCCGGTTTATACCCAGCAGATAAACGTTACAGCCGAAGGATTGACGACTGAAAAAGAAGCCGTTCAGCACCGGTTTGGCAACAACCGAAACTGGAAACCCTGGCCGCAACTGGCCGATTTGTCGCAGCCCTACCACTACCTGCTTTACCTGTTGCTGGTGCGTTCCGGATTGTTGCTGGAACGCATCGCGGAGATGGAAGTGCTCTCGGTTCACCTTCAAAAAAGCTACCGCTGGACGAGCGAAGTGGTGATTTAAGGAATTAAAAAACCATGGATTATCATTAGGCTTCTTGCGAAAGTAGTTTCAAGCAGCATTTTCGTTGTTGTGTAGTATTCCCACAATATCGATTATTCTGTATTGTGGAGATGGCGAGTTTAACCCTTAACACCGACAACCCGCATTATGGAGATGGCGGGTCAAGCCCGCCATGACGGATTACGTACGCAGGAAGACGTACGCCGGATTACGTACGTGGGAAGACGTACGCCGGATTACGTACGTGGGAAGACGTACGCCTCGCATTTCACCGCGTACTTGCAGCACACGTCATTGCGGCGGAGCCTGTGCCGATGAAAAGCGGCAACCCGCAATCTCCATTATTCTGTATTCTGGAGATGATGAATCAGTTTATAATTATGTATTTGCATCTGTGGCAACCATAGCAACGGCGGAAGTATCATTCGAAAGAGAACAAACAGACTTTCGCAAGGGGCTATTCAGTGCCTTCCCGTAGAGACAAGGTATGCCTTCCCGTAGAGACAAGGTATGCCTTCCCGTAGAGACAAGGCATGCCTTGTCTCTACAGCGTCCTGTTTTGTCACCCTGCCGAAAGGCAGGGTCTCACAATCATACAGTGGTGTTCTTCTGAGATTCCGCCTTTCGGCGGAATGACAAAACGGAGAACAGCAATGCGAAGGAAAGGGACACAACGGAAGACGTTTCCTTCCGAATCATTCAGGTGTTGGTGTTCATCTCCCCTCATAATGTGCCAACGCAGCCTGAAGCGCACTGTGCATTTCGCGCACCAGCGCGGCGGGCTTCAGCACTTTCACCTGCGGACCGAAAGACAACAGCTCCATTACAAAATCATGCGTCAGGCGTACCCGCAGCCGGAGCGTAATGCCGTCGTCGTCTTCGCGCTCGATGCGCTGCGAATGATGCAGCGGAAAAGTGCGCACATAGCCTGCCTGCACCGGCTCCAGCCACAGCACCACGTCCTGCGGCGGCGCGTCTTCATCGTTGAGAATGCCAAAAGCATCGTGGTAGAGGGCCGCTACATCGAGCGGAGCCGGTTCCGGAAAACGCTTGCGCAGAATTTCCAGGCCATCCATCCGGTCGAGGCCAAACGTTTTGAGCGTATCGCTGTGTTCCTCAAAGGCCAGCAGATACCAGCGGCTCCGGAACTCCTTTAAAGCCAGGGGCCGCACCCGCCGGAGTGTGAAGTCTGCTTCCCAGAATTTATGGTACCGGAACGCTACCAGCAGCCGGTTTTGAATGGCTTGCAGCAAGCCATAAAAATGCTCCGTTCCGGCAGGTTTGCGCGGCTCGAAATGAACCTGCTGCGCCAGCCCGTCGGCGAGCCTTAAGGCATATTGTATTTCCATGGCTTCCAGCATTCGGTCGCTTTCCTCATATCCTTCCTGCTCTTCCATCCGCCATACGCGCGCCGAAAAATCATACTGAATCTCGTATTTGCGGCTCTGGGAGATTTCTTCGCAGTCGCGCTTGAAGGTGCGCACCGAAGTGGTAAAAGAATAGCCTGTTTGTTCCGAGTGCCGCTTCAGGTGGTCCTGAATTTCGGCAAAGGTGGCAGGTCCGCGTTGCAGCCTGCGGATAATCAGAAGCTGCCGTTGGTTGCTTTCTCTTTTAGACATGGCGTGGGGAAAGTTGGCGCATAATACCAAACGGACAGCTAAATCTTGCACATAAAATCTCCTAAAACCCTTGCTGCGTAAGGGCTGGAGCCAGAATTTCTATGCAAAATTTAACCAGCAAAATGGTATAAGTAGAAAAGGAAGATTTCAGGCAAAGGTGAAATGCGCCCCCGCCAAAGAGCGTCGTGGGTAAAAGGGTTGCAGCTTATTTTCCGGAAAAATCACCTTTTAAAAAGGCATCAACCAGGCCTGTGCTACGTTTGACCAAAAGAAAAAACTATTTTGCAGCATGGAAGAAAGAGACATTCTGCTGAGAATACACCGGCAATACAGCCCGGAAGAAGCCTATGGATTTCTGCACCACTATATCTCCGTACTCAAACAGCATATTGAAGCACTGGAAGGCGAGTTGGCGGATGCAAAAGTGCTGACAGAGCGGCTTCGGGAAGCAAAAACACTGACCAAAAAACAGTGGTTACAGGAAGAAATTTTTGAAGAAATAAACCAGCAGTTGCAAAAAGCGCAGCAAAAAGCCGTGCAGCACAAAAAAGATGCGGAACACTGGCAGAAAATGTACTTCCGGCTCCTGAACAGCCGACGGGAAAATCCGTAGTTTCCGGAAAAAATCGTATATTCGCAGGCAGTTCTTTGAAAAAAGTATCTTTTCCCAAAGGCCGATAGTCTTTTGCCTTTCCGCTATCGTCTTTTGTCTGAAAATCACCGGGGCCGACCGGTTTTGACAGCAGGGGGCAGGATACGTAAGCAGGTCGTGCGTTGGATTATTAGCACGTAAATCTGAAGATCCAAATCCTAAATGGCAATACTCAGTATGCCATGGCTGCCTAATTCCTAAAGAACTAGCGTAAGCCATTGGGCCGCCGCATGCGTTTTGGCTTTGTACGCCGCCGCCGCCCATCACTCCAACAAAGCATCGGTTGTGCGCTCGTTGCGGCGCACCGCTTAAAAACAGCAACTGGGAAACCGGTAGGTTCGTCCGGCTCCGGCCGTTTTCCGAGATTCTAATGCCGCGAATAAACCTGTAGAAAGCGTATTGGGCACTTGTTTGGACGGCGGTTCGATTCCGCCCGGCTCCACAATCTCTTAAAATCCCGGAAATCAAGCCTGATTTTCCGGGATTTTTTATGCCCATACCCGAACGCGCTTTTTCATCTTCAGACGGTGCGTATTCTGTAAACAGGGGTGCGACACCCACTTGAATTTCCGGAAATGCTATCGTGCTTTGCCCGCCCAATAGCAGCACTCCTGCCGGCTTCTACAAGCTCATGAGGTTAGGCGTTCTGCAATAGACCCCGGATTTTCAGGGATTTAAAGGGATTTTTCCATCCGTGCTCATCCCGAAAACCCTTTCTCTTCGGCAGTCTATTAGAAGCCGAAGGGCACCAACACTTTCCAACGCCGCGCGTTATCTTCGCCCTCTATGGCCAACTCACTTCTTGCCGGTAAAAAAGGAATCATCTTCGGCGCACTCGACGAACGCTCCATCGCCTGGAAAACGGCGCTGAAAGCCACCGAAGAAGGCGCACAAATCGTGCTTTCCAACGCACCCATCGCCCTGCGCATGGGCAAAATCCGCGAGCTTGCCGCCCAGTGCAACGACGCGCCCGTCATTGGTGCCGACGCGACCTCGGTGGAAGACCTGACCAAACTGTTTGAAGAAGCCCAGAATCACTTCGGCGGCAAGGTGGACTTCGTGCTCCACAGCATTGGCATGAGTCCCAATGTGCGCAAAAGCATTCCCTACACCGATACCAACTACGATAATTTCCTTAAAACGCTCGACATCTCGGCGCTCTCGCTGCACAAAGTGCTGCAAACGGCCCTGAAGATGGACGCGCTGAGCGAACACGCTTCGGTGGTGGCCCTCACCTATATCGCGGCGCAGCGCACCTTCCCCGGCTACAACGATATGGCCGAAGCCAAAGCCCTGCTCGAGAGCATTGCCCGCTCCTTTGGCTATCACTATGGCTTTGCCCGCAAAGTGCGCGTAAACACCGTGAGCCAGTCGCCGACCGTAACCACTGCCGGCTCCGGCGTGGGCGGTTTCGATGCCTTCTTCTCGTATGCCGACAAGATGAGTCCGCTTGGCAATGCGCCCGCCGAAGACTGCGCCGCCTTCTGCTGCGCCCTGTTCTCCGACCTGACGCGCTACGTAACGATGCAAAACCTCTTTCATGACGGCGGCTTCTCGATGACCGGTGTGAGCCAGCCCATCATCACCGAGATGGAAAAGGCCAGCACCACGTAGGGGCAGACCTATGTGTCTGCCCGCCCTATGTGCCCGCCCATCATCCTATTCGCCCGCCCACCCTATGTGTCCGCCCATCATCCTATGTGACCGCCCACCCTATGTGCCTGCCCATCATCCTATGTGTCTGCCCCCTCTTGAGGAGGCCGGGGCCTCAGGGCAATAACAGCACAGCGGTTGGCGTTTTGAGAAACAGATTATTGGGTATGAAAATGATTTTGCGGCCACTGCTGCTTTCCGCTTTGCTGCTTACGGCAGGATGCTTCGCTGCGAAAGCGCAGGTTGTGGGCGGGCAACGCGCCTTCGAATACCTGCGGCTCTCGCAAAGTGCGCGCACCTCGGCGCTCGGCGGCATCAACGTCAGCGACCCGGCCTCCAATATCGCTGCCGTGGCGCAAAACCCGGCGTTGATGCGGCCCGGACTGCACAATCAACTGGCGGTGCAATACAACAGCTACCACGCCGGTATCAACATCCTGAACCTCCAGCACGGCTATCATTCCGAAAAGTGGAACACCACTTTCTTCGGCAATATCCAATATCTCAACTACGGCTCTTTTGACGAAACCGACCCTTATGGCAATACCATCGGTACGTTTCGGGGGACGGATTTTGCCGTGAGCCTCGGCGCGAGCAAGCAGTACAAAGAGCGGTGGCGCGGCGGCGTGGCCCTCAAATATGCCGGCAGCCGCCTGGCCGATATTTCTGCCGGTGCGCTGCTCGCCGATGTGGGCATTGTTTACGCCGATACCGAAAGCCGAATTACCATTGGGGCCGTGGCCAAAAATATTGGCTTTATGACCCACAAATACAACGCCGGAAATAAGGCCGAACCCCTGCCCTTCGACCTGCAAATCGGGTTTTCCAAACGCCTCGCCCGCGCACCGCTGCGGTTCCACGTTACGGCCCACCACCTCTACCAGTGGGATGTGCGCTACGACAACCCCGCCGATATCGTACGCAGCACCCTGAGCGGCACGCCCGACAGCAGCAATGCCGGAAAAAACTACTTCTTCGACAAGCTGGGCCGCCACCTCATTGTTGGGGCAGACATACTTATCGGCAAATACATCACCCTGACCGCCGCCTACAACCACCTGCGGCGCGGCGAGCTGGCCCTGACTGAAAAAGCCGGACTGGCCGGTTTCTCTTTTGGCGGCTCCGTAAATCTCAATCGTTTTCAGGTGAGTTATTCGCGGGGCATTTATCACCTGGCCGGGGCTACCAACGAATTTGGCCTGAATATCAACCTAAACAAAACAGTGGGCATCGGCGGCGCTACGGAACGCCTGCGCTGGAACAAGGTCTATCCCGACTGGAATAACTAAGCTTAATTTTCCGGAAATTTCCGGGATTTTCCGGAAAACCCTACCGATGATACCCTGCCGCCACCTGTCGGTTTCCTTTCTGTAATCTCTTCTATCGCCGTGTGCTTCGCGGCGTGTGCCGCCGCTGCGCCGGCAGTCTTTATCTTCAAAAATCAACTGACGCTCTATGTCTGAAAAACGCCAACAATCTTTTGACGCACTGCTATCGGCGCTCCAAGAAACCGTAGAAAGCCATCTGCAATCTATTAATCAGATTCAGGGAACCGTTACTTCCGATCAGGTGCAGACCTATACGGCTTCGGCCATGAGCCAGCAGGAAGAGCAAGCCGATATCCGCAATAATATGCAGGTAGCTTTGGAGAGCGCCCAGGCCGAACTGGCCAACGTACGCGCCTATGAGGATGCGGTCATCGCGGGTGTGCAGCCGGGCGCTTTTGTAGAAACCCGGGATCGGATTTTCTTTATTGGCTCTTCGCAGCGCGGCATTCCTTTCGGAAAGAAAGAAATTGTTGGCGTTTCGCTGGCGGCCCCGGCCTTCGCTGTTATGGAGCCGCTGCAAAAAGGCGATGCCTTCCGGCTCGGCAACACCGAGTATGAGGTGGAGGATATTTATTGAGGAACGGTGCTGAAATAACTTCCGCATTTCTTGAGCCTCACCCCCGGCCCCTCTCCGAAGGAGAGGGGTGACGATATAACGATAGAAAATACGGTGATTTTGCCTACATGGCGGCTGTAAAAGGCAGCCTTATTTCACCATTTTCGAGAAAGGCTAAGTGAGGAAGTTATTCCGACGCTCTTATTGAGGCCGAAAGCGCCCGCTATATTTTTTGGAAAGCCCAGCTTAAAAAAAATCCCGGAAAGCGCCGGGATTTTTTTACGCCTTTTGTGGCAATACTTTCACCGTTGATAGGGTTATACTATACGCCAAACATAAGTTGCAGATTAATGTATATTGTTAATTATACATAATCCTTCCCATTTAACCCCATAATTTTCATCTGGTTTTATTGTCCGAAAGGGAATAGGCCCGTAAGAGGGTGCTTTGGGGGATTCCTTCCGCCTCCTTTTACGCGGTTTTTCTCACCGCTTCCTTCTTCGTCATGGTGCCAAAGACATGATCCCAGATAACGGAAGAAACGCCAAAGCCTTTTTCCGGCTCTTTGTAATGATGCAGGTGATGATTGCGCCAGAGGGCCTTCAGGTATTTAGGCGGTGCAAACGCGTGGATGGCATAGTGCATAGAGCCGTAGGCGAGATAACCAGCCATAAATCCCGGAAAAAAAGCAAAGGCCGCGTTGCCCAGAATCAGGCGAAACAAAAAGAAAAGCACCGTAGCGATAACCAGGCTCGGCACGGGCGGCATAAAAAGACGCTCGGTGTCGCGCGGATATTCGTGGTGAACGCCGTGCATGGTATAGACAAAGCGTTCGGCCCGCTTGCTTTCCACTATCATGTGGAAGAGGTAGCGGTGCATCAGGTATTCAAAAAAGCTCCAGAACAGCGCACCGCCGGCAAACCAGCCCAGCTCTGTCAGCACCGGAATACCCAAATAGGCATGGCCGTAATACAACATCGCACTGATGACGGGAAGATAGATGCTGAAAATGACTGCCGGGTGGGTTTTGGTGAGGGCTTCCATCCAGGGGCGGTCGAAGAGTTGCGCCTGGCCTTTGTTTTTAATTTTGTCGAAATGCACGATACAGAAAGCAGGGATGGTGTGGGAGCGGCAAATTTAAGCAACAAGCCGTTTGGGGAGTTTCAGCGCCCATTGCCTTTGCTGGGCGAAGCTCAAAAAGCGTTCCAGCTCTATCGCTCGGGCGGCTGAACTTTCTGCCATCGCCAGGGGCATTTCTCCCGCAGGGAACGCAGAGGAGTAAAGACGCAGCGAAGGCATGGACGGGCTGTGAGCCGATTGAGGCGCAAAGGTGAGGTTCAGGAGTCCCGATTTGTATTGCAGCCCTCCGTCAGCAAAACAAAAAAAGCCGCCCTTTTCAGCGCGGCTTTTTTCCGGAAATTTCCCTGATTTAATTCTTCTTATAGACCCGTACGATACAGGTGTAATCCTGCAATTTATCCAGTTGCTGCTCGCGACTCAGCCCTTTCAGTTGGTTGGCCGTGCCGAGTGCCGGGCGCGTGTCTTTAGGCATCGAGCGCAGCAGGCGCAGCAGTTCCGGAGAAGCAACGGCGTAAGTAGTGCCGCCCATTTCGTTGTTGCGTCCCGCCACAATGCCAATTACGTTGCCGCTGCCGTCGAGGATGGGTGCGCCGCTCGCGCCGGGGTCGGCGGGCAGTTCCAGCCGGTATTGCGCCGAGTCGCCCCGATAGCCGTTGGCGGCGCTCACGTAGCCTTCGCTATACACCACTTCCTCCTGCGGGAAGCCGAGGGTGTAGATGCGTGCGCCGAGGCCGGATTTGCGGGGCGCAAAAGTGTAGGGGATAGTGCCACCGGAAAAGCGAAAGCTTTTATCTTCTATTTTCAGCACCGCCACGTCGGCCTGCGGGTTGAAGGCCAGCAGCGAGGCTTTGTAATTTTCGCCCTTGCGTGTCTGGATATAAAGCGAATCGGCATCTTTGGCCACGTGGTAGGCGGTGATAAGATAGCCGTTGTTGTTGAGTGCAAAGGCCGTTCCGGTAGCGTCCACTGGTGCAGCGGGCACGGCGTGTTTAACGGATTTGACTTCCGAAATCAGCTGGTTCTGGGTTTGCACCAGGCTGTTCTGGGAACGCTTTACGGCTTCTATTTCGCGGCTCAGCTGACGATAGCGGGCGGCGTCGTTGTGCGTAGTTTGATTGCTCAGCACCCCAACAAGCGAGATAACGCCTGCCACCGATGCAGCGACACCCACCGTGCGCCAATTGACGCGGAACGGAAGGGTACGGCGGCGCGGCGTTGCCGGCTGAGCCATTGGCGGAACAGACAGATGGATTTCCGACAGATTTTTCCGGAAAGCTTCTGTGCGGCTTTTGGCCTGTAGGGTACGCAGCACGTCGGTGGCGCGGTCAAACTCCAACGCAAAAGCGGGGTCTTCTTTCCGCTGAAGCCCCAGTGCTGCCTGCTCGCCTTCGCTTAATTTTCCGGCTATATATTTTTCTGCTGTTTCCCAGAGGTGCGCTTGTGTTTCCATGATGCTTTATCTGCTAAAATCCTTTTTGGGTTGCCGCCTCTTCTGACTGAAAAAACAGTTTCTTCAGCCGGGTAAGGCATTTATACTTCTGTGTTTTGGCCGTGTCGGCATTGCTGTATCCCGATGCGGCGCTGATGTCCTGCATACTTTTGCCTTCGTGATAGAAGGCACGCAGCAAAGAGGCGCAGGGTTCTCCTATTTGCTGGAGCGCGGCCTCCAGGCGGTCAAACTGACGTTCGCGCACTTCATGCTCGCGCACGTCCGGCTCGTATGCCCAGCTGCCGCCTTCGGCAGTTTCTTCCGAAGAGATATCCTCGAAAGCCGAGAAACGGCTTTGTTGTTGCAGGCGACGGAGCCACAGGTTACGGGCCACCGAGTAGAGGTAGGTCGTCGGGGCACACGTAAGCCGGAAACCGGCCTCCTGCGCCTTGCCAAAGAGCACCACCATCGCTTCCTGAAAGATGTCGGCGCTGTCGTCGTCGTCGCCGCCGTGAGTGCCTATCCAGTGGGCCACCATCGGGTAAGCCTGCCGGTAGAGCTGTTCGGTCGTGCGACGGTCGCCGGCAGCAATGGCCTTCAGCCATTCGGCGGCATCGTCTGGTCCGGTAAAAGACATGCTCACGTGTTAATGCGTTTTAAGCGGAAAGGTAACCCAAAGAAAAGGCGGACGGGGAAAGAAGACCTTGCCTGGGGCATATTTCAAATTTTCGCCCAGGGATGCACCCCCCTTTAGCTGCGGGACACCGCTACTTCAACCGCGCTCCCCCAAAAAATACAAATGGGGTTTCAACCTTCATGAATTTCCTTTGGGCCTTACCGCCTCCGGGCATAATCGCTCAGGTAATCGCAGGAGCGCAATGCTTGCCGATAAAACTGCGTTTCGCCCACTTCGGCTTTCATTTGCCGGAAATACGGATTTTTCAGGCTGTTATGGTAGTAGGGATCATTCTCGCCGGGGCCGCTCCAGGAATAGGGCCGTCCGCTCGTCGGCACGGGTGCGCGCTTTTGCCAGCATTTGGCAGCCATAAACAGGGCGATGGCTTTCGTCTCCGGCGCGGTGGCGCTGCGGGCTGCATCCACAAAGGCTTTTTCGGCCTCGGTGGGGTTGTAATACTGCTGTTGGGTTGCCGAAAGGCGACGGCGGCTGGTATCGTCGTAATAGGCATAGTCGTCCACGCCGCTGCGGTAATAATCGGAGGCGCGGTGGGCCTTGCCATAATAGCTCATGCCATATAATCCCAGGCCATATTGCAGGCGACTTTCGGCATCGGTTTTCGGTTGCAGCGCGGCCATTTTCTCGGCAAACTGCAATTTGTTGATTTGCGTTGCTGAATCCTGCGCGTCCCACTCGATATAATCCCGCACCGTTACGCGGAAAGGATTGGGCATTGGATGCACCGCGAGTGCTTTGGCGTTGGATTTCCGGAAAATGGCCGCCGCATCGGCGAAGCGGTGTTCGCGCAGGCGATAGGTTCCTTCCAGCTCCAGCAGCATCGCCAGCGGATAGATATTGCCATCGCCGCGCAGCCACCTATCGTAGGCAGTGCCGCCCTGTTGGGTAGCAAATGTTTTTACTTTTTCAAACTGCTCCGGGCGCAGCGATTGCAGGATAAGGCCCGATGCATCCATAAAATCATCCTGCACGCCATAGACGAAACTGGTATCCTGATAGACTTGCTGCGAATGCGCGAGGGCAAAAATGGCTTTGGCGGTATCGCCCTGCCGCAGATAAACAGAGGTCAGGTAACCATTATTGAAATCGCGGTAGGTTTTGTCCAGCCGGGGCGAGGTTTTCCGGCGACTTTCCAGCCACTGAATGTGGGGCAGCATGGCTTTTTCGGTTTCCGGCGTAATCTTCCCGTTGTCGCGGCTCACGCTCAGCAGTTTAATGACGCTGATCTGGTCTTTTTCACGTGCTGTTTTCGACATACCTTCTGCTTTTTGAAGCTGCTTTTCAAGGTCTGTCTGGTTGCCGGTAACGAGCGAAAGATAGGCGGCGGCAATGGACCAGAAACCACTTTTGGGATTTTTGGCAGCCGCTTCGTTGATAAGGTCCGCCAGTTGCAGCGTCGTTTTCCGGTATTCTTCCAGCCGTGCCTTTTTTAAAGCGCCGGTGCTGTCGTTATATTCATTCACTGCCGGCCAGTAGCTTGTTACGGGCCAGGGCGTAACGGTTGTGCTGTACAGTTGCTCGCGGTTGGCCAGCAGCACATCGGTAATAAAGCGTTCTTCTATCTTGTTGATTTCGCGGGTTACCAGTGCGTCGAGTCCGTTTACGGCGGGGTCTTCGCGCAGGGCGGCTTTTATTTTATCCAGCGCCGGTTCGTAGGCATACAATCCGCTCAGCACCTGCACGACGGCCCGCTCGTGGGCATTTTTGCAAAGCGCCAGAACGGGAGCCGTATTGGTGTCAGCACCCGTCCAGCTATAGGAAATAAAGGCGCTGCGCCGCCATTCCTCGCCGCGATCGAAGAGCAGGCTGTAGCGGTAGGCGGCTTCGGGCATTCGCTTCAGGCGATACAATGCGCCGGCTTCAATCCCCAATGCCCGTCCAGAGATATTGGAATTGGTTTTGGGCGCTATTTCTTTATAAATGCGCAGGGCATCTTCATAATTTGCACCCGCAAAGGCCAGCCGCTCCACCTGATAGGCATACCGGTCGCGGATGAATGGCTTGTGCGCAGCGGCATACAGTTGCATTCCGTTTTTGCGCAGCTTTTCAATCATGGACTTGTCGGGCGGCGGTGCGGGACTCCACGGGTCAGCAGGCGTGCGGTTGGCGTAGGGCTGAATCTGCTTGGCATACATCAGATAGCCCAGGGCTTCGAGGTCTTTGGAGCGCCGAAACCATTGCACCATACGGTTGCCTTCATAAGGCGCGAGCAGTTCCGAAGGGGTGCCTTTTTCGATATTGGCATACAAAGCGGCCAGTACCGGGCGTTCGTAACTATAAACAAAACTGTCCACATCGGCCGGCGGAACGCCGGTGTAGACGGCCCACTCGGCGCGGTTGCCGTCGGCAGTATCGGTGTTATTATCTTCTACATACCAGCTTTCATAGAGCATTCCGGTATAGGCTGAATACCGGAAAAGGTCATAATTTCCGGAAACCGGCAGCTTGTTATCAAAGAAAGAGATGTAGTAATCACCCGGGTCGGGGGCTTCGGTGCAGGCCTGCACGATTTGTTCGCCCAGCGTCAGGGCAAGGGCGCTAATGGCAATGGCGGAGTATTTCTTCCAGTTGGCGGGTATCATAGCGGGTCAGGTTGGCATCGTCGAGGTGATAAAAAACAACGGCATAGGGTTTTTCCGGAAATCTTCGCGTGGCATAGGCAGCGATATCTGCGACTTCTTTGGGCCGGGGTGATTCGGCTTTTAGCAGATCGCTGGCTTGCAGCCGGTAGCTACCAAGCGCGGTATCGGCCAGGCAGGTATAAAGGTTCGCATTTTTCGCTTTCCGGAGAAATGAATATTGGGCCAGCGCATCCGGGTCCACGCCGCGCAGGATGCCGAGCAGTTGTCCGTTGCGATACCAGAGCGTCCAGCGAAAGATGGGCAGCGCCAGGTCGAGCGGCAAGGGATAGGCCGAGAGGTTTTGCAGATAATCCTTAGCCGTCGGCACGTCGAGGATAGAATTTTCCGGTGTCAGCGAGCGGATGTCGCCCATGTTGTAGGCCATCAGCATACAGCGATCGGCGGGCGGAATGCCGCTTTTTCCGGGGTATTTCACCTGATGGCCGCGCAGCGTAACGGAGAGGATTTTTCCGGAAAAAAAGGGTTCTTTTTTCAATGCCCGCAGCAGGCGGAAATAGATTTCTGCCGTGCGGGTCGTCCAGTCGCAGTCCAGTTGAAATTCTTCTATCTCCCACCCTTGCTGCCGACAATATTGGCTCGCAAAACGGGCAATATTTCCGGAAAGTTGGGTAATGTCTTTTTCTGTTTGTAGGCTTTTGAGGGCTGCCGGCTCCAGGAAAATCACCGGAATGATTTCGGCTTTGGGCAGGGCGGCTTTTTCCGGAATGCGCAGCACATCTTGTGGAACAATCGTCCGGCTGCCGGGGTCATAGCCAATGTCGCAGAGGCGCAGATAGCATTTTTGGGCTTTTATTTTCCGGAAAGTTTCGGAGGAAAGGGGCGTGGCTTGCCAGGTGGTTTTCCAGTAATAGAAGGCGGGCGTTGCTTTTTCTCCGCTTCGGCAGCCCGGCAGCAGGGCGAGCAGCAGCAGCATTGGCAGCAGATATTTTCCGGAAATGTTCATGCGGGGATATGCTGCAAGGTGCATACAAAAAGCCGGCCTTTCTGTTTTTTCGACAGAAAGGCCGGCTTGTGTTATGCCAACGTCTGGTGGACGTTTTGAGGATTATTGAACCACCAGTTTGCGAACGATGCGCTCGTTGTCGGCTTTAATCTCGACGAAGTACACGCCGCGCGGCTGTTCTTTCAGGTCAACCGTTGTGCTAAACTGCGTTCCTGGCTGGCTGAAGGTTTCTTTCTTCATCACCTGCCCGGTCATGTTGGTAATCGTCAGTTCGATTTCCTTCACGGCACGCCCGGTGCTCAGGCTCACTTTCGCCATTCCGGTAGTTGGGTTCGGGAAGAGGCTGAACATACGGATGTTGTCGCCGTCTGGGTTTTGAACGCCGGTTGGGCAGGATGGGCAGCGGAATACGACATAGTAATCCTCTGTTTCGCCCGACACATACGTGCCGCAGCCCTGATCAGAAGCCGCATTCGGGCCGGTGTCTTCGTTCAGGATAACACGCATCAGCGTTGCGCCGTTGGGCAACACCTGCTGCGACGGGATGCGCAGTTGCAGGTTGTCGAGGTAGTAGTTGTTGGCGGTGGTATAGGCCGTCAGGACGCGCTCCGACGGGTAGCCGGGTTGCGGGTTCATATCAAAGGCGAGGTTCTGGTTGTAGTCGATGAACACCGTTACCTTGGCATCTTTATGAACGCTGCCGCGCATGATATGGTAGATGTCCATATCGTAGGTAGAATCTGCCCACAGTTCAATCACGCCGCCGGAGGCTGCATAGTTGGTCCATTTGCGCGTTGCCATGGGGTTGAGTAGATGCGGGCCGCCCACCTGGAAGGTAAAGTTGTTGAGCGATACCGAGCCGATGTCGCTGCTGTCCTTATCGCCGTTCGGGCCGCCGGTGGCGTAGCTTGGGCAATAGCACACGGTTGAAGGCAGGATGCCCACCGATACGGTATTGGAATAGCTTGCCACACCGTTGTTACACATCAGGGAGAAGCGGTATTGGGTAGCGCCCAGCACGATAGCGTTGATGGTATCGGTATTCGGAGTGCCTACGTTTTGCCAGCTCAGGCCGTTGTTGGTGCTCTGCTGCCATTGACGGGTTACGCCATATACTTGTTGTTGATAACCGGTATCCCAGAGGGTAACGGGGTAGCCGGGGCAGATCATCGTGTCGGAGATAGAGGCGGTTCCGGTGCCAAGCGTTGCAAATCCACTGCAAGGCGCAAAGCGAAGCTCTACCATGTAATCTTCGGTTTCACCGTTACCGTTGTAGAGGCCGCAAGGATCGGGCGGTGTGGTGCTGCCCGGCTGTTGCAGCGTGATGCGCATTCCGGTAATTCCGGGTGTAGCATTCGACGGAACAGTGAAGCTGCCGAGGATGTTGAAGGCCGGGGCCGTGCTGCCGCTCGTGTTCAGGTTTACGATGCGCTCCGTAGCGTCAAACACGCCGTCGCGGTTGAAGTCAATCCAGGCCACCACTTTTGCCGGGGCGTTGGAGCTGTAGGAAATCTGCTGCACCTCCAGTTTGTAGGTGCTATCGCGATACAACGGCGTAGCGGGCAGGTTCTGGAAGTTGGAGTAGGCATTTACGGCGGTGTTGTTGTTGTTGATGGGCGAGCCAAAGCCATTGGTCATCATGTTGATGCCGGCGTTGTTCTTCAGCGCCACCTTGCCGATGTTCTCTTTATACTGCGCCGTTACAAACGGATACTGCGGGTTGGTAACGCAATAGCAATGGAAGGTGTCGTTCAACTCTACCAGACGGGCAGGAGTATAGACCACCGTGCCACCGGGGCCGCAGGATACGCCGAGGCGGAACCAGGTGTTTTGGTTGATGCTCGTAGTGTAGAAAGGCAGTGTGCCGCCCGGCTGCGCGGTAAAGCTGCCCGGCTGTCCGGAAGCAGAGCTTTCCCACACATAGGTCAGGCCGCCTTGCAGCGAGGTTCCGGTAGTAGAGAGGCGGAAGCTGCGACCGGGGCAAACCTTCTGTACGCTGTCCACGGTTCCGGCAACAGTAGTTCCGGCACAGGGTTCCAGCACTTGTACATAGTCGATGCCGATGTCTTTCTGCGAAGACTGTGATACCGCCTCAAAGCGGATGATGGTGCGGGCCGAGTTGGAAGGCAGTACATAGATGCGCTGTTGCCAGCCGTTGGTGCGGCGGATGCTGTCCAGACGGGTGAAGGTGAAGCCGCCATCGATAGAATAGCGGATGCGCAGCGAATCGGTATTTCCGGCTGTGCGATCCGACATATTTACAAAGAAACGCAGTTCCTTGTCGCCGGTGGTGTTGCTACAATCTACATAGAGGTTGAGCGCACCACGGCTGCCATCCGGCGTAGCGGCGGCGTTGTGGAAACGAGCAGAGAAGCTGTCGATAGCGGCTGCCGGCGTTCCGGGCCACCACTGTCCGGCCATGATATTACTCCAGGCACCGGTAGCGCCCTGATCGTTCCGACGCCAGGAAGTATTGCCGAAGGAAGGAACATTAGACCAGTTGGCCGACGGGATTTCTTTGAGTCCGCAGCGGTCAGTCCAGTTTTCGAAGTTTTGGGTATAGGGCAGCGGCGCGTAGGCAGTTGCCGGTGTTACGCTGACGGTAAAGGCAATGGCATTGCTGGTATCGCTCAGTGTAGAACCGTTGCAGGTTACCCGTGCACGAATCCAGGTTGTTTGCATCAGTTGGCCGGAGTTGAAGCTATATCCGCCACCGTTGGGGCCTGCCGTGCGGGAAGTCCAGGGGCCGCCGGGGCCAACAACAGAGGTCTCCCAGTCGATGCGCAGATCGCCGGCCATAGACGTACCGGTCAGGTTGAGGATAGCCGAATCACCGGGGCAGATTTGCGTAGGCGTAACCGCGCCGATAGTACCTGCTACCGGTTGAGCATTACAGGGGGGCGCAACGAAGATGGAGTCAATGCCGATGTCGCTTCCGGCAGTTGCCGAGGTGTGCCGACCGGCAAACCGGATGATTGTAGCACCACTGTTCGACACGAAGGGCAAACGGCGCAGACGCCAGTCAAAGGCCGAGTCATAGGTGGACAGCGTTGACCATGTAGAGCCGCCATCAATAGACAGACGTACATCGAGGGCATTCGTGGGCGTTCCGGGGCTGATATGGTAGAAATACAGTGCTTTATTAGGGCTGGTGCCGGGGCCGGTATTGCAATTGAGGTACATATCCAGCTTACCCTCGTCTGCGCCGCCGTTGGCGGTTGTTACTGCCGCCTGGCTGCTGTGGAATCGGGCGCTATAAAGGCCGCTGCGTGCCGGTGGGGTATATGCGCCGGAGTTGGGACTCGTCCAGCCTGCCGTAGCGCCTTCATCGTTTCTGCGCCAGGAAGAATTGCCTGTTCTTACCAGTTGCAACCAGTTGTTGCCCGTGGGTACATCGTGGTTACTGCAATTATTCACCCAGTTTTCCAGATTATTGAGGTATGGCAGCGGCGCATACTGCGTAACGTTTACGTTTGCAAATACCCTATTACTATAAGCGGTATCGTTTGGCGTATTACTCGTACAGATGACCCGCAGGCGATAGTAGCGCGGAATAAGGGGGGCCGCAAGTCTGATGCTTGTGGTCGTGCTGCCGGCCGGAAACACGCCGATCTGAAAATTACTATCGGCTGAATACTGCCACTCATATACCAGACCGCTAAAGCTGGGCAGGGGCGCGGTCATGGTGAAGCTATCCGTCGGACACAGGTTAATGGGACCTGCGGGTGAGATAGTAACACTCGGCATACCTGTGCAGGGCGGCAGTTCAATCACGCCAATATCATCAATACTCATGGCGTTGGTATTGGAACTGCTGGTTTGGGCATAGATGCCAAATGAATAGTCGCCGGTTGCCGTTGGCGTATAAGTCGCAATGTATTCCTGATACGTTGAAGTACCGGCGTTGTAGATAGCCGTCAGCGGCGCGATGACTTGCTGTGCCGAGGGGCCGGTGGCCACCGCCGGTTGCAGTGCGGGGAACGAGCCGCCCGACGTGCGATACCAGAAATTGAACCGATAGGTTTTCCCCAGTTGCATATTCATCATGGGCGTAAACATCCATTCATCCTGTGGACCACCCGTTGTACTCTTGAAGGCTGCATACTTAGCGCCGCCCGGCGTGTGGTTGGAGCCTGGGCCGCCGGAAGCATAGGTAAAGGTTCCGATTGCCAGATCCGTTGTGGTGAAGCAGGATGGCACATCGTTGTTGCGGGTGATGCTTTCAAACGTTTCCAGATACGGAACTGTAACGGTATAAGGCGTGATGGTGAAAGGTGCGGTAATGGCGCTCTGAACGCCGGTGTTGGGGTTGGCGCAGGTGATTTCGAGCTGATAAGTATTGACTGCTGTTGTCAGCGGCGCGGTCAGATAGGTTGGCATGGTTGCGGCAATGCCGGCAATCGGACCATTGATATCATACCAGCGATACGTCAGATAGCTTGCCGCAGTGCTGCCTACCGTAGAAAGCTGTACCTGCAAACCGGGGCAGTTCACCGGCGTGTTGGAAACCACCGTTCCGGCAACCGGCATACCCGTACAGGGCGGCAGGGCTTCCACACCGATATCATCAATACTGAAATAGGCATTGGTGGTCGTGGCGATATTACCAAAACCAACAAAGTAGGTGCCGTTCTGTGCTGGTGTGTAGTAATAAACGGCCTGCTGATAGTTGGTATCGGTTGGGTTTGTTACCTGACCCAGCGTAGCCGTTACGCCGGCTACGGTAGGTGTCGTGCCGATGGTGGTACGGGTTGAAACCACGTTGCCGTTGTTGCCGCCCTGGCCGTCGGTTACATACCAGTAGCTGATCTTATACGTCAGACCTGCCTGCATGGCCAGACCGGGCGTAAAGAAATATTCCTCTGCCGTTGTGTTGTATTTAAAAGCACCATATTTATCCCCGCCCGGCGTGTGGTTTTTGCGCGATACCCCCTGCCTGCTCAGATAAGTCAGGTTGATCGTGCCCAGGGCCGTAGCCTTCATACAGGCAGGTAGTTGGTTGTTGGCTGTAATGCTCTCGAAATCTTCAAAGTATGGAAGCGTCGGTGCCAGCGGGTTGATAGTCAGGATTGCAGAAGTGGTGCTGTCGTTGGTCAGCGTACAACGCGCCACCACCCGGTACTCGGTGTTTGAAGTGGGGCGATGACCAAAAGTGCGTATGCTGCCCGGGTTACCGGATGCCCAAAGGCCGCCGGTAGTCGCATCCCTATATTCCCAGCGAAACAAAATGCCGGTGTCGAAAGTAGCGTTAGGCATTGATATCGTGATGCTGTCGCCTACGCAAGGCACCAGAATATTAGAAACAAGAGCGCCGATATTGGGCGGGCCACTGCACGGTACCAGCGGAACGACCTGGAAGGTGTAATCTTCAAACTCGCCGGAGATACCGGTGGAGCAAGGCGAAGCAGGGCCGGTACTCGGCGTATAGCTGTTGCCGATTCGCATCCGGGTGGGGCCGGAGAGTGCTGTTGCAGGAACCGTAAAAGTTCCGCTGTGGCTGGTACTATAATTAGTGGAAGAATACACTTTTTCTCCCGGATCGGTAAGGCTGCCGTTCTGATTCCAATCCACCCAGATAGCAAAACCGAAAGTATTGCTACCAGCACCAAAATCAGCTGTGAAGCTCACCGTTTGCCCTGGGAATTGCGTAACATTTTGCGACAGAAACTGACCATAACCACCAGGTTGATATCCGGTACCAAGATTGGATATATTAGTAATGCCGCCCGTGGTTACAAAATTATTGATATAATAACCGGAAGTGCTGCCCGATGGGATGCAATAGCAACCGGTAGCAGGAGTCTGCGCAACGGATACAGGTGCAGAAGTATCGGTTCCACCGGCGTTACAGGTAATATATACGCGGTATTGCGTCGCAACTGTTTGCGTAGCAATCGTATAGCTGGGGCTGGCAGAGGCAGCGCCCATATTATTCCAGCTTGCACCACCATTGGTAGAAGACTGAAACTGATATGTCAGGCCGGATTGCCCCAGCGGGGATGCCGTTAGAGAAAACGGCAGATTCGGGCAGGCAGAAGAAATACTGCTCGCGATAGTAGCCGAAGGTGTGCCGGTACAAGGCGTAAGCGGAATCACATTAAAGGTATAATCTTCATACTCTGCGTAGGCCGAGGTCGTCTGACATGGATCGTTTGGCGAAGTATTCAGATAATCCGCCGTGATACGCATACGGGTAGTACCCGCAGCGGCCGTGGCAGGCACCGTGAAAGTACCCGTATAGCTGGCATTGTAAGAGCTGCTGGTAAAAACCTTCTCGCCCGGATCGCTAAAGCTGCCGTTCTGGTTCCAGTCCACCCAAATCGTAAAACCATAAGTACTTCCGGAACCGCCAAAAGAGGTGCTAAAGCTTACCGGAAATGTTGGATTCTGGGAAACGACCTGCGACAAGAACTGTCCGTAGCCATTGACAGACTGCCCCGATCCCAGATTGCTGACATTGGTTAGGCCACCCGTCGTGCTGAAGTTGTCTATATAATAAAAGGTGGATGCGCTCGACGGGGTGCAGTAGCATTGATTCGGTGGATTCTGGGCAACGGCTACACCCGCAGAAGTATCGGTTCCGCCGGCGCTACAAGTAATATATACCCGATACTGCGTAGCGACCGTTTGTGTCGTAACCGTACGGCTCGGATTTACAGATGCAGTTCCCAGGTTCGTCCAGCCGCTGCCCGTATTGGCCTGAAACTGATACGTAACACCGGACAATGTGTTTGGCGTTGCGGTTAATGTAAAAGGCACATTCGGGCAGGCGGCCGTGATGCTGCTCGCGATGGCTGCCGAAACCGTCCCAGAGCAAGCCGTGAGTGCTATCACATTGAAAGTATAGTCTTCATATTCTGCATAAGCCGAAGTTGTCTGACAGGGCGCATTCGGTGAGGAGTTCAGATAGTCGGCGGTAATGCGCATACGAGTGGGGCCGGAAAGTGCTGTGGCAGGCACCATAAAAGTGCCGTTATAGGTAGCATTATAGGAAGTGCTACTAAAAACCTTCTCGCCCGGATCGCTAAAATTGCCGTTCTGATTCCAGTCCACCCAGATAGTGAAACCGTAGGTGGAACCAGATCCCCCGAAAGAGGCGTTAAAACCAACCGACTGAAGGGGTGTCTGCGAAACCGTCTGGGCCAAAAACTGTCCATAACCGTTTGACGACTGCCCGGAAGCCAGATTGCTGATATTCAAAATACCACCCGTCGTGCTGAAGTTGTCTATATAATAAGTAGTAGAAGTACTCGATGGGATGCAGTAGCAACTGCTCTGTGCGTTTTGTCCTACCGAAACCGGAGTGGAAGTAGTGCTGCCGCCGCCACTTGTGCAGGTTGCAGTTACCCGATACTGTGTGGCAGCAGTCTGATTGGTAACCGTATAGGTTGCATTCGTTGATGCCGTTCCCAAGTTGCTCCAAGTTACACCTCCATTGGTGGACGATTCAAATTGATAGGTATATCCCGACAACATTCCCGGATTAGCCGTGAGCGTAAAGGGCGTAGCAGGACAGGTAGAGGTAACACTAGCGGAAAGCACCAGTGAGGTAGGAGCGCCGCTACAGGCAAGCAAATTGTTTATAGACACATCATCTAAGAATATGTCTGTCTGGTAAGCAGATTGAGCCTGAAAAATAATATACTGAGAAGCGCCATTAAAAGAGGCAGGAACGTTCACGGTGTACTGCTGCCACAGACTGCTGGGTGCGCCCTCACTCGGGGCAACGCCAAAAAGCCGGGTAGCACCCGTTACACTGGCCGTACTATTAATTAAAACTACTACCGAATCATTTGCTACTTGGGCATTGTTGCGGTAAAGCCAAAAACTAATAACCTTCGTTCCTGACGGTGAGGCAAAGTTCAGCGCCGGCGTAATAAGATTAGAAACGCCTCCGGCAGAAATATCCCAAGCGTTATAAAAGGCCATACCGGCCCCCGTGTGCGGGCCGGCTGCGTTTGTATAAGGTGCATAAGCAGTAGTGACCCCACCAGGATCCCGCGTCCATTCTATTTGCGTCGGAGTATTCGGATTGGTACTCACTCCCGTACCATTTACCGTCCAGCCCGTCGGCGGAAACGTGGCACCGTCGAAAGATTCCGACAGAAGCACTTGTGCGTGAACGCTGTTTCCCAGAAACAACGCAATCAGTAACAGCATCGTTAGCCGAAGTGTGCCTGAATTAAACCAGCAAAAGTTCCTATCAGTTCGGAACAAAGAAGTATAAGTCTTGCTCATAGCAGGTTGTAAATACAAAAGAAGAAAATCCGGAAGCGCAACTGCATATAAATACAGGAAACGCCTTTAGAGCCTTCTAAGGTAGGAATTTTTCTATTCACAATGCAAATAGTTAAATCCCGCCTCTTCAGAAAGACGATTTCCGGAACTTTTTATGCCCGCAGCACCCACGGGGCAATTTCTAAAGACGGCCATTTTCCGGAATAAGGTTGGGTATTTTCCGGAAAATATTTTCCGCCGAAACGCCCCCCCCCGTTCAGCGAAAGCGCCCGCCTTCGTCGTCCTGCTCCTGCGCTTTACCTTTGCTCCCCGTATGCCACTCGACACTTCCATCCGCTCCGTCCTCATCATCGGCTCTGGCCCCATCGTCATCGGCCAGGCCTGCGAATTTGACTACTCCGGCTCGCAGGCTGCCCGCTCCCTGCGCGAAGAAGGCATCAAAACCATCCTTATCAACTCCAACCCGGCAACCATCATGACCGACCCGATCGTTGCCGATAAGGTCTATCTGCAACCGCTCACCCCGGAAAGCATCGAAACCATCCTTCAGGAAAATCAAATAGATGCCGTATTGCCGACCATGGGCGGACAAACGGCGCTTAATCTCTGCAAGGAATGCGACGAAATCGGCCTCTGGGAAGAATACGGCGTACGCCTCATCGGGGTGGATATCAAAGCCATCGACAAGGCCGAAGACCGCGAAAAATTCCGGCAATGGATGATTGAACTCGGCGTGCCGGTTGCCAAAGCCCGCATTGCCAACTCGCTGCTCGAAGGCAAAGAAACGGCGCAGGAAATCGGCATTCCGCTCGTCATCCGCCCGTCTTTCACGCTCGGTGGCACCGGCGGCGGCCTCGTTTTTCATAAAGACGACCTCGACGCGGCGCTCGAGCGCGGCCTCACCGCCTCGCCCATCCACGAAGTGCTGGTAGAGCAGGCCGTGATGGGTTGGAAAGAATTTGAATTAGAACT
>DDEO01000045.1 GCA_002336725.1 Bacteroidetes bacterium UBA1952 | reverse complement strand
GGCAGCGATTCTTCGAAGGGCGTTGTTGCGGCAAGGCTGTCCTCTGCATCTTCCTCTGCATAAGGCTCCGGCTCCAGATCAAAAAGCCCCGACCCACTGCCATCCGCCGAATTATCAAAATCAGGACTTACATCTGCGGAAAGACCGATTTCGGCTGCCTGCCCTGTTGCGGCTGACACAATAACGGATTGAGAGACCGCTGGGATGGCATATTGCGGTTCTGCCGCTTCCGTTGCAGATAGGGGCTGCGGCTCCGAGAGAGGCGCTTCGGGTTGTTTGCGAGGTTGGGCCACAGCATCGAGGCGTTCGAAAGGTGAGTTTTTACTCAGAAATTCCGGAACGATCTCCTTCATTTTCTGCACCGTTTCCATGATATAGTGCATCTGCGCACTGGCAACCAGCTCATCAATCTGCGCAACGACCGTATCGAGATCAAAAGAGCGCACCTTGGCAATCAGTATTTTCTTGTGATAGGTCGGCATGGTTTCCTCCGCCGTCGCCAGCACCTCTTCGTAGAGTTTTTCACCGGGGCGCAGGCCGGTGAATGAAATCTCAATATCTTTTCCGGGTTCTTTGCCTGACAGCCGGATCATTTTTTGAGCCAAATCAGCCACCTTCACGGGTTTACCCATATCAAACACGAATATTTCCCCACCGGTACCCATCGCGCTTGCCTCAATAACGAGTTGGCAAGCCTCTGCAATGGTCATAAAGAAGCGGGTAATCTCCGGGTGTGTTACCGTAACCGGCCCACCGGCGGCAATCTGTTGCTTGAAGCGGGGAATAACCGAGCCGTTGGAGCCTAACACATTCCCGAAACGCGTTGTTATAAACTTGGTATGCGGCACATCTTTGCCCAAATCTGACAGGGCATTTGAGAGGCTCTGCATATAGATCTCTGCAATGCGCTTAGAAGCCCCCATGACGTTCGTTGGGTTCACAGCCTTATCGGTAGAAACCAGAACAAAGGTTTCTACACCGGAATCTACAGACAACTCCACGATATTACGCGTACCCTGCACATTGTTCAGAACGGCGATAGAAGGGTTGTCCTCCATGAGCGGAACGTGCTTATAGGCCGCTGCATGGAAGACCATATCGGGGTGATAAATATCAAACACATACTCCATACGGGAGCGATCGGTGATATCCCCAATCATAGGATAGACATTACAATCCGGAACCTGCATATCCCGGAGTTCCAGCAGCAGTTCGTGCAGGGGCGACTCGGCTACATCCACCAAGATGACGGCGGAAGGCTTTAGGCGAATCAACTGGCGTACCAATTCGCTGCCGATAGAGCCGGCAGCGCCCGTTACCAAAATCCTTTTTCCCTGAATGCCATCCAAAACTTTCTTATTCTGGATATGAATAGGCGCTCGCTCCAGCAGATCTTCAATCCGAATCTCCTGAAGCTGACTTGCCTGTAGCTTGCCGTCCATCCAGTCCTGCACCGGGGGCAGTTTCCGGACATTGCGAATGCCGGAGCGGAAAGCCAAATCCAGAAAATCGCTCAGTTCCTTGCCGCCCGACGTATAATCGGGTACCAAAATACACTCGACCCCCTGAGAAGCCAGATTTTTAAGGCTCTCTTCGGTAGGCGCTACCACGGGCAGGCCAACAATACGCATTTTGGCACGGTCGCTGTCCACAAATGCAACCAGCCGGAAAGGCGTAGAAGGACTACTGGAGAACACCTGCCCGGCCAGAACCGCCTCCGGGCCACTGCCATAAATAGCCGCCTTCTGCGCCATCCTCGCTTTGCTAAGCGAACGCAGTGTGTTTTGCAAAGCCGCCCGCACCAGCAAACGATAGCCGAACAGCAGCGAAAACGACAGGAAGAAATTAATTACGACAACCGATGCCGGGAATAGCAGCGGATATGTGCCAACAAGCGCCCGCCCGACAATCCACAAGAATACGTTGGTGATAACGCAAATCTGCAACAGCCGAATGGTGTCGCTCATTGCCGTATATCGCACGATGCCGATGTGATTCCGGAAAGCCCAGAAAGCTATCATATTTGCCGCAACGGTAATGACAAATGACAGCAACAGATGCGTATGATTCAGCGCCGCAAGGTCAAAATTGAACCGCAGTGTAAACGAAAACATTATAGCAAATGCCACCACTATCAGATCCAGGCAGAAGATAAACCACCGGGGCATTATACGTAAACTCGTTAACATAAAATACTAATTGAAAGGAAACTTATCCTGCGAGAATCTTTGCGGAAGA
This sequence comes from Bacteroidetes bacterium UBA1952, assembly GCA_002336725.1. Classification (GTDB taxonomy): domain Bacteria; phylum Bacteroidota; class Bacteroidia; order Chitinophagales; family Chitinophagaceae; genus UBA1952. Next base: position 3,563 of record DDEO01000045.1, on the reverse strand, counting down.
AAAGTCCAACTCAGACTTTTTGGGCGAATGAGAAGGCTCTTGCTGCACGCAAAAATACATATAGGGAGCGAAATTAAAGCATATACCTTTAGCCAAAATGGAAACTTTAGCTATAAAAACATTGGTGCTGGGCAGCATCTCTTATTTCCGGTTGAGAATGCCTGCTGCTCTATATATAACCAACAGGCCGAGGACGGCAACCCCAAAAAAGCCCTATGCCGTTACGGCAGGCCATTGTGCCGCAATCCGTTCGCGTTCTTCCTGTAACAGATTGGAGCCGCTCGGCAGGCAAAGACCATCCCGGAAAAGGCGCTCTGAAGTGCCGTCTCCATAAAAATCCGTGCCTTCAAAAACCGGTTGCAGGTGCATGGGCTTCCACAGCGGGCGCGACTCGATATTGTCTTCTGCCAGCTTCAGGCGCAGCGCCTCGCGGTCGTAGCCGCACGCTTTCTCATCCAGCAAAAGAGCCGTTAGCCAGCGGTTGCTGAAATAGCCCTCCGATTCTTCCTGAAAAGTAATTCCGGAAAAGCTGCCGAAATTTTCCTGGTACCAGTCAAACATGGCCCGGCGCTGCCCTACTCTTTCTTTCAAAACTTCCATCTGCCCACGCCCAATACCGGCGCAGATATTGCTCATCCGATAGTTGTAGCCAATGTGCGAATGTTGATAATGCGGCGCATTGTCGCGGGCCTGCGTAGAAAGGAAGCGGGCTTTCTCGGCCACCGCTGCATCGCGGCACACCAGTGCGCCCCCGCCCGAAGTGGTGATGATTTTATTACCGTTGAAAGACAGAATCGCAATATCGCCAAACGTGCCGCACATCTGTCCGTCTATCGAAGAACCGAGCGCCTCTGCCGCATCTTCGAGTACGGGAATCCCGTATTTTCCGGAAATTTTAAGGATTTCCGGCATTTTGGCGGGCATTCCGTAGAGGTGTACCACAATAATCGCCTTTGGCTTTTTGCCTTTGGCGATGCGGTCTTCAATGGCTTTTTCGAGCCACTCGGGCGACAGGTTCCAGGTATCGGCTTCGCTGTCCACAAACACCGGTTTTGCGCCGAGATACGCAATCGGGTTGGCCGAGGCCGAGAAGGTCATGCTCTGGCAAATCACCTCGTCGCCGGGTTTTACATCCAGCAGAATGAGGCCCAGATGGATGGCTGCCGTTCCGGAACTGAGCGCCGCAACATGCACATCTCCGCCCAGAAATTTTCGCAAATCCTGTTCAAAGCCGTCCACATTGGGGCCGAGCGGTGCAATCCAGTTTTCGGCAAAAGCTTCGTGGATATATTTTTCTTCCGTGCCGCCCATGTGGGGGGAAGAAAGCCAGATTTTAGGGTTCATGGAGATTGGTTTCGTTTGTTTTAATAATTTTTCCGGGATTGCCCACCACCGTTGCACCATCAGGCACATCGCGAATCACTACAGCGCCCGCGCCAATAATGCACCAGCGCCCGATCCTGATGCCGGGAATCACCGTGCTACCTGCGCCGATATGGCTTCCTTCGCCCACCGTTACGCCGCCGCAAAGGCTGCTGTTGGGAGAAATATGCACATAATCGCCTATCACGCAGTCGTGGTCCACCGAGGCATTGGTGTTGATGATGCAGTGTTGGCCAATGTGCGTATCCGCATTTACCGTTACACCCGCCATAACCACCGTTCCTTCGCCGATAGCCGTTCGTTTGGAAATAGCCGTTTTAGGGTGAATGGCCGTGGCAAAAGAAACTTTCGCTTCAAAGCGCGCCGCCACTGTTTTACGGATATGATTGATGCCAATGGAGATAATCATTTCCGGAATTTCCGGAAATAACTGTGCGTCGGGCTGTGCTACCGGAATGCCCCAGAGCGGCGGCTTCGCAGCATCATCCCAGAGCGTAAACGACGAGCAGCCGTTTTCTTCCAGGATTTCCAGAATCACCTTTGCGTGTCCGCTCGCGCCGAAGAGTATCATGCGTTTTCCGGAAATTTACGTGTCAGGGTTTTATTTCCCGTATCAGGCTGAATGCCTCGGCGTAATAATGTCCCACGGTAGCGCCCCGCAGCTTTGCCAGACTCTCGAGCGCCTCCAGCGACCGCGAGTTGGGGAAAGGCTTGAGCTGCGATGCAAAACACTTCATCGCTTCCAGCTTGGCCTTAAAGGTGTCTGCAATGTTTTCATAGACATTAGGAATGAAAACATCACTGCCAAAGGGCGCGGCCCAGTCGGTTTCGGAAAGCGTTTCATAGCAATAGATGCGCCTTACCGGACAATGATTAACGGGCCGGGCGGCCACCATAGCGGCGTAGAAAATCACGCCGTGGTCTTTGTGCATATCGCCGCGATGGGGCAGGTAGAGGGTATCTATTTCCTGCTCCCGAATCAGCTTGCCCAGCGCATTGGCAATCTCGAAGGAAGGAAAGGTTTCCAGCCGGGGGGCAGGAAAATCATAGAAAAAAGTCTGCTTTACGCCCAGAATTTTGTGTGCTTCCAGTGCTTCCGCCCGAATAGACTGAATGAGGTTTTCCGGAAAAAGTTCCGGTGCGCCGTAGTAGGCATTTGTCATAACCGCCACATAAGTATTGTGGCCCGCCTGTGCATATTTGGCCAACAGCCCGCCGCAGCCCAGTACTTCGTCGTCGGCATGGGGCGCCACTACAAGTATATTCATAAACCGAGTTTTTGCTTTATCAGCGCAATTTCCTTTTTGAGATGATAGATTTCCAGTTCGCTGTAATAGCCCAGCCGTTCGCCGACTTTTAGTTTTAGCGACGCACCAGTCTCATCCAATACGTCGGCTATCCACAATAATCCTTCTCCCGCCTGCACCAGAAACCGCTCGCCCGCTACCTGTAATACACTCCCCGGAACGCCTCTTATCTTCAGGCTATTTTCCGGAAAGGACTGCAACACCGTGAGCTTCCGGTCTTTCAGAAAAGTATAAGCGCCGGGATGCGGCGGGGCTGATGCGCGAATGATTTTATCAATAACGGCGGCAGAGCGGCTCCAGTCTATCCAGCCGTCTTCAGGCCCCCGCTTGCCGTAATAAGTAGCGGCCGCTTCGTCCTGTGGAATCGGATTCCAGATGCCCCGGGCCAATTCCGGCAGCCAGCAGTCGAGCGCGGCATCAATAGCTTGGAGTATTTTCTGCTCGATGGCGGCCGCATCGTCGGTATCGGCTACGGGGAATTTTTCCTGCACAAACAACGGCCCGTCGTCCACCCCTTCGCTCATCAAAAAGAAATTGGCCGCGCCAAAATCTTCTTCCAGTATCAGCCACGCAATCGGTGCGCGGCCCCGGCCCGCCGGCAACATCGTGGGATGAAAACCTACATTTCCCAACCGCGCTACTTTCAATAAAGATTCCGGAACCAGTTGCGAAAGCCCTACCACAAAAAACAGGTCGGGTGCCAGCGACGCTACCAGTTCCTGCACTTCCGGCGCGCCTATTTTTTTAAAAGGAAAATACGGAATAGCGTGCTGCTCGCAGAAATCGCGCATATGCACATAGCCGCTCACCAGGGCGCTGCTTTGCGGCTCGTAGCCCAATACGCCCGCCACATCGAAGCCGTGCTGCACCAGT
>DDEO01000071.1 GCA_002336725.1 Bacteroidetes bacterium UBA1952 | reverse complement strand
GCACGCCCTCGCCGCTCACGTCGCGCGTGATAGACGGGTTGTCGCCCTTGCGGCCTATTTTGTCGATTTCATCAATGAAAATGATGCCTTTCTGGGCGGCTTCCACGTCAAAATCGGCGGCCTGGAGCAGGCGACTCAGGATGCTTTCCACATCTTCGCCCACGTAGCCGGCTTCCGTAAAGACCGTGGCATCCACAATGGCAAACGGAATTTGTAGCAGGCGGGCAATGGTGCGGGCGAGCAGGGTTTTGCCGGTGCCGGTTTCGCCCACCATAATCATATTGCTTTTCTCGATTTCCACATCGTCGTCTTCCTCTTTAGGCTTGGGATTAAGCAGGCGCTTGTAGTGGTTGTAGATGGCTACCGAGAGCACCTTTTTGGCATCTTCCTGCCCGATGACATAATCATCCAGAAAGGCTTTGATTTCGCGGGGTTTATAGATGCGGTGACGCGTTACGTCGAAAGCAGTGTTTTTCGATTTTTTTTCTTTGTTTTCCGGCTGCGGGTAGCCGGCACCGCCCGCTTCCTGAAGCAGGTGGTGGGCGTTTTCAATACAATGGTCGCAGATATTGCCTTTCAGGCCAGTAAATAAAATATTGCATTCCTGCTCGGGGCGATCACAAAAAGAGCAATTCTTTTCCGCTTTTCTCGACATATCTCTCGGTAAAAATTTTGGGGCTGCAAAGGTAAGGAAAACCGAATCGTAGGCCGCGCGAGTATGCAGCGGTGCAGCGGCTATGAATCTCGCAGAGGCGCAGAGGAAAATCAAAGAATACGAGAATAACAACAGTGGACAACCCAGGGCGCAGCGAAAAAGCCGCTGTTGTCCTGCACCCGGCCTCCCGAAGTCGTCAAAGTGTTCGTTTTTCCGGAAATAATGCCCTGGCAGATTGTTGCCGGGCGTTGGTTCCTGGCTATTTCCGGAACGTCAGAATCCGGAATTTACTTCCCAAACACCGGCGCGCGTTTCTCCAGAAATGCCTGTACGCCTTCGGCGAAATCGGTGGTGTTGCCGGCGGCTACCTGCAATTCTTTTTCGCGCTCCAGTTGCTGCTCCAGCGTGTTGGAGAAGGTTTCGGCGATGAGCTGTTTGGTATAGGCCACCGATTGCATGGCCTGCTGCGCCATCTGGCGGGCGAGTTTCATCCAGCTTTCTTCAAAATTATTTTCCGGAAAAACGCGATACACCATGCCCATTTGCTGCGCCTCGCTGGCCGTTACCTTGTCGGCGGTGAGCATCAGGGCCAGCGCCCGCTGCGCGCCCACCATACGGGGCAGGAAATACGTTCCGCCGCAGTCGGGGATCAACCCGATTTTGGAGAAAGCCTGAATGAAAGCGGCGTTTTCGGAGGCCACCACAATGTCGCCCGCCAGCGCGAGGTTGGCCCCCGCTCCGGCAGCCACGCCGTTTACCGCCGTGAGGACCGGCTTGGGCATCTGCCGCATTTCTTTTACAATAAGATTATACTGTTCGTCGAGGATCTTGGCGAAGTCCACTTTTGCAGGGTCTTCGGCCTCGCCGAGGTCTTGCCCGGCGCAGAAGCCTTTACCACCGCCGGTGAGCACGACACAGCGCACGGCATCGTCGGCGGCGCACTGCCGCAGCAGATCAACGAGGCGCAGGGCCATCTCGCGGGTGAAGCTGTTGTATTTTTCCGGACGGTTGAGGCGCAGAATGGCGATGCTTCCTTCGGTTTGGTGCAGTATGGTTGAAGACATAGCGCCAAAAATAGGATTTTGCGCCTTTGTTGGCGGGAAAGCACTGTTTTTTTCTTCACCTTTGCACACTTCTTCCCTGATTGCTGTTTTACCCCACCATTCCTTTCCCTCCCCCGATTCCCCTTTCCGTAATTCATGGGCCTTTTTAACTTCCTGACACAGGAAATCGCTATAGATCTCGGCACTGCCAATACGCTTATCATCCACAACGATCAAGTGGTGGTGGATGAACCTTCTATCGTTGCCAAAGACCGCACCTCCAACAAGATTGTGGCGGTGGGCAAGAAGGCAATGATGATGCACGAAAAAACCCACGAAAATCTCAAAACCATTCGTCCGCTCCGCGACGGTGTAATCGCCGATTTTGACGCTGCCGAAGGAATGCTGCGCGAGATGATTAAGCTGGTATATCCCAAAAAACCACTCTTCCCGCCTTCCTGGCGCATGGTTATCTGCATTCCGTCTTCTATCACCGAAGTCGAAAAGCGCGCCGTGCGCGACAGTGCCGAGCAGGCCGGCGCCAAGGAAGTGTATATGATTCATGAGCCAATGGCCGCTGCGCTGGGTATCGGCATTGATGTAGAAGAACCTACCGGCAACATGATTATCGACATCGGCGGCGGAACGACGGGCATCTCCGTCATCGCGCTGGCCGGTATTGTCTGCGATCAGAGCATCCGCATTGCGGGCGACGAGTTTACCAATGACATTATGGAGGCGATGCGCCGCTACCACTCGCTGCTGATTGGCGAACGCACCGCCGAGCAGATTAAAATCCATGTAGGCTCGGCGCTCAAGGAACTGGACACGCCGCCCGACGATATCGCCGTGAACGGTCGCGACCTGGTAACGGGCATTCCGAAGCAGATTCAGGTGAGCTATCAGGAAGTGGCCGAGGCGCTGGATAAATCTATTTTTAAGATTGAAGAAGCTATTCTGAAGGCGCTGGAAAGTACCCCGCCCGAACTGGCTGCCGACATCTATCGCCGGGGCCTCTATCTGACGGGCGGCGGCGCACTGCTGCGCGGGCTGGACAAGCGCATTTCTCAAAAGATAAAGCTGCCCGTGCAGGTGGCCGATGATCCGCTGCGCGCCGTGGTGCGGGGCACTGGTATGGCGCTGAAGAATTTTTCCCGGATGCCGTTTTTGATGAAATAAAAGGGTTAGAGGTTAGGAGTTTGGGGTAATACGTTTGGAGTTAGGGGTTAAATAATCCTGTGGATGGCTGACGTTCTCCTTCTTCCCGGGATGCTCTCCAAAGGCAGGAAGACCGATACGTCGCCGCCTGTTTGGCCCCGCCCCGCCGCAGCCGCAGGCGGAGAAATTCGACACCCGAGCGGAAAAGCCCTTCCCATCAACCAGAATCAACCTCCATCAACCCTCATCAACAATAATCCCCCCAACTCCTAACCTGCAACTCCTAACTCTTAACGCTTACCGCCCAGCTTGAAGGTCCTCTTTCAGTTTGTCCGTCGCTTCTCGCATTTGCTCCTTTTCCTGGGGCTGGAGGTGTTGTGCTTCTATCTGATTTCGCGGACGGCAACCCTTCAGGGAGGCGCTATTTTGTCGTCGGCCAATGCGGTGGCGGGCGCTTTATATGAGCGGCAGAGCGATGTGGTTATGTTCTTCAATCTGCCTTCCGAAAACGACAGCCTGCAACGGGAAAATGCCAGGCTGCGGGCGCAGCTCTCGCAACTGCGCTACGAAGCCGATACGCTCCGCGACAGCAGCGGGCAGATCCGCTACACCGAGCCGACGATTTCCGGAATGGGCGACACGGCGCGCATCCTCAAATATGCCCATTATACTTATCGGACGGCGCGGGTGGTGAACAACTCGGTGTCGGAGAAGAATAACTTTATCACCCTGGCACGGGGTACCAACGAGGGCGTGAAGGCGGGGCAGGCGGTGATTTCCGGAAGTGGGGTGGTGGGCAAGGTGGTGTATGCCAAAGCGCATTTCTCCGCCGTGATTTCGGTGCTTTCCGACCGACAACCGGTGAGCGGCATCCTTAAAGATGGCACGTTGGGTACGGTGCGCTGGCGCTATGGCTCGCCCGATGAACTGGAGATGGAGAATATTCCGGGAGATCTGAAGGTTTATCGCGGCGACTCGGTGCTGACGACGGCCTATTCGTTTGCGCCGCCGGATGTTCTTATTGGCCGGGTAGAAAAACTGCGGCGCAACCGGCGCAACAATACGCAGACCCTGATCCTGCGACCGGGCGCTAATTTCCGGAAATTGCGCTATGTGTATGTGGTCGAAAACACCCTGGCCGAGGAGCGCCAGTCGGTGGAAGACACCGCCCGCGCCCGATTGCTCACGCCTACAACTCCTGGTCGCCGATGAACAACCACCCGCTCAAATACCTGTTTCGCTTTGTGTTGCTGGTGGCGGTGCAGGCGCTGCTGCTCAATAAAATCAACCTGCGCTGGTGGACGGTTCCGGGCACGCTGCCGCTTTTTGTGCCCTATCTGTATCCCATCTTCCTGCTGACGCTGCCGTTCTCTACACGGGTGCCGGCGCTGCTGATAGCGGGTTTCCTGCTGGGGGTGTCGGTAGATGTGTTTTCCAATACCTTGGGGATGCACGCGGCGGCCTGTGTATTGATTGCCTATCTGCGCACCAATGTGCTGGCGGCGCTGCAACCCAAGCACCTTTCAGAGTATGGGCGGCTGGAGCCTTCGGTGAAGACGATGGGCTGGCTGCCGTTTTTCACTTACGCGGCGGTGCTGTTTTTTGCTCATCATCTGGTGTATTTCTTCATCCAGTTCTGGAGTGTGGTGTCTATCGGGATGCTGCTGCTCAAAGTGGTGTGTTCGCTGCTCACTTCGCTGCTGATGGTGCTGGCCTATGTGCTGCTATTCACCCGGCAGTCGCCAATAGTGGGGCAGGGGCAGGCGTGAGGCATTGGGGGCTTGTGTTGCGGTAAAGTTTTCCGGAAATCTGTGGCCTTTAGGAGCCGGTTGGGCTGCGTGAAGCAGCATCTGTCTGAAAACTGTTTCTTTCTTTCCGGATGAAAGTGCATGCGGGCGCTGGAATAAAGGCTGCGCAAAAGGCCTAAAGGCCTGCGTTTCCGTGGTTTGTCCGTTCTCCCCGCCCTAAAGGACAGGGCAATTAGCCTAAAGGGCAGGGCAATTAGCCTAAAGGGCGGCCTTCCTGTGTTCTATTTAGCCCGGATGCTACAAATTTCCGGAAAAGCGAGATTGGGAATGCCCCGCAAGCTGCTTCCACACGGCCCCTTCCTCCTTTTTTCCGTAAAAAAATAAAGCCGCTCTTCCCTACAAGAGCGGCTTTCCCCCATATATTCTTAAGATCTCCCTACAGATACTTAAGAAAAATCATCTACTTCTCAATGGTTGTCTTGGTTTGCTTTTTCCAGTCGAACAAAAACCCGACCCGGATACCGGCACCCAATGCCACGCCGAGGTCTGACTTGGAGAAGCGGGTATAGCCAAATGCCGTATAGGGGACATTACTGGTAGCGGTATAAAAAATATTTCCCTGTGCGTCGCGGGTGATTTTTTCCTGCGTAGAGCGAACATTGTCATAGCCAATTCCAATCAGCGCGTATGCATCGATGGAAATGGTGTTGTCCAGAATCCACTGACGGCCAAAGCTCGCACCGGCCATCGCTGAAAAAACGGGCTTGCGATAGAGCGGATTCCCGGTAATATTATAGCTGTTGCCGGCTACAAAATTGCGGGTATAGAAGGAAAGCGAGATCGCAGGTTTGATATAGGAACCCTGCATCAGGTGGCGCAGGCGCGTTGCACCGCCATAATCGGGCATTCGGATAAAACGCAGCCCATAGCCGATGCCCGCGCCTTTCGCGTCATAGGTGTAGGGGTTGCCGGTTTGCGGATTCGCGCCGCCGTCAATCATATTGGGGTCAACGCCGAGGCCGATAATATTGAGTTCAAACTCGCGGCTGCGGCCCGGCCTGATGACATTCTCCACGAAGAACTGCGTATGGCCGTTCAGGGGCGAAAAAAGATTTATCTTGGCATTCCACAGATGCTGATCATAATAGAGGCTGAAATCTGTGGACGGATCGCTGAGCTGCATCCCCTCGCCGTTTTCAAACTGGATACGGATAATGTCCTGCTTTTCAATCGTCAGCACCGGCGTAGGACGGTTCATCATGTGATACTTGACTTCCGTAGAACCTATTTCGGTGATGACACCGGTGATGGGCTGTCTTTGGGTTTTGACAAAGATTTTATCCTGCGCCCCGGCTGCGAAGGATAAAAACGTTAAAAAGAGAAGAGAGAGAGTGCTTTTCATACGATAGCCCAAATATAGTAAACTTTACCGGGAAGGTGCTGTTAGGATAAATACGGATTTCGGGCGCTTTGCCCCCACACACTTTCCGGAAATTTTGTCCCATTTTGGCTTTTTTCCCCGATTTTGTGCCTTTTAAGGGAAAGAAATGTCACCTTTGCAGCGCCGCCTGCCTACCCGCAGGCGGGCATCTCCTAAAACACCGCAAACACCGCGCAGGTTATGGCTGAAGCACCCAACAATATTAAGGTAGTTATAGATAATATCCCGGTAGAAGTAGCGCCCGGAACCACCATCCTGCAAGCGGCCCGCATGATTGGCGGCGACGTAACACCGCCTGCGATGTGCTACTATTCCAAACTCGAAGGCTCCGGCGGAAAATGCCGCACCTGCCTCGTAGAGGTGAGCAAAGGCTCCGAGAAAGACCCGCGCCCGATGCCCAAACTCGTGGCCTCATGCCGCACCGGCGTGATGGACGGTATGGAGGTGAAATCCATGACCAGCGAAAAAGTGCTCGATGCCCGCAAAGGCGT
>DDEO01000207.1 GCA_002336725.1 Bacteroidetes bacterium UBA1952 | reverse complement strand
CATCTCCAAAATGCCCGCGCCGGAAGCCGAAGCCTCTAAACCCAAACTGCCAAAAGGCGAGAGTTTTAAGGAGTCGGTAAACAGTTTTTTGAGTGGCGAAACACCCGAAAAAATCGCCACGCGGCGCGGCATGGCGGCTTCTACCATCGAAGGGCATCTGGCGCAGGGCGTGCAGGCCGGATTGCTGCCGCTGCATCTGCTCGTTCCGCCCGACAAGGAAGCAATCATTCAAAAGGCATTGGCGCAAAGCGAAGGCCCCGGCATTGGGCCGGTAAAGGCCATCCTGGGCGACGAGTATTCGTTTGGCGATATCCGGGCAGTGGTGGCGCATAATCAGCGGAGTACGGAGCGATGAGGTGCCGCTAAAAACGTGTTGGAGCCTGCGGCTTGGACACGCTTCGCGTAGTTGGAAGCCTTGTGGGCTTTGGAGCCTTAGGCTTGTTTTTGGTTGGGATTACCACAACTTTTTGTCCCTGCCTTTGACAGCGCAGACTATTCCCGAAAGGAATCTTGCCCTTCCCGGAACAGGGGTTTTTAGCTCCCAAAAGAGACCTTTAAAAAACCGCTTCCGGCAATGTAAAGAAAACGCTGAAACAGAGAAAAACGCTGAAACAGAGAAAGAGGTACTCTTTCCGGAATCCATAAGAGCCGGGAGGTAAAATCCCAACACGAAGGCAGTTTCTACGCCTCTTTCCAGGCTCTTACCACCTCGCGTTTGCCGGGCGGGCCGGGCAGTTTTTCTACCAGAAAGCCCACGCTTTGCAGGGCGCGGCGCACGCTTCCTTTGGAGCAATAAGTGGTGAAAACGCCGCCGGGGAGCAGCGCCGCATATAATTTCCGGAAAATCGCTTCCGTCCAGGCGCTTGGATGGTCTTCCGGCGCAAAGGCATCAAAATAAATCAGGTGCAGACCCTGAGGAATCTCCAAATCTTCCAGATTTCCGGAAATTTTGTGCAGTTGGAAGAAAGGAGTAATGGCTGTCGGTGCATTCCATTCGGCGGAATGCAGTGCGGCAAACAAATCGTTTGCTGCCGCCGTTTGCGGGTAGGAAAGCTGCTGCCAGATTTCCGGAATAAGCGGGTGTTTTTCCACCGAAGCATACTGCACGAAACGCTGTTTTTCAGTGCATTCCAGCGCCGTTAAAAAGGCATTTAAACCCGTTCCAAAGCCCATTTCAAATACCCGCAGCGGCTGCTTTTCCGGAAATTTTTCCAGTGCCGTCAGCAGGCCATTTTGGATAAACACCTGACGCGATTCCTGCAATGCGCCATGCGCCGAATGATAGCTAACGCCCGCTTCGGTGCGCAGGGTAGGGGAGCCGTCGCGGGTCGGGATGACGGTTACAGAGGGGTTGTCCATTACTGTTCGGGTTCCGTCGCCTTCCGGATGGTTTCGGCAAATTCCCTCGGCAGGCTGTATCCTTCCAACTGCAACTGCATCTCTTCAAGCTGGGGCAGGTATTTGTCCAGCGCCTGATAGTCCTTCGCCAATTTGCACAATCTGCCCAGCGCCACCAGCATAGAATTTTCAAAAGCCGGAAAGCTCATATAGCGATATTCCTCGCTCAGAAGGGTGAAATCTACACTCAGACGAATGCGATACAGGAGCAGTTCCAGCACATCTTCCCGAAACACCGATACCTTTTCAAAATCGCGCACAATTTCGTTGAGCTTGGATGCCTTCGGGCAGCGCCAGTTACCGTTTTTATCCCGGAAAGCCTTATCTAATTGCGTCTTTGCACTGCCCAAAAGCTTGCTCGTATCGCCCGAAAGGTCGGCCAGATAAAACTTTTTGACTTCCGGAAAACGCTCTACAATCCGCTCTATTTCTTCGCGCAGGGCCTCGGCATCCAGTTCAGACAGATACTTGCGGAGCGATACGCGTTTAGGGGCAGACATGGTTGGTTTCGGGAGGGGAAAAGAGATTTTTTAAGTAAGTGCAGCGAATTAGATCCCGCTTTTGTAGCCTTGCCTTCCCGTCCCCGTACTATTTTTTCGTTATGCTGTCCCCCCTCTCCCTCGGAGNNGGCTAACGGGCTGGGGCGAAGGCGGAATTTATTTTGAAAGCAAGATCCAGTTTCAGGGTTTTAAAGCGAAAGCGTCTCGCCGATTTTGGCCTGTACTTTTTCCAGCGTGGGCAGCATAGCGGCTTCCAGTGCTACGTTCATCGGCACGGCGGGCAGGTCGAGTGCGCCCATCGTCTGCACCGGCGCATCGAGGGATTGAAAACAGGCTTGTGCGATACGACCCGCGAGCGCCTCGGCAAACGAGTTGCGCAGTTGCTCTTCGGTGAGTACCAGCACTTTCCCGTGGCGGCGCACGGTTTCAAAAACCAGTGCTTCATCACAGGGATAAATCGTGCGCAAATCCACCACTTCTACGCGCCCCGGAAACGCCGCCGCCGCGTTTTTGGCCCAGTGAACGCCCATGCCGTAGGTAATTACGCAGCACGAGTCGCCGCCTTCGATGGCTTCTTCCGAAGCTTGCAAAACCACATTTCCTTTCCCGAAGGGCAGCACATAATCGCGGTCGGGTTCCACAGTTTTGGCATCTTCCGTTCCCGGAACCTTGCTCCAGTAGAGGCCCTTGTGCTCCAGCATCACCACCGGATTGGGGTCGTAAAACGCCGCTTTCATCAGCCCTTTGAGGTCGGCAGCGTTGGACGGATAGGCAATTTTAATGCCCTTAATCGTCGCCAAAGTGCTTTCTACCGAGCCACTGTGATAGGGGCCGCCGCCGCCATAAGCGCCAATCGGCACCCGGATGACTGCGCTCACCGAAAACTTGCCACAAGAGAGATAGGAGGTCTTGGAAATCTCTGTAACCAGTTGATTCAGACCCGGATAGATATAATCGGCAAACTGCACTTCTACTATCGGCTTCAGGCCCACGGCGCTCATACCCGCCGTAGAACCGATGATATAGGCTTCCTGAATGGCGGTATTAAACACCCGCTCGTCGCCGAATTTATCGCCCAGCGTCGCTGCTTCGCGAAACACGCCGCCGAGGCGTTTGCCCACATCCTGTCCGTAAAGCAAAGCTTCGGGATGATCCTGCATGATTTCTTCCACGGCATGAAGCGCCGCGTCCACCATCACCACTTTTTCCTGTCCGGCAGGGGTGCGGATGCCGCGTTCTTCGGTAATGGGCGTGGGTGCAAAAACGTATTCCGCAACCGTGGCCGGGTCGGGTTCCGGCGCGGCAACGGCAGCATCAAATTCCCGCTGAATAAAGGCGGCTTCTTCTTTTTCAATCGCGTCGAGCGCCTCTTCGGCCACGCCCAGTTCCAGCAGCCGGTTGCGCAGCCGCAGGCCGGGGTCTTTGCTGTTATGCGCTTCCAAATCATGTCGATACCACTCGCGGCGCACGCCCGAAGTGTGATGTCCGATGAGCGGCACATTGGCCTGCACCACGACCGGCCCCCGGTTTTTCCGGACGCGTTCCACCACATCTTTCATGGTTTGATAAGACGCTTCAAAATCGGTTCCGTCCACACGCACGCGCTCCATACCTTTAAAACCGGCGGCGTATTCGTAGGCATCCATCGTGCGGGCCTCTTCGGCGCTCACCGAAATGCCCCAGCCATTGTCCTGCACCAGATAGATAATGGGCAGTTTCTTGAGTACGGCAAACTGCCAGGCCTCGGCCACTTCGCCTTCCGTTACAGAGCCGTCGCCGAGTGAGCACACCACGACGGGCGGGCTTGGAAAATCGCGCAGCTTCTGATGTTCGATATAAGAAATGCCCTGCGCCACGCCGGTTGTGGGGATGGCCTGCATTCCCGTTGCCGAGCTTTGGTGAATGATTTTCGGCAGGTTTTCGCGGCGGCTGTTGGGGTGGTTATAGTAAGCGCGTCCGCCGGTAAAGGGGTCGTCGCCTTTGGCCAGCAGTTGCAGCATCAGTTCATAAGGTCGCCAGCCCATGCCGAGCATAATGCTTTCATCGCGGTAGTAGGGGCTTACCCAATCGTGTGGCCTGAGGCAAAAAGCGGTGGCCAGTTGGATGGCTTCGTGGCCGCGCGAGGTGCTGTGAACATATTTGCAGAGGGCGCGGTTGGCCTCGTAGGTATCGGCCATGGCGCGGGCCGCCATCATCAGGCGGTAGGCGCGCAACAGAACTTCCTTGTCGGTTTTGGTAGAATCCACCAGGGGAGCAGTCTTTAGCATTCGGGGTGCAAAGCTAAGCCTTGTTGAGGGAGGTAGGGGCCGCCCTGTGTGGCGGCCCTGTGTGGCGGCCCTGTGTGGCGGCCCTGTGTGGTTTTAAAATAGAATCGCCTTTCCGCATAGCGCGGCCCACAGATATATTTGCCACCTTTTGCCGATGGCCGTTTTCCGGAAATCAGGTTGCTATTGGCGCTCAGCGGCTGCAAAACCGAAATCTGCCGCCTCCTGCACCCAACCCTTTGAGCCAAAGCATCCGTCTATAGGGGTGCTTAAGCTTCTTTTCATTTGTCTATTGCCTTGACCTATACCACGACTGCACAGACGAGCGAGCTGGAAAGCCTGATTCAGGGGTGTGTCCGAAACGAACGGACGGCCCAGGAGCGGGTGTATCAGTTGTTCTATGCCCGGATGATGGCAGTGGTGCGGAAATACATAGATCAGACAGAGGTCGCAGAAGAAATTGTAAACAACGGCTTCCTGCGGGCTTTTCAAAAAATAAACCTCTACAATTTTCAGGGCTCTTTTGAAGGCTGGATTCGCAAAATCGTTTTCCGGGCGGTTTGCGATTATGTGAAAACTGCTGACAAGCCGGGAACGCAGATAGCCCTGACCGAGACGCACGAATATGTTTCGAGTGAAGATGCAAGCCGGCTGGAGTACGACGAATTGCTCGGTATGGTACAGCAATTGCCCCTGGCGACACGCACCGTCTTCAATATGTATGTGCTGGAAGGGTTTAATCACCGCGAAATCCGCGAGGCGCTTGGCATCAGCGAAGGAACGTCGAAATGGCATCTTTCCGAAGCCCGCCGCCAGTTGCGGCAACGCATCGAAGGTCTGGAACTTCATTT
The DNA here is from genome assembly GCA_002336725.1 of Bacteroidetes bacterium UBA1952. GTDB lineage: Bacteria > Bacteroidota > Bacteroidia > Chitinophagales > Chitinophagaceae > UBA1952. Next base: position 12,935 of record DDEO01000207.1, on the reverse strand, counting down.
AAAAAGGTAAAATCTTATCCTGAATATGGATAATAAGAAAATAAGTGTTGATGATCTCTTCCGGCAGCGCCTCACCGACCGCGAAGCCCCGATACCGCCGGGTGCCTGGTCGCGCATGGAAGGGTTGCTGGATGCGAAAATGCCGGTGGGCAGCGCACCCGTTGCCACGACCGCTGGCCGCCGCCGCCGGGCCTTTCTGCTGCTGGGCTTGCTGATAGCGGGCGGAGGAAGTTTTCTTTATCAGGCATTGCCCGATAGCCGGCCTTTGGAGAAGCCGACGGGGGCAGATGCACCGGAAATTTCCGGAAATTATACCGCCGCCGCCACCACGCCCGCTTCGCCGGCAACAGCCGCAAAAGCTATCGTCGCAACTCCAATGTCGCCTCTGAATGGCAACCGCCGTCAGCGGGTTGCTGCCGCGCCGACGACGAAGTCTTCAGATCCGAAAAATACGGCCTCGTATTCCGGAAATTCCGGCGTGCGCAGCCTGGCTCCTGCGCCCGCGCCGGCAAGTGGTGAAGAACAAAAATCCATTGCGGAACTTTCTGCTCAAACCCCTTCGACGCTGTCGGCTGCACCCCAAACACACAATCTGAATTCCCCGGTTGCCATGCCTGTCATTCCGGAAATTTCCGGAAATAAGATGCCCCCCGTCCGGGCGCGTGAAGAAGTCTCGCCGATGGGTTGGATAGCAAGTCGTGCGATGGATGTTTTTTCCGGAAAAATGATCAACCCTTCGCAGATGGCACGCGTTGAAAACTTCCTTACACAATGGGCGGCGGGAGCGAATAACCCCGTTGCCTCCAACAAAAACTGGTCGGCAAAAATCCCGCAAAATATGCCGGTCGCAATGGCCCCCACGCCGGTTGCAAGCAATGCCTTGCCTGCGCCTACGCCCGATAGAGATAATCCCACACCTTTAACGGCTGCAAAACCAACGGCGGCAACGCAGACGGCTACGATGCTGGCCGCAACACCGGCTTTGGAACAAAAAGTCGAAGATGCAGTGGCAGACCTCCGGAGCGCCCGTTATACCATCGGCCTTCTGGCCGGTATCAACAGCACGCTGAGTGGTGGCACCGGCGCTTTGCAGGGCCTCCAGGCCGCCGTTGTGGGCCTGCTGAAACTCAGCGAGAAATGGCATATCGGCGCGGAGGTGCGTTATGCGCTTCGCCTCAACAATAGTATGGATTTGAAGGACGATTATTTTTCCGGAAAAGTTATCAACGAGGCAACTGTGATGCGCAATGGCCGCCCCTACAACGCGGTGCGCTACGAGATTGATTCAATGATGAGCCGTTATAGCTTCAATACCTACAGCCATATAGAATTGCCCCTTCAGCTTCGTTTCGATCAGAAGCGTTTCTCCGTTTATGGCGGCCCCAGCTTTGCCTTTCATTTTGCGCCCAGCGTAACCCGCACCAACACCCGCATCGCCACCATCAGCCGCTTCGATACGCTCGATGCCGCGTTGCCGTTGCCAACGTTGCCGGGCCGTACTTCCGATGTGTCGCTGAGCGATTTTGACAGCCGTTTCAGCCTCGGCTATCATGCCGGCGCACAATATCGCCTCACGCCTTCCCTGAGCCTCGACCTGCGCCTCTCGCAGCAACTTTGGGACAACCGTCAGGGACGCAACGCCGGTTCGCGCCGCGTTTCGGAAACCTACCTGCATATCCCCTCTGTTCAGCTTTCGGTGGGTTATTTCTTCCGCCACAAAAAAGAAACCTCCCAGCGCACCAAGCCCTAAAAAAAGACCCGAATTCCGGAAAAGCGCCGCGTATCTGCTACCGGCGCTTTTTCTTTGTGGTGTGTAGAGAGCAATGCCGCTATTTTTGGCGTGCTTTAAACGATACTTTTGAACCTGCGGCACGCTTCTTTTTACCTTGTTGGCAGGATTATAGTAAGCAAGCCAATATCTCTTTCTTAAGCAACGCTTTTATGTCTGCGAAAAGTCTCTCTCTTTTCTCTTTTATCGCCCTGCTGCTGCTGTCTTCGTGCAGCGTTTTCAAAAAAAAGCCACTCACGCTCGATGAAGCGGTTTTGGCACAACCTGTTGGTTCGCCCATCTGGTATAGCGAGGATAATATCCTTTCAAAAGGCAAAAGAGGCATTATTCTTTATAGTAATCTGGACTTATTCCGCAAAGGAGCCGCTGCCAATGGCAGCGCCTACGGATTGCGCTTTTCGCCTACGACGCTGCTGGAAATGACCCGTTTCCCCACTACCGATTCTACGCTCGATGTCGCCGTCGTAAAGCCGGAGACTGTAAACGCACCTTATTATTTTGTAACCGCCAAAGGCCGGCGCAATATCGGTATCTGGCAGCCCGACGGCTACCGCATTTACCTCGTTTACCGGTTTGTTTCGTTTACCAATAACGGTGGTTACCTCGTGGAGTTGCTACAGCTTCAGTAGCACCTGCCTCCCCATTTTCTCTCTCTGCCGGAAGCAAATTCCCGGAAAATCGCTCGGTTTTCCGGGAATTTTTTTGCTTCAAGGCAAGAGGTGATGACAAAAAGACACTCCATCCGGAAGGATGGCTAAAGAAACAGCCGCTTCCCGATAGGCTTTGGAAGGAGGCAACCCTTTCCGGAAGGAATTCTTTCCTTGCGCTTCTTTTAAGGAACTTCGCCCCCAAACGGTTTGCCCAATAACCGCCCGATTTTTTTTGAGCAAGGTTTTTGTATAGGCTGAGTGCATTTTTCTAAAAGCAGGTGTATAATACCATGAAAAAAATACGAACGCTTCTGAGTGCTGCCTTTCTAACAAGTGTGGTTTTCTGTTCCACAGTTCCGGCTCGCGGGCAGGTGATAAAGCCCGACAGCACTATCCAAAAAGCGCCTGACAACGGAGTGGTGCATCAACATCCGGATTCCAATGCGACTGTTGCCGAAGTTGTTGCCGATTCGCTCCACGACAAGGTGAAGCGCAAGATAAAAGCGCCCATCGTGCAGATTCCGGTAACGGCCAAAAGCATGATTATCCCGGGCCTGATGTTTGGCTACGGCGTGCTCACACTGCGCAACGGCGCTTTGCAGGATCTCAATATTGCCATTAAAGACCGCGCCTGGGACAGCCGGCGACAGGGCAAAATCCAGCAGGTGGAAGATTATTTTTTGCTGGCTCCTGCCGTGATGGTTTACGGCCTCAATTTCGCCAATTACAAGGGCCACAACAACATCATTGACCGCTCGATTATGTTTGGAATGGCCAACCTGATCAGCAACGGAATCGTTTTTGCGACCAAGGTTCAGGAGTTGGAATTGAGACCCAATCAGCGCGACAATTTCTCTTTCCCTTCCGGCCACACGGCGCAGGCCTTTGTCAGCGCCGAATTTGCCCGGTTGGAGTATCGCGGTATTTCCATCTGGCCGGGGCTGATTGGTTATGGATTTGCCTTTGCGACCGGTATGTTGCGCATCTACAACGATGCCCACTGGTTTTCGGATGTGATTGCCGGCGCAGGCGTGGGCATTGCTTCTACGCGTTTTGCCTATTATATCTATCCGGCCCTGAAGAAAAAGATTTTTAAGGCACCCAAGATCAAAGGCGACGCGATGCTGCTGCCTTCCTGGAACGGCGGCAATTCCTTTGGGATCAATTTCGCGTATCGCTTTCCGTAGCGTGCATTCCCAATTTTTAGAGCTTCTTCTAAAACCGATACTGTACCCGCACGGTCAGCAAATCGTCGGGCAGGTCTTTGTCGTAGCCGGGAAGGGCCGTTTTTTCGTTGCGGATATGGTCATACCAGAGCGTGGCTTTCAGGTTGGGCGAGGCATACCACACATAGCCGCCGCCGAAGGTGTGGTAAGAAATATCGGCAGCCGAAAAACCTTTATTTCCGGAAATATCCAGCCCCGAAACGCTCGTGTTGGGGTCATACCAGTCGTATTTGAACACCAGTTGATGTGCAGGCGAGCCGAGGTTTTGCAGCCAATAGAAATACGCCGCGTCGAAAGGACGGGTGTAGAGCGCCACGGGCTGACCGGCGGCGTTGTTGAGCGAAGAAGGCGTTTCGGAACTGCCCGCCGTGCCAGTTTGAAGCCCGCGGATATACTCGGCCCGGAACTCGGTAGCGCCCCGGCGGTTGGGCATGCGCAGTTGCACATCCGCACCCAGGTAGCGGCGTTTGGCAATGGCCGTGGAGGGGGAATCGGCAAGCATTTGGGCCGCGCTGCCGCTGTTGCTTACAGTATAAAGTTTGCCGGAAGGATTGGCCAGTCCGCCGTGCAGATACGAGATGCCGCCGCTGAGTCGCCAGCCGTTCCGGAAACCCGTTGCCGGACGGGCATACAGGCGACCGATAAAATCCTTTTCATTGTCGAATTCGCCGGGTGCGTTGAGGCCCTGCCCGTTAAACACACCGGCATCGAAGCGCAGCCAGGAGAGGTTTTGCAGCAGCTTTCCCCGTGGCTCCAAGGAAATCATCGCGCCCAGGTCGCGCTCGCCGCGCATCAGGATTTGCGACGCGCGTCCGCGTTCCGGCGCTTCGCGGTCGGCAGAAGAAAGATTGACTTCATAACCGAAAGGCCGCGCAAAAATGCCGGAAGCGATGGAGAAAAGGCTCCAGCGGTTTTCATAAAAACGGCCCCATAAGTCGCGCACGGCCACGCCCCGCTCGGTGGCATCTATCTGAAACACAAAATGCGTTATCGGCTGCCGGTCTTCGCGGCGCACCANNGCAGGCGGCCCCGCCGAATCATAAAACGATTGTTGGTATAAGGGCCAAAATCGCCGGATGCCGGGCTTTTAGCACCTTTCGCCTCGGCCCACTGAAACTGGGGCTGCACATAGCCCGAAAAACGCAGCCGGTCGTAGCGTTGAAAAACAGTATAGTAGCCCTTGCCGAGCGTGGACGTTGTGTCGAGAATATCGGTGAGGAACTGCTGGGCACGAGCCACCGGTGCCACACAGGCTAGCGTTGCCGTTAATAACAGAGATTTGCGCAAAAGCATTTGCAAAGTTGAACCTGCTTCCTGATTACGCGGTATGAATACTGTATTACCGAATTATTAAGTTTCGGTAACATGGTTTTTTCCGGAAACGCGGGCCGGTACATTTGCTCAAAAATCAACCCTCATGGCAGGATTTCTCAAACTCTTTACCCCGAAAGACCGGGTATTTTACACACTCTTCGAAGAAATTATGGGTGTGCTTCAGGAAATGGCCGGCGCTTTTCCCAAGGCCTTGCAGGTAGCCGACCCCAACGCGCGCCGCGAAGCGCTCCGGGCCATCAACGACTACGAACACCGCTGCGACGACATCACCCACCGCATCTTCATTGAGCTGGGCCGCAATTTCATTACGCCCTTCGACCGCGAAGACATCCACTCGCTCGTGGCGGCCCTCGACGACATCGCCGATTATACCTGGGGATCGGCCAAGCACATCATCAACTACGGACTTGATAATGTGGATGAATACATGATCCAGTTTGCCGTGATTATCCAGAAATCAGTCGTTTCGCTGCACAAAGCCGTTCGCGAACTGCGCGATATGAAAGACCTCGTGGCCATCACCCGTAGCTGCGTGGATATTAACAGCTATGAAAACGAAGCCGATGACTTGCTCGATGCCGCTATCCAAAGACTGTTTGCCACCGAGACCAACGCCATTGAAGTTATCAAGCGCAAAGACATCTACGAAGAATTGGAAATAGTAACCGACAAATGCGAAGATGCCGCCAATATCATCGAGTCTATTATCATTAAATACTCTTAATCGGCTGGCCTTTATTTCCGGTTTATGACACCTTTACTGATAACGATTATCGTGCTGGCGTTGGCCTTTGATTATATCAACGGCTTTCACGACGCGGCCAACTCCATTGCCACGGTGGTTTCTACCAAAGTACTCACGCCCTTTCAGGCAGTACTTTGGGCGGCGCTGTTCAACTTTGCGGCCTTCTTTATCTTTCGCGATCACGGCGTAGCCGACACCATCGCCAAGACGGTAGATTCTTCGGCTATTACGTTGCCGGTCATTGCCTCCGGCCTGATTGCGGCCATCATCTGGAACCTGATCACCTGGTGGTTTGGCATTCCTTCTTCTTCTTCCCACACCCTGATTGGCGGTTTTGCCGGTGCGGCGGTTGCACACGCTTCCTTTAGCGCCATCAACAGCGAGCCGGTTCTCAAAACGGTTTCCTTCATTGTGCTGGCTCCGCTCGTGGGTATGATTGTGGCCTTTATCATCTCCACCTGGTTTTTGAATGCTTTTAAGAAAGGCATTGGCCCCAAACTGGTTTCCCTCGGCGTGATGGCTGCGGTGGTGGTGCTGCTGTATTTTCAGATAGATACCAAATCCACCCATATCGCGGGCATGAAAACGGCCTGGGATAAGTCTTCGGGCGTGGCGCTCGTTACGGATATGAGCAATAAAAGCCCGGCACAGCGTATGGGCTTTCAAAAAGGCGATTCGATTCTCGCCTTCAATGGCGCGGCGCTTCAGACCGACCTGGCGCTCGACCGCGAGATGAAGCGGCTGCAGCCGGGCGAAGATTTTTCCTATACCATCCGCCGCAAAGGCGAGACGCTGGAAAAGCAAGGCCCTTTCATCGTAGCCTGGGGTTCGGAACTGGTTCGGACGGTGTTTTTCGGCCACAATTTCAAATGGTTTCTGCTGGGCTTCATCCTGTTTGTGATGAGCGTGTTTACGCTCTTCCTTAGTGGCCTCAATTATATGGAGTCGCAGAAATGGCTCAAGCGGATGCAGTTGGTTTCTTCGGCGGCCTTCTCCATCGGCCACGGCGGCAACGACGCGCAAAAAGTAATGGGTATCATCACCGCCGCGCTGATTGCCGGAAAGCAAATTAACGATTTCAGCGAGATGCCCGTTTGGGTGCCGCTGGCTTGTTACGTCGCTATTGCCGTGGGCACAATGAGCGGCGGCTGGAAGATCATCAAAACGATGGGCAGCCGCATCACCAAGGTAACGCCCTTTGAAGGCGTAGCCGCCGAAACGGCAGGCGCGATAACGCTTTTTGTAACCGAGAACCTCAAAATTCCGGTATCTACAACACACACAATTACCGGTGCTATCATTGGCGTAGGCGCTACCAAACGGCTGAGCGCCGTGCGCTGGGGCGTAACCATCAACCTGCTCTGGGCCTGGATTCTCACCATTCCGGTAAGTGCGCTGATGGCGGCAGGCGTGTATAAGATTTTTAGTCTTTTTATGGGGTAACTCAATTCCGGAAACGCTTCGCAATTTCTGCGAAGCGTTTTTTTTGTTTGCGGGCATCTTGCAGGCGTTGTTGGGCCGCGAAGGGGTAGGGGGATTTTTCCGGAATTTCCGGAAATTTTGGGGCCTTTCCCGGAAATAAACACAGCCATCCGGCGGCCAATGCTGCTTCGCTGCCGTTTTTTTAAAAAATCAATCCCGAAAGTGATTATAGCTTAAAGTTTCCCCTACCTTTAGTGTGCTTTAAAGCAACTTTTTTTATGAAAGCCCTCCTTACACTCTCTTTCCTGTCGCTCGCCACTGCTGCGTCTGCGCAAATCACCCTCAATCAGTCGTCGTATGCCAACTGGCGTGCGCAGACTGAAATCGCTTATCGGATAGATACCAGCAAGCCGCATCCGGCGCTGATGCCGGCTACCAATGCCAACTGGAATCTGAGTACCGTTACTTACGACACCAGCAGTATGTGGTATTACGACAAAGGAAATTTTTCTAATCCCGCCCTGCCATCGGCTACTTTTTATGACTCGCTGAGCTACACCGTTAGCGGCCCCCTGAGCTACGGGGTTCGGCAGGCGGGTGCGCTGACTGCCGGTGGTTTTGTTTTTTACGGCCAATCTGTGACGCGGCAGGCATTTTCCATTGCACCCCTTTCGGGCGGTGCCAATGATAGCATGGTATTCCAGCAGCAAAACATCATTTTTACCTCACCCGAAAACAGGATAAAGTTTCCGGCTACGATGGGCAGCACCTGGAATTCCAGCTTCGATTTTGCGACCAACTTCAACCTGACGATTGCCGCCTTTGGCTTGAACAATACCCCATGCCAACGTAAGGCACACTATACGCGCAACGACGCAGTTGTGGGCTGGGGAAAGATGATTGTGAAGGATAGCGCCGGCAACCCGACTATGCCAATGAATGTGTTGATGGTTAAAACAGCAGTTACGTCCACAGACAGCTTTTTTGTAGGTGGATTGCCCGCGCCGGTGCAACTGCTTACTGCTTTTGGGCTGTCGCAGGGACAGACAACCAGCCGCTATACCTATGAATATTACCGCGCGGGCGAACTGATGCCGCTGGTGCAGGCTACCTATCGCGATAGCAGTTTTGCTGCCAATAAAATGGAGTATATGGACGTGCATAAAAACCGCCTTTCGCCGCAAAGTGTATCCGACCTGAACTCCGAAAACGGCATCTCGGCCTATCCCAACCCCGTGCGCAATCAGACCATCCACCTGCAAGTGGCCGATAAATCCCTCGCACAGCTCAATTATCAACTGATCAATATCAACGGTCAGGTGATGGCGAAGGGAAGCCTGACCCCGCAAAATGGCGAAGCGCAACTGCACGCCGAGGCACTCCGCACGACCGGCATCTATTACCTGCAACTCTTTAAAGGAAACACACCGCTCGGCGTTCTGCCCCTGAGTGTGGAATAAGCCCGTTTTTTTCAGACTGCATAAAAAAATGCCCTTTAAAAGGGCATTTTTTTATGCCTGATAGCCGTCGGGTATTTCGCATCCCAAAGGAAAAGCAGCGCCGCCGAAGTCGTTTGTCGTACTTTTACAGCTTGCTTTTTCCCACCCTGAATGGCGCTTTCTCCCCTCCTGAAGTATATCTATAACCACGGCTCCGAAGAGATGATCCGGCGCGGAAAGCGCATCTACAGCAGTGGCGGTGCCAGCCTTGTGGACAACGACCCGTTCATCGAACAGGCCCGCTTCCGGGTGCGCAACGATCAGTATCAGAACTTCTACACCGTCGTTGTTCAGAAATACAACAACCCGAAGGAAATTTCGGTGCGCTGCCAGTGTCCCTACAACCTGAGCGAACTCTGCCGCCACAAGGTAGCCGCCCTTTTTCAGTTGCAGGACCTCGCCCAAAGCGGCATCCTCAGCGGCGAAGGGCTGCATTACAACCAGCAACATACCATACTGCGCCTGCGCACGGTATCGGAACCCATGCTGCGCGTTTTTAGCAAGCCCGAAATCATGGAAGATGCGCGGGAAGCCGCCCGCAACCGCGCTGCAAAACTGCTGCCCACCGCCGCAAACGCCATCGAAGCCGACGTACCCGACCCCGCAACCGGCGAAGTATTCCGGGTGCAACTGCGCCAGAACGAAGAACGGTATTTCGATACCGCCTGCGGATGCGATGAAACGCGCGTGCCGCTCTGCTACCACAAGGCGGTGGCCTTTCTACAGGTACTCTATCAGCATGGCGCCGATTATTTTTACGGGCTGCGCAACTGGGACGAGCAAAAAAACCGGCTCCTGAGCCTCTATGGCTACAAGCTGACTGATAATCTGAAGGGGAAATTTGCCTTCACCTACGACCAACACGGCAAGCCTTCGCTGCGCGTGCTGGATCCGTCGATCAAGCGCCTCGCCTCTACGGCACCGCCCGCCGCCGCACCCGCCCCGGAGCAGCAAGCACCCCTTCGGGCAGCGCCGGTCAGCCCCGCGCCGGTAGCCGAAAAACTTCGCCTGATACCGGCAGTGCAGCGCCAGCCGAAAGCATATCCTTATGTCGCCTGGCAATTGCTCAAAGCACGCGAGACAGCAGCCGGCGAAGTGGATACACCCTATGCCTTTCTGGACCTCAACGGCACCATTTCCGGCACCGATTTTCCGGAAAAAGAACGAGAATGGATCTCCCTTTTCCGGAAAGTGCAGACCTACGAAGCCCTGCGCTATCTGCAGCGAATCATACCCTTTGGGACGACATTGCTCACGGCAGACGGACCGCTCGATGAGAAGCTCACCGACGAATATCGCCTGGCCCTGTGGGAATATCTGCTGCCCAAATATCAACAACTGCTGAGCGCCCTGAAAGACACGCCGGAGGGCTGCCTTTTGCCGCCGGATGCCGACTCCCCGGAAGGCGAAGGGATTGCGTTTTCGGATGTTGCGATGCAGCCGGTCGTCTCGTTTCAAAAAGACCGCAAAGGAGCCATCCGGCAGCAGGTGAGCTGGCGGCTGCGGACGTATAATCTGCCGGAAGGCGAGGTGCAGGTGCTCAATGGTGCGCTCCTGTGCTATCAACACACGCTTTATGCCCTGGCGACACCCGCGTTGGCGCTGCTCAACGGAGACTGGATCAAAGCGGGATATCAGAAAATCATTCCTGCCCGCGAATGGGCGGCTTATCTGCAACAGGAAGTGCTGCGCTGGCCGGAAGAAATCCACCTCGATTTTGCGCCTGCGCTCACGGTGTTGCGCCCTGCCGTTGCGCCCCGCCTGCGCCTCTGCCTCGAAGAACGCGAGAATGTACTCGTGCTGCGGCCCGTGGCCCGCTATGGCGAGACCGAGGTGATAGGCGGCAAAGAAGCGGTGGTGCGGCTGGCCGAGGACGGGCAGGTGGTGCTTCAGGAACGCGATTTGTCTGCCGAAGCGCTGTTCCTGAACGCCGTGCAGTCGCTGCACTCCGATATTGTGCGCTCGGCTGATCAGCCGGTGTTCTTTGTGCCGGCAGCGGCGGTGCTTTCCGACAACTGGTTTTTCCGGTTTCTGGAGGTGATGAAAGAAATGGATGTAGAAGTGGTGGGCATCTCCAACCTGAGAAGCCTGCGCCTCAACACCCATAAGCCCGAAACGAAACTTCGCATCTCAAGCGGTATCGATTGGTTTGATGCTCATCTGACGGTGGAATATGGCGATCAACAGGTGCGTCTTCCGGAAATCAAAAAAGCCCTCGCGGCCCGGCAGAATTATGTGCGCCTGCCCGACGGCTCCATTGGCCTGCTGCCCGAAGAGTGGCGTACCAAATATGCCCTTTTGCTCAAAATGGGCGAGGTGCGCGGCACCGACATCCGGCTGCGTAGTACGCATTTTGGAGTCATCGAGCAGTTGCTCTCCGAAGTGGACGAGGCAGGACTGCTGCGCGAGCTGGCCTCTAAAAAAGAAAAACTGCTGGCCATCGCGGCAGAAGATTACAGCCAACTGGATGCCCCTGAACACCTGCAGGCCGCGCTGCGGCCCTATCAGCTTACCGGTTTTCAATGGCTGGTATTCCTGCATGAGGCCGGCTGGGGCGGCATCCTGGCCGACGATATGGGCCTGGGCAAAACCGTGCAGGCGCTGGCTTTCTATCTGTTCCTCAAAAACCAAAACCCATCTGCCACGCTGCTCGTGGTATGCCCCACAACGCTTATCTATAACTGGGAAGCAGAGGTGGCCAAATTTGCGCCGCATCTGAAGGTATATATCCATCACGGGCCGCGCCGGAAGGCTTCGGTGGGCAGCATCTCCGGCCACGACATCGTGATTACCACTTACGGCACCATGCGCAGCGACATCAAAGCCTTCCGCGAGGTGAATTACGATTTGGCGGTGCTCGATGAAAGTCAGGCCATTAAAAACCCGCAAAGCCAGGTGGCAAAGGCCGCGCTCCTGCTTCAGGCCAAACACCGCCTTGCGCTCAGCGGTACGCCGGTGCAGAACAACACCTTCGACCTGTATTCGCAGATGAACTTCCTGAACCCCGGTATGCTGGGCAGCCGCGAGTTTTTTATGAACGAATTTGCCACGCCAATCGACAAGTTTGGCGAGGAAAACGTGAAAAAGCAACTGCGCCAGCTCACGTATCCTTTCCTGCTGCGCCGCACCAAAGGACAGGTGGCCAAAGAACTGCCGCCCAAGACCGAAATCGTATTGTATTGCGAAATGGGGCCGGCACAGCGAAAGGCTTATGACGCATGGCGGCTGGTTTTCAAAGACCAGATTATGGGCCTCATAGATCAACAGGGCATCGAGCGATCCCAGTTTCATATCCTGCAGGGCCTCACACGCCTGCGCCAGATTTGCGACGCAACGGCGCTGGCCGGCACCCTGGCGGAAGAAGGCAAAGAACCCGAAAACCACAGCGTGAAGCTCGAAGAACTCATGCGGGAATTGCAGGAAAATACCGGAAATCATAAGGTGCTGGTGTTCTCGCAGTTCCTCGGAATGCTGGGCCTCATCCGCGAACGGCTGGCGACGGAAGGGATTTCTTATGCCTATTTCGACGGCAGCAGCAGTGCTACCGAGCGGCGCGAAGAAGTGCGGCGCTTTCAGGAAGAAGAAAGCTGCCGGGTATTTCTGATCTCGCTGAAAGCGGGCGGTGTGGGCCTCAACCTGACGGCAGCGGAATATGTCTATCTGGTGGACCCGTGGTGGAACCCGGCGGTAGAACAGCAGGCCATCGACCGTACGCACCGCATCGGGCAGACCAGACCGGTGTTTGCCTACCGCATGATTTGCCGCGACAGCATTGAGGAGAAAATGATGCAGCTACAAGCCCGCAAAAAAGCCCTGGCCGACGAACTGGTGAGCGACGATGGTGCCATCCTGAAACGCTTCTCACGCGAAGACCTGGCGTTTTTGCTGGGATAACGTGAGTCTCGTTTTAAAATAAGTGAGAATCAACGTTTTATATACTTTATCGTTAGCGGACGGCCTTGATTTTTCGGCGTTCAGAAAATCCGACGTAGGGGCGTTAAAAAATTTGCACTGTCCGAAGCGTAACGAAGTGAAGCAAGTTTGCAAATTTTAGCCCCGGAGGCGGATTTTTAGCCAGAAAAATCAGAGCCTTGAATTTTTGCTTCTTTTAGCTACGCTGCTACTTCGTGGTGCTTCAAGGCAAAAGAAGACAGCGAAAGGACTCTTTATCCGAGATTCACGTTGATTCAGTATCCGCAATGACGTGTGCTGAGTGTACGCTGCGAAATATGAGTCGTACGTCTTCCCACGTACGTAATCCGTCATGGC
>DDEO01000058.1 GCA_002336725.1 Bacteroidetes bacterium UBA1952 | reverse complement strand
TGCTGAGAGGCCGCTGCGAAATGCAGGGCGTACGTGTTCACGCGTACGTAAACCGGATTTTTAGTTGGGTAGCGTACCGCGTGCCATCGTCCCTACATGATGTCTTGCGTTTAATGGCATTTAAAATGCTCAAAAGGCTCCAGGCAATGGCGGCATTGGTATTGTGCCTTGCAGGAGGTAGCCCCAAATCCGGAAATCAGCCGCGTATTTTCGGAATTGCAGCGCGGGCAGGGAACAATTTCTTCTTCAAAAAGCGCCCGCTTGCGGTTGGCGCTGTATTGCGGCGGGGCAATGCCGTAAGCCTTTAGTTTTTCCTTTCCGGCTTCCGTCATCCAGTCGGTCGTCCAGGCCGGAGAGAGCTGTTGCTCGATAACCACTTTTTTGATGCCGTGTGCGGCCAGCACCATGCGGATTTGCATGGCAATTACGTCCATCGCCGGACAGCCGCTGTAGGTTGGCGTGATGGTGATGGTAGCATCGCCTGCGCTGTCGATGGCCACGCCGCGCACGATGCCCAGGTCGAGGATGCTCAGGACGGGCACTTCCGGGTCGCTGACCTGCTCCAGCCAGCCCAGCACTTTATCTGCCGTAAAATCGGAGTTGGGTGTCATGTTTTGAAGTTAAAGCCCGAATCGTTCTAAAAGGCTGTTTCGGGTGGGGAATATTTCCGGGAAAAGACCGGTTTTCACTTTTTATTAGTCGCCTTGCAGGCTTCTTGCGGGGCTGAAAGGTCTGTTTTCGGTAGCTTGCAGTCCTGTTTGCGACACGCGCCCTGTCTTTTTTCGTGTGTCGGAATGCCCCATGTTGTCGCGTCGTTTCCTTCTGTCTCTTTTCGTTGCCGCCCCGGTTCTGACCGTTGCGCAGAAGCCGGTTGTTTATAAAGAACCGCGCATCCTGCTGCTGGTAGATGGCTCTTCTTCGATGCTGCAAAACTGGGGGTCGAAGGAAAATCGCTTCCAGACGGCCAGCCGCCTCATCGAGACGCTTATGGATTCGATGTATCGCATCAACCCGAATGTAGAATTTGGCTTGCGTATGTATGGGCAGCAGTCGCCCGCGCAAGACAACAACTGCTATGATACGAAGCGGGAAGTGATGTTTTCGAAAAACAACCGCGACCAGATGAGCCTGCGCCTCGCCGCGCTGCGCCCCTATGGCATCTCGCCGATTGCCTACAGCCTGCAACGCGCCGCCGAAGAAGACCTCACCGAGGAACACCGCTATAGCTATAGCATCATCCTGCTGACCGACGGCGGCGAGAGCTGCGGTGGCGACCTGTGTGCCGTTTCCAAAGCACTGGAACAGAAAGCGATCTTCTTCCGCCCCTATATCATTAGCATGGTGGACTACGAACCGCTCCGGCAGCAATATCAGTGTTTGGGCGAATACCTGACCGTTGCCAGGCAGGAACAGATGAAACCCACCATCCAGACCATTCTGGATGCCTATCGGCTGGGCCTGCGAACGGTTGCGGAAACGCCGGTAGAAACGCCCCGGCCCACGCCACCGNNGCCGCCGCCGCCGGTAGAAATACGCCGCGACATCGCCCTCGTCTGGCTCCCCCTATCGGGAACGAGAATAATGCCACTGCCGGTAAAGCTGCCGCTGCCGTCGCCGCCCACGCGTTTTACCATCCCCAAAATACCCCTGCCCGCCCCGATAGCAGAAGCGCCACCGGTTGTTGCGCCGCCGCCGCCACCTGCCCGCATTGAAATTGCATCGCTGCCGTTCCGGGCCGTTCCGGCAATTCCGGCAGTCGCTATTAAAATGCCCGCTGCGCCCGCTGCTCTTGCCATTCCGGTATTGAAACGGCCTGCGCCCGAAGAAGAGCCGGTAAATCTGGAACCCCTGACTTTCGTCTTGCGCCGGGGAAACATCCGGGAGATGTCGGTGCCGGTATTTGTGGCCCGCACGCTGCCGGTCCCGCGCATCCCGCTACCCAAGGCTATCGAAGAACCGAAGCCCACGCAGGTAGCTGCGGCCCCCGCCCCGCCGAAGCCTGCCACGCCGCCGAGGCCCGCCGCGCCATCGAAGGAAGAAAAACCCACGCCGGTGGAGTTTAATGCCCGCACCGAGCGTGCCTCCACGTCCGGAATTATGGTCTTCTTTACGAACGGCAAGGGGAAGTATTATAAAACAACGCCGCAGGTAGAGGTTCGGGAATCCGCCACCGGCAAAGTAGTGAAGAAATTCTTTCGCACCGTAGATGCGCAGGGCGAGCCGGATTTGCAGCAACTGCCGCCCGGCACCTATGATGTCGTCGTTGTTGGAAAAAGCAATGTGATGGCGCGTCATATTCCCATCGGGGCCAATGAGACGATGAACCTGCAAATGGTGGTTACCAGCGGTTCTTTGCGTTTTTCATACAGCACCGCACCCAAGCGGCCCGTTTCGGAATTTACGGCCTCGGTGGTGCGCCGCTTTGCCGACGATCATAACATCGTGAAGCAGCAAGGCACCGAAGAGCTGCCCTACGAGCCGGGGAACTACTATCTGGAACTGAATACGCTGCCGGTAACGCGCCGCAACCTCGACATTGATTTTGGCGGCACGACCGAAATCCAGATTGCCGAGCCGGGCTGGGTGCAGTTTACGAACACCAAACCCATGGCTGCCAAAGTGGTGCTTTATCAACCCCTCGGCGATGGCTTTGCTTCGTTTTTGAAGATGGACATCACCGGCGATCTGGAAGCGCAGAAAATCCGCCTCCAGCCGGGTACTTACGAGGCCCGCTGGACGACGACCACCGGCGGAAACACGCCCATCATCGTACGCTTTCAGGTCAATAGCAACGAGACGACGATGACGGAATTGAAGTAACGTAACGTGAGTCTCGTTTTTAAAATAGGTGAGAATCAACGT
>DDEO01000054.1 GCA_002336725.1 Bacteroidetes bacterium UBA1952 | reverse complement strand
GGCGGCATCCGCTGCGAAAAGGCCAGTGCCTACTTCAAACACCAGGGTTTTACGGATGTTTATCATGTGGAAGGCGGCATCATCGAATACACCCGAAAAGCCCGCGAAGCCGGATTGCCCGTGCTTTTCAAAGGCAAAAATTTTGTCTTCGATGCCCGCATGGGCGAGCGCATCACCGACGATGTAATTTCCCATTGCCATCAGTGCGGCGCGCCTTGCGATACGCATATCAACTGCACCTACGACGGCTGCCATCTCTTGTTTATCCAGTGTCCGCAGTGCGCCGAAAAATTTGATTCCTGCTGCTCCATCGAATGCCAGGAAAACAAAAGAGAGAACGTTCCGCCGCCGCCAAAAGAGAAAACCGGCAACCCGGTTTTTAATAAAAGTAAATCGCGGCTCCGCCCTTATCGGCCCGGCGGCAAAGACCACAACTTTCCGGTATAAAAAAGTTACGGAACCTAAAAATAGTTGCCGCTATCCCGCTCGCAGCACTGCGCAGATTTCCGCATAAAACGAAACCTATAAGGTTTCAAAAACCTGATAGGTTTAATACAGCGTATCCCAAATTTGCGGGTTGTTATGGAGATTGAAATCGCGGGTCTGCAAGCCATTCTGCTGCCGGAAAAAGCCCTTTATTTTCCGGAACTCAAAACGCTCGTGGTGGCCGATGTACACTGGGGAAAGGCAGGCCATTTCCGGAAACACGGCATGGCCATTCCGGCGCGGGCAGCGGGCGGCAACGCCGAACGGCTGTCGGGCATTATCCAGACAATGGGCGCTGAAACGGTCGTCTTTGCAGGCGACCTTTTTCATTCGCGCCACAACAACGAGGTAGAAGCCTTTCGCGACTGGCGCAGCGGATTTCCGGAAATCCAATTCCAACTCGTTATCGGTAACCACGACATTCTGGGCGAAGATTTTTACGCGGCCTGCGGACTGGAGCTATTTCCGGAAAATATCCTGCTCGGAAACGTGGCCGTCTGGCACGACGCGCCGGAAAAAAGCGAGGTTTTTGTCATTCACGGTCATATCCATCCCGGCATTCGGCTTTCCGGAAAAGCGCGGCAGCAGATAGCCCTGCCTTGTTTTGCCGTGAGCGAAAAGGCGCTTATCCTGCCGGCCTTCGGCGATTTTACCGGCTGTTTTTATGTAGATGCCCGCGATTTTAAAGCCCTTTATGCTGTAACCGGAAAAGAGGTGATGCAGGTGAAATAAACCAGGCCGGATTTCCGGAAAAAGCGTGTCATTTTCCGGAAAAATTACCGGCAGGGGCGGGCCTTTACCGGCTGCCCCAGCCGCAACGGAATAGCCTGTATCCCCGAAGGCGTTTTCAGCCTTACAAAATCTACCTGGCCGGTATCCACCTGCTGCACCACCTGCGGCGCATCGCGCAGAAACCAGTTTATATACTGGGCATAGGGCCATCTGGAATACACAACCGTATCGCCGGGCTGCCAGCTTTGCCGGATGTCTTGCGCCAGGCCTTCGATATCGGGCGTGGGCGCGGCAACGAGGCATTCCGGTTTTCCCAAGCCATTGAATCCCTTGCCCGACCACGCGGTGTAAACGCTCAAACTGAGCCGCAGCGCCAAAGCCAGCAGCGACAGCAGCGCCAGCGCCCGCCAAAAACCTTTTTTCCGGAAAGCATCGCCCAGCGAAATGGCCAGCCAAAGGGCGCAAAACGGAATGCAAAAAATCCAGTAGCGCGGCACCAGCAGCAAGCCTTTGCCGGTGAGGGAAATATGGGCTGTTACAAAAACCAGTTGCGCGGCCAAAACCAGCGCGGCCATTCGCACACAAAACTTTTGAAAAGGCGGCAAAGGCATCCACAAAACCCGCAAACACAGCAGCCAGCCGGGGGCGGCCAGTGCAATATTGAAAGCGGTTTTAAAACCGGGCTGCGAGTTGGTTGCAGCGCCGAAAACGGTTGCCAGATTGGCGGCAAGACCGGTGAGGGCCTGCGGCACGGTCAGCGATTGAAACCAGGCCGTCGGGTTTTGGGCGGATGCTTCATGGTAGCGGAAAACAGATACAACTGCTTCTGCACCGCCCAGCGGAAAAAGCCAGAGTAGCAGCAGCAGCAAACTTCCGGAAATGCCGGCCAGCAGCACCGGAAAACGCAGCTTTCTACGTTCATAACACAGCAGATAAGCGCCCTGACCCAAAATCGCCAGTGCCGCAAAGTATTGGTTTAGAAAGAAAAAACCCCAGACGCTGCCCAGCAGAAAAGCATCGGTGGGCCGCCCGCGCCGCACCAGCCGATGGAGTGCCACTGCGGAAACAACGGCCAGTAAAACGCCCGACGTATAGAAACGGATATAGCGGGCCAGATCCATCAGCAAGCCGTTGAAAAGCAGCAGCGCGACTGCCAGAAGGGCGATTTTGTAAGAAACGCGCCGTTGAAGAAAAAGCCATAATAATCCGCCGGCAAGCGCCAGAAAAACTGCTGCCGGAAGCCGCGCATTCCAGACGGTAACAGCCGCCATCCGAAACCAGCCGTGCAGCAACACCAGATAAGGAACGCCCTGCCCATTGTCGCTGAGCGCAGTATTAACGGTGTTGGCGTAGGAAAAACGCTGCCAATAATCGGCGGAGGTAAAGGTTTTTCCGGAAACGGGGTTTTGAACGAAAGCGCCAAAGGTGCGCCTGCCATGTGTTTCGCCGCCCAAGCCCGTTGCAATATTGAGGGTATAACGCTCATCGAAATCAACCGATTTGTCGCCGATGCGCCACAGATAAGTGGCTGTCGCGAAAAGCAACAGCAGGAGCGGCAAAAGCATTCGGCGGGCCATGGCGCAAAGCTAACCGGTTCTTGGAAACACTAAAAAAGCAGGGCATTTTCCGGAGAAAATGCCCTGCTTTCTAAAGAGAAGAAAATCGAATCGCTTACGGGAAGATGCCCAGCTCTTCATATGCTGCGCCTACTTTATCAATCGCAACGATAAAAGCAGCCGTACGCATATCCACTTCCGGATGCTTTTTTTGTGCTTCGCGGATTTCGTGGAAAGAGCCAATCATGGTGTCTTCCAGTCCGGAATAGACCAGGTCTTCTTCGTTGGGGCCGCGCATCAGCATAGCGCGCTCGGTCTCGTTCACCGTCTTGCCGGTCATGGTTTCCACCGTGCGAATGATGTTGGCATTCTGATTTTCGGTGAAGCGTTTGTCCATACGGCCAAAGCGCACGTGGCTCAGGTTTTTCAGCCATTCAAAGTAAGAAACCGTTACACCGCCGGCGTTCAGATACATATCGGGGATAACGACAACGCCTTTCTTGAACAGAATCTCGTCGGCTTCCGGTGTCAGCGGGCCGTTGGCGCCTTCGCCAATGATTTTGGCCTGAATGCGGTCGGCGTTGCTGCCGTTCACCACGTTTTCCAGCGCGGCGGGGATAAAGATATCGCAGGCCTGCTCCAGCACTTCCGCCGAGTTTTTAAAGTCGGTAGCGCCGTTGCCGTAGCCCAGGATAGAGCCGGTGCTCTTGCGGTGCTCTACCACTTTATAGAGGTCGAGGCCCTCTTCGCAATACAGGCCGCCTTCATACTCGGCCAGGCCTACGATGATAGCGCCTGCGTCGAAGAAGAATTGCGCGGCGTGGAAACCTACGTTGCCCAAGCCCTGAATAATCATTTTTTTACCTGCAATACCTTTGGTAAGGCCGAGGTTTTTCATGTCCTCTTCGCAGTTGCAAAATTCGCGCACACCATAGAAGATACCGAGGCCGGTAGCTTCCTTACGACCGCGAACGCCGCCCTGGCTCACCGGTTTTCCGGTAACGCAGGCCAGTGCGTTCACATCGCCGGGATTCAGCGAAGCGTAGGTATCGGCAATCCAGCTCATCTCGCGAGCGCCGGAACCGTAGTCGGGGGCCGGAACGTCGATGCCTGCGCCGATGAAGTTTTTCTTCACCAGCTCCGAAGCATAGCGTCGGGTGATTTTCTCCAGCTCAAAAACCGAGTATTTCTTAGTGTCAATCTTGATACCGCCTTTGCCGCCGCCGAAGGGCACGTTCACCAGTGCACACTTATAAGTCATCAGCGCCGCCAGGGCCATTACTTCGTCCTGATTCACGTCCATCGAGTAGCGGATACCGCCTTTGCAGGGCAGCTTGTGATGCGAGTGTTGCACACGGTAGGCTTCGATAACCTCTACATTGTCGCCGATGCGTACCGGAAACTTCATCCGGTAAACAGAGTTACAGGCTTTGATTTGTTCGAGGATACCAGTCTCAAAGCGGGTGTATTTGGCCGCCTTGTCGAAGTTGCGCTCTACGCCCTGGAAAAAGCTGTAGTGCTGCTCGGAATTGTTCTGTGCCATTTCGGTTTTTTTGGCAATAAAAAAGGAAAAGTATATGTAAGAGAAGAAGTTGAAAATTTACTTCGTCTCCCGTTCTAATCGGGTAATTTTCCGGTCGAGCCGGATGAGGTATGCAAAAATTCCCGCAAAGATAACCGCTAATACGGCAACTACTACCCATATTTTACCACTCGTGCGCATCAGGTCGGCCATCTCCGGCGTGCTTTCTTGTGCAAAAGTGGCCGGGGCGACCAGCAGCGCACAAGCCAGCAGGGCCAAGCGGCGGGGAATCAGACTATTATCCATTGCGGAAGTTTTGTTTTTCTTCAATGCGGTTTTGGAGCCGCGAAATGCGGTAGCGGAGTTGTGTCATCCAGAGGCCGAGCAGAAACCAGCCAATAACTGCCGGATAGAACACCATCCGCATCCGCGAGTCGAGGTCGTAATTAGAGAAGGCCGGATTGCCGCCGTTGCCGGGGTGCAGCGAGTCCACCATGCGGGGAATGACAAACAGCAGCGGGAAAATCATGGCGTAGGCAAAAACATTGTACACCGCCGATATCTTGGCGCGTTTTTCTTCGTCGGCAATGCCGCCGCGAAGCACCAGATACGCAAAATAGGCGAGCATACACACCGCCGTGCCCAGTTGCTTGGGGTCGTTGCTCCAGGGTTCGCCCCAGGTATAATTGGCCCAAATCATGCCGGTAACCATGCCCAGAATCGAAAAGAGCACACCTACCTTGAGCCAGCTCACCGACTTGAGGTCGTCGTCAGGATTTCCGGAACGCAGATATTTGATGGCATATACAAAAGAGCCGGTGAAAAGCCCCAGCATCCCAAACCACATCGGCACGTGGAAATACAGGTTGCGGATCGATTCGTTGAGGATAAAACGCGCCGGCACCCGGCCCATCATGCCGTCGAAAAGCGTGTAGGCCAGCAGGACCACGCAAAGCGTTTTCCACCAGTTTTTAGGGCTGAAAAGATTCATGAGGCGCTCTCTCGGAGGCCGCAAAGGTAACGCCGTATTTCGGGAGAAAGGAAGCGCGATGCGGCGCACTTTTACAGCGGCGCAGGGTGGGTGGGGTTTTTCGCGCAGAGACGCAGCACTTCAATAGACCTCTTGAGAAAGTCTATTTATTCCCTTCCAGGTGATACTTCCGCCGTTGCTATGGTTATCACAGATATAAATAATTAATTATAATTTGCTCCATAATCTCCAGAACACAGAATAATGGAGATTGCGGGTTACCGCTTTCAGCGGCACAGGCTCCGCCGCAA
>DDEO01000080.1 GCA_002336725.1 Bacteroidetes bacterium UBA1952 | reverse complement strand
GAGATTGCGGGTCAAGCCCGCAATGACGTGTGGGGCGTACGTCATCCGGATTTTTAGTTGGGTAAGAGTAGCAATTATCCCTACCGCCTACCTTTGCCGCGTCATTTCAAAAAACATCATTCGCTGTATGAAAATTACCGTCGTGGGTGCAGGCGCTGTGGGCGCCACCTGTGCCGACAATATTATCCGCAAAGAGCTGTGCTCTGAACTCGTTTTGGTGGACATCAAGGAAGGCTTCGCCGAAGGCAAAGCCCTCGACCTGACCCAAACCACTTCGCTGCTGGGCTTCGATACCAAGGTAACCGGCTCTACCAATGATTATAGCAAGACCGCAGGCTCGGATGTGTGCGTAATCACTTCCGGCATTCCGCGCAAGCCCGGCATGACCCGCGAAGAACTCATTGGCACCAACGCCAAAATTGTGGAAGGCGTGGCCAAAAGCCTGCTGGAGCATTCTCCCAACACCATTCTGGTGGTCATCTCCAACCCGATGGACACCATGACCTACCTGACGCTGAAGGCCACCGGCCTGCCCAAAGAGCGCGTCATTGGCATGGGCGGCATCCTCGATTCTTCGCGCTTTAAGACTTATCTGCAACAGGCGCTGGGCTGCTCGCAGCACGACCTGCAGGCGACCGTCGTTGGCGGCCACGGCGACACGACTATGATTCCGCTGACCCGCCTCGCAACATTGCAGGGCGTGCCGGTAGCAGACTTGCTCGACGAAGAAACCCTCAAAAAAGTAGCTGCCGACACGATGGTGGGCGGCGCGACACTCACCAAGCTGCTCGGCACTTCGGCCTGGTATGCGCCGGGTGCGGCAGGTGCGGCACTGGTAGAAAGCATCGTGCGCGACGAGAAGAAGGTGTTTCCGTGCTGTGTGGCGCTGGAAGGCGAATACGGTCAGCAAGACATCTGCCTCGGCGTGCCGGTGGTGATTGGCAAAAAAGGCTGGGAGCGCATCGTGGATCTGAAACTCGACGAGGCTGAAATGGCAGCTTTCAACAAGAGCGCCGAAGCGGTTCGCAGCATGAACAGTGTTCTGAACGAAGCCACTGCATAGGCGATGCTTCCCGGCTTACAAGGCCCGGCGAAGAAACCGTCCCGAATTAACGTGAATCCGGAGCCGCATAGGTTCCGGATTTTTTTGTGGGATGCTTTTTTGGGGAGAAATCGGCGCGAAGGAGTTTCTTATTTTCGCGTTTAAAAAAAAATGCGCGTCGCCATTGTTGGGGCCACCGGCCTTGTTGGAACTACCATGCTTCGGGTACTCGAAGAGCGAAACTTTCCGGTAACGGAACTGCTTCCCGTGGCCTCGGCGCGTTCGGCAGGAAGCAAAGTGCTTTTTTCCGGAAAAGAATGGACGGTGATAACGCCGGAAGAAGCCCTGCTGCGTGCGCCGCAACTGGCGCTGTTTTCTGCCGGCGGCGGCCCATCGCTGGAACTTGCGCCCCGCTTTGCCCAAATCGGCTGCCGCGTGGTGGACAATTCCTCGACCTGGCGCATGGACGAAACCAAGAAACTGGTGGTTCCGGAAGTAAACGGCGACGTGCTGATGGCGGAAGATTTTATCATTGCCAATCCCAACTGCTCGACGGTGCAGCTGGTGATGGTGCTGAAACCCCTGCACGACCGCTATGGCATTCGCCGCGTGGTGGTGAGCACCTATCAGAGCGTGAGCGGAACCGGCGCGAAGGCCATTGAAGAACTGCAGGCCCAGCGCCGGGGAAGCACCGAAACCACTGTTTATCCGTATCCGATAGACCTGAATCTGATACCGCAGATTGATGTTTTCCGGGAAGACGGCAACACGAAGGAAGAGGAAAAGATGATTCGGGAGACGGTGAAAATCCTGGGCGACGAAGCAGTGAAGGTGGCGGCTACCTGCGTGCGCGTACCCGTGGTTGGCGGGCATAGCGAGAGCGTCAATATCGAGTTTGAAAAGCCTTTTGAACTGGAAGAAGTGCGGCGGATGCTCTCCGAATTTCCGGGAATTGCGGTGCAGGATAATCCTTCCCTGAAAGAATACCCCATGCCGCTTCTGGCCGCCGGCGACGACCGCGTTTTTGTGGGCCGCCTGCGCCGCGATGCTACCGTAGAAAATGGCCTGCAGGCCTGGATTGTGGCCGATAATCTGCGCAAAGGCGCGGCAACGAATGCGGTGCAGATTGCGGAGTTACTATTACAGAAAGGGTTCTTGGGATAGGAAACATCCGCAGCCCACTGTCGGCAATTTCTTGTCTCTGAAAGTGTGGGGGTAGAATAGATTTTATCCCCTTTTGCCGGCTGTTTTTTTGCATAAGGAAGAGCTACGGAATAACTTCCTCACTTAGCTTTTCTTAAAAAACAGGGACATAAGTTTGCTTTTTGCATCCCTTATGCATAGACAATCTCCTGTTTGGCAACCATTGGGCCGCGCCGGTGTCATTTTTAAATGGCACTATCGCGCCCGGGAATCTTACAATCCCGTCAGGCAAATCCCCACCGAATAGGGCGTAACAGCCGGGCCGAGGCCATCCTGAAACACGCTATTGAAATTATATGCGCCAAAAGCCGAGAAATTGCCCCAGCCGAGGCGCAGCGTAGCGCCGTAGCGCCATTTATCCAGAAACTCTTTCGACTGCACTTTCTCGGTCAGCTTCGCACCGTTTTCGGTACGATTGCCTTTGGTATGCGCCGCCATCAGGTAGCCCACGCGCAGGCCCACAGCTGCTTTGAAGCCCCGGTTGCGGTTTTCTTTATTGGCAAAATAGCGCAGCTCAAAGGGCGCTTCCAGATAGGCCGTTGTGAGTTTAAAATTGCTGTAATCTTCGCGCTGCGGAATAAACTTCGCCGCTTTTTGGCCGCTGTCTGTCAATACCAGTTGCTGCCCGTTCTGAAAAAACATACTCGACGTGCCAATCCCGAGGCCGGTAGCAAAGGAAAAATGCGATGCCTTAATCGGGAAATCATAACACAGATACGCGTTAAAACCCCGGCTGAAGCCGCCCACCTTTACGCTGTCGGGCTGATTGGCCCAGCCGTCATAGGTGAATTGCAGCATTACGAAATCGCGGCTCGGCTTGCGGGCAGCCTGTTGGGCGGGCGTTTCTGCCGTTTGCGCCATTCCTTTGAGCGAAAGAAAACCGGTTGTCAGAAGAAGCAAAGAAGTACGCAGCGGACGCATAGAAAAGGCACGGAAAAGCATTGGGGCGCAAAGATGCAGGCGGGGCCGGTAAATGAAAAAGCAGAAATCGTTAAAACGTTACCGAAAGCGCGATTTCTTTCCCGGCACGCTGCACACGGAGCAGCACCGTTTGCCCCGCCCTGAAGCTGCCGAGTGCTTCCATATAACCCTGCATTCCACCGATTTTGAGGTCGCCCAGTTGCACAATAATATCGCCGGCCTTTACGCCCGCCTTTGCCGCAGGCCGCCCTTCGGTTACGCCATCCACCCGCACACCGCCTTCCATAAACGAATAATCGGGCAGGATGCCAAGCGTTACTTTAAAACGCGCCTTGCCCATTTCCGGGTTGCGCGTGGCGGTGAATTTCGGTTTGGGCAGTTTGTCGAGGCGCTGCAACAGGGTGTCGAGCGTGCCGACGATGTGGTGGATGCCCAGGAAATTCACTTTTTCGGCATCGTCGGTCGGCTTGTGGTAATCGGAATGTGCACCGGTGAAAAAGAACAATACCGGAATGCCGGTGGTGTAAAAAGACGTGTGGTCGGAGGGGCCGATACCGGAAGAATCCACCGAAATTTTATAGCCTTTTTCCGGAAGCAGCGCGGGCCAGACCGGCGACGTGCCTACGCCGCCTACCTGAAGCGCACGGCTGCTGTCTGGCAAACGGCCAATCATATCGAGGTTAATCATGGCTGCCGTGTTGGTGCTGTCGAGGCCGTATTGCTTTACAAAAGCCCTGGAGCCGAGCAAGCCCAGTTCTTCGCCGCTGAAGTGTAGAAAAAGATAGTTGTAGTTGCGTTTGCCTTCGTTGCGGATGCGTTGGGCCAGCATCATCAGCCCGGCGGTTCCGGAAGCGTTGTCGTCAGCGCCGTTATGGATTTCGCGCAGCGTTTCGGCGTTGGCCAGCAGGCTGTTGCCGTCTTCGCCGTGGCCCAGGTGGTCGTAGTGTGCGCCAATGACGATGGTATATTTCGCGCCGTTGTCGAGGTAGGCAGCGAAGTTGGCCGCCGAAGCCTTTGGGCGAATCACATTCGTGGCCAGCCGGTCGTTTCCGGAAAGAGTCGCCGCCGCAT
The DNA here is from genome assembly GCA_002336725.1 of Bacteroidetes bacterium UBA1952. Taxonomy (GTDB): domain Bacteria; phylum Bacteroidota; class Bacteroidia; order Chitinophagales; family Chitinophagaceae; genus UBA1952. The sequence goes on along the minus strand of DDEO01000080.1, from coordinate 13,098 downwards.
CCGTAAAATAAACCGCTACCGGAATATCAAGGGCTTCCAGGTCGGATTGAGCGTTGAAAAGCACGGTTGTTTTTGCACTTACAGGTGCGGTGAAAACCACGGCCTTTGCGCCGTCTTTCGCCAGCGCACGGGCTTTTTCATACGCCTCTTTATTCCAGTCAAGGTGTGGGTCGCGAAGGTCGGCGGTGTCTTTCAGAAGCGGCAACACGGTATAGCTTCCTGCCTCGCCATTGCCCGACCACGGCAGGGGGAAAAACAAGCTGGTATCGGCGATTGATTTTCCGGAAATCTGAAGCCGGTTTCCGGAACCGATAGCCCGCCCTTCCACAAATGTAAACGGCTGCGAATAGCTTCCTTTCCACGCCGGGATGTTCATCTGCCGGTAGCGTTTTTCCAGATATTGGCGGGCCATTTCTTCGCCTTTGGTGCCGGTGCGGCGGCCTTCGAGCGCATCGGATGCCAGATAGAAAACGTCTCTTTTGAGCATCTGCATTTCATAAACGAAAGCACCGCTTTGCGCCCAGGATGCGTCTGCACACAGCAGCATCGCCGCCAGAAAGAAAAAGCCGGATTTCAACATAAGGCTGCAAAAGTAGTTTTCCTGCCGTCGCCGCCCGTCCCGGCAAGGTCGGCAGGCGTAATTTCGCACCCGTCTTTCAAGGCTTTTTAAATCCTGCTTCCAAAAAAAAACTGCTATGGCCCGTTTTCACCTGCTCCCGGTTCGCGATGTGCGCAAAGAACTGCCCGACTGCGTATCGGTGGCCTTTGACATCACCCCCGAAATGGCCGAAGCATTCCGGTTCCGGGCCGGGCAATACCTGACGCTGCGCACCACTATTGACGGCGAGGAAGTGCGCCGCTCCTATTCCATTTGCAGTGCGCCCGTGAATGGCGAGTTGCGCGTGGCCATCAAGCAGGTGGCCGATGGCAGGTTTTCTTCCTGGGCCAATACGGCGCTCCGCAAAGGCGATACGCTCGAAGTGTTGCCGCCCGATGGCCGCTTTACGGTGCGCCATCCGCAAAAATTCCGGAAACAATATCTCGCCGTGGCCGCCGGCTCCGGCATTACGCCCATTCTGTCGCTCCTGACCGAGGTACTCCACACCGAGCCAGACAGCGAGTTTACGCTTATCTATGGCAACCGCACACGCGGCAGCATTCTTTTCCGGGAAACGCTCGAGGGGCTGAAAAACCAGTTTATGCAGCGGCTGCGCATCTATCATGTGCTGAGCCGCGAAGCGATGGATGTTCCGCTGTTCAATGGCCGCATCGACGGACATAAAATGCAGGATTTTCTGGGCAGCCTGATACAACCGGAGCAGATTGACGAGGCGTTTGTGTGTGGGCCGGAAGACATGATTCTCTCGGTTCGGGAAACGCTCCAAAACGCGGGACTGCCCGACGACCGCATCCATTTTGAACTCTTTACCGCCAGCGGATCGGCGGCCGTTCGCCGCCAAAAAGTTTCGGTGCTTTCGCAGGAAGATGCCGAGGTGAAGAGCCGGGTGCGCATCACGCTCGACGGCATTACTACGGAAATGGAACTGGCCTATGGCGGCGATAGCATCCTGGATGCCGCGCTGAAATCGGGCGCAGATTTGCCTTATGCCTGCAAGGGCGGCGTGTGTGCTACGTGCCGTGCCAAGCTCACCGACGGCGAGGTGGAAATGGACCTGAACTACGGCCTGGAGAAAGACGAAATTGCCAAAGGCTTTGTGCTCACCTGCCAGAGCCACCCGCGCACGCCGTTTGTGGCGGTGGATTTCGACCAGCGATAGGGGCCGGTGTGGTTGATTGTTGTTGATGGTTGTTGATGGGGTTGATGAAGGTTGATGAAGGTTGATGGGGGTTGATGGTTGTTGATGAAGGTTTTGTAGGAACGCGCCTCTTGGCGCGTTCTAAGAGTTGATGATTGTTGACAAAGGCGGGCATGCCCGCCGGTCGCTTCGCCCTGCCTGCGCCGCCTTCGTTTCTTTGCCGGTCATTCCTGCCTGATTATATGCGTCCATCTCCTTTCCTGCTTTCTCTTTTACTCGTGGCTGCCTGCCGGGATATTCCGGAAAATCCCAGCCCGGCGACGGCAATACACCAGGAAGCGCCCGCACCCGGCACCGTTGTTGGCGAAGCGAAAACCGAGCATTCCGAAGACGGCCTCAACCGCTTTACGTTTCGGGTAACGGTTACCAAAGCGCCGGAAAAAGGCGTATATACCGTTGTGGCGGCGGATGGCCCCAACCACGGCGAAACGCAGTTTACACTGCCTAAAGGCGGGGAGGATTTTCGGGTGGCGCTGCGCAAGGGCCAACGGCAAAATCGCATAGAAATCGGCTTTGAAGCACCCGGCGATACTGCTTTTTATCCCTATTATGAGGTGGTTTCTGAAAACAAAACCATTCGGGCGCAATACACGCACGCCTACCGGTTTGAGTAGCGCGGGTGCTTACGAAGCGGTAGGAGAATTTGCACGGACGCAGCTCGGGTCTTGGGCTTGTTCCCCATGATAAGGGCGCACCCAAAACCAGCGACCGACTCAATAGAAGGTGTGGTTTGGCCTCATCCCTTATAAACGCACCAACTGCCCCAGTTTTTCCATAAATATTTTCCGGGAAATCAGCTCTGCGCCGAGGCTCGCCAGGTGTTCGGTCGGCACCTGGCAGTCGATGAGCTTCACGCCGCTGCTTTGCAGGTGCTGCACCCAGCGGATAAACGCATATTTGCTGCCGTTGGACACCTGGCTGAACATACTTTCGCCAAAGAAAACATCGCCCAGCCACACGCCATAGAGGCCGCCTACCAGTTGCCCGTCGTGCCAGGCCTCGGCGCTGTGGGCGTGGCCCATCCGGTGCAGTGCTGTGTAGCCTTCCATCACTTCGGCGGTTATCCAGGTTCCGTCCTGCCCGGGGCGCGGCGACATCCGGCAGTGGTGCATAACGCTTTCAAACGCGGTATTTATCCGGAACTCAAAAGTATTTTTCTTCAAAAGCGGCTTCATGGAATGGCTGATGCGCAGTTTTTCCGGAAAAAGGACGCAGCGCGGGTCGGGCGACCACCACAGCGGCGGCTCACCGGCATTAAACCACGGAAAAATGCCTTTTTTGTAAGCTTCCAGCAGGCGCTCCGGATGCAGGTCTCCGCCAATAGCCAGCAGCCCGTCGGGCAGGGCGCGGGCAGGATCCGGAAAATGAGGATCGTGGTCGGAAAGCAGGTGCAGTTTCATGATTGTAATTTCCGGAAAAAGGACGTGTTTTAAAGACCATATTTTCCGGTGTTTCTTAGTCGCCGCCGCCGAGCCGGGCCAATCCGGCCTTTGCCTGCTGATCGATAGAGGCCTGAAAATCGTGGTTGCGCAGTGCCAGTGTCTTGCGAAACCATTGCCGGGCTGTCGGCAGGTCGCCGTTTTTTTCATACAGCAAAGCCGTTTGCAGGGCTGCCCGTGCGCCGAATTGCTCGCGGCTGTTCTGGCCTTCGGCCCAGGCGGCAGCGTAGTGTGCAAGTGCTTTGGGATATTGGCCCAGTCCTTCGTAGGTGCGGCCTGTTCGGAAATGATACTCCAGCTTGCGGGCAGGTGCTTGGAGCGCGGCGGGCGGCATGGCGGCGAGTTTTTGCAAAGCCTGTGCATAGTAGCCTCCATCGCAGAGCAGGCGGGCGGCGAGCAGCGCCGGGTCGGGCAGCGTTCCGTTTTCGGCGGCGCGCTGCGCCTGTTTGTCGGCATCAACAAAGCTGTTGCCGGTGTTGAGCACGCGTTTCAGTTGGGCGGCGGCCTCGGCGTTGCGGCCTTGCAGCAGGCGGATCCAGGCGATCTTCTGCGCCGCATCTTTGCGATACCAGTTGCCCGGCGAAGTTGCCAGATAGCGTTCAAAAGCCGTAATGGCCGCGCCGTCGAGCCGGTACATCAGCGCATATCCCAGCTCATAATCCACCACCGGGAAGCGGCGACTTTCCGGAAAACCCTGGGCCACGCGCAGGTATTGCACCGCATCGTCGGCATGGCGGTAATTGAGGGCCAGGTTGGCGGCCACCAGCGCGTTCAGCAGGTTGTCGGCAGGGCCGAACGCCTCGCCCGACACATACTTCCAGGCTGCTTCCTGCTGTTGCAAAAGATAAAACCGCAGGTAGGCATAAAACAAAACGGCCTCGCGCCGGAACGCCGTCTGCGGGGCCTTGTTCTGTTCCAGAAAATGACCGATAGCGCCCACGCCTTTTACGACATCGCCCTTCACGCCAAAAACCGAGGCAATCCAGCGGTAGTCTTCCGGGATGGTGCCCGCGATGGCTTCTTCAAAACCTAGGAATACGGTCGTAGGCGTGAAATTCGGGAACAGCCGGGCGTTTTCTTTGAGGTTGAGATAGGATTTCCGGAAAGCCATGGCCGCCTTGAGGCGTTCGCCGAAGCGCACGTGTACCAAAGCCCAATGCAGATGCAGGGCACCTCTGGCGAGGCGCTGCCACGGGGAATTTTCCGGTCCTTTCTCTATCCATTCCAGGCGCTCGTCGTAGTGGTCGCGGCGCTGTTCATATTCCCGCCGGTCGCCGTTGAGCATCAGCAACAGGCAATCTTCGTAATCGGCCAGAAAGACGGGCATCAGATTGCCGGGATCGGCAGCAGCAGCGCGGCGCAACAGGGCATTTCCTTCCGGAATCTTCAGCGACAGATATGCGTCGTAGGCGGCAGCACAATCGGGGGTATAATTGAAAAAATAGCGATCAGCGGGGCAGGCCGAAAGGATTTCCGGCCATAGCAGCAGGCAGACAAGAAAGATTTTCCGGAAACGCACAGGTGGCAAAGCTACGGCTGGTCGGGGGCTGCGGCGGGCGGGGCGTTTTGGGCGGGCGGCAGCGCCGGGGATTGGCGTAGGCTATCGGCGCGGCGGCGGGCAGCCTCCAGAATCAGCGAGTCGTTGCGATATTGCAGACCGTTCTGCACCGAGTCGAGACGGGCATTGACCGCCGAATCCACACGGTATTGAAAAGCCGCTTCCTCAAAGCGATCGCCGCCAGAGCAGGCCGCCAGCATCAAAACGCAAGGCAGCAGATACCGGAACTTCATACTGTCAAAGAAACGAGATTTTCCGGAAAAATGCCGGTTTGAAGCCTGCGGCGTTTCGGCGGTCTTTATGCCTTTATATTTGTAGGGAGACCGTCTTTGCCCTTTTTAAAGCCCTGTTTTTAGCCGCCCGAACGCCCTATGCCCGCCGCCCTTTCTACCGAAGGCTTTGCCGAAGATTTAGACCGTATCAAATTTGCTTTAGACGCTGCCGGAATCGGCGTGTGGGAACTGGATCTAACGTCCAACAGGCTTATCTGGGACAGCCGTTGCCGGGCGCTTTTCGGCTTCCCGACAACCCAGGAAAGCATCCCGCTGGAAGAAGCCTTTCGCTTTATCTACGAAGAAGATATACAATCCATTCAGGACGTTCTCGGAAATGTTTTGAAGTGTGGCGAAACGCGGGTTTTTGAGGTAAGCTATCGGGTGTTGCAAGAGGATAAAAGACTTTGTTGGATTCACGCCATCGGCACGTCTTATTTTGACGAGAAAGGACAGATAAAACGCTTTGGCGGCATTGTGCGCGACGTAACCGAAAAACGAACGGCGCAGCAAAAAGTGCAAAATAGCCGGCAGCAAACCCTCTCGCTGCTTCAGGATATGCCGGTGGCGGTGGCGATTACAGACCGGCAGGACTTCCGTTTTACCAGCGTAAACCCGCTCTATTGCAAACTGGTGGGCCATCCGCCGGAAGCCCTGCTGGGCCGCCCATTGCCGGAGGTTTTTCCGGCGGCGCGGGCGGCGGGTGTGGAGGGCATCCTGCGGGGCGTGCTGGATACCGGCGAGCCTTTTCTCTCCAGCGAAGAGCGCGTGGTGCTCGTCCGGCAGGGCCGCAAGGAGATTGCCTACATCAATTTTTCCTATCAGGCACTGCGTGATGAACAGGAGGTCATTTCTTCGGTTTTGATATCTGCCACAGACGTTACGCGGCAGGTAGAAGCGCGAATGAAGATTGAGAACAGTGCCCTGCGTTTTCAAAACCTGTTGCAGAGCGCCTCGGTGGGCATTATTCTCCTTCTGGGAGAGGATCTACGGGTGGAAATGGTGAACGAAGCCTACTGCCGATTGGCCGGATTTCCGGAAAGGGCGCTGCTCCATCGTCCGCTTTTTGAAGTTGTCCCGGATGCCGAAGCGTATTTCCGGCCTATTATCGAAAAAGTATGCACTACCGGCGAAGAATACCAACTCCTCAACACGCCTTTTGATATGCGCAATGCCGATGGAGGAATGGAAAAGGGCTTTGTAAATATTGTCTATCAACCCTACCGCGAAGAGAAGAACGGTGCTATTTGCGGTGTGCTTATTCTGGTTTATGAAGTAACCGAACAGGTAGTGGCCAACCGAAAAGCCCTGGAAAGCGAGGCGAAATTCCGGCTGCTGATAGAAGAAGCGCCGTTTGCTACGGCGCTCTATATGGGGCCGCAACTGGTGATAGACACTGCCAACGATGCCATGATACGGGTGTGGGGAAGAACGCCTGCCGTCATCGGGATGCCGCTTGCAAAAGCCTTGCCGGAACTGGAAGGACAGCCTTTCATCGGCCTGCTGGAAGCAGTGATGCGTACCGGCGTTGCGTATAGCGCAGCCGAACAGGAAGCGCGGCTGGTGGTGGACGGCAGACTGCAATCTTATTGGTTTAATTTTACCTATAAGCCACTGCGCAATCCGGCCGGCGAGGTTTATGCCATTCTGAACATGGCCGTGGACATTACCGCTCAGGTAAATGCGCGGAAAGAACTTCAGGAAAGCGAGGCCAATCTGGCAGCAGCTATGGATCTGGCCGAGCTGGCTACCTGGAGTATCGACAGCGCCACCGGAGCGGTTACCTACTCCGAGCGGCTGCAAAAATGGCTGGGCATGGAAACCGCCGTTCTCCGGGCAGACGGTTCTCCAAGGATACACCCCAAAGACCGCGAGCGGGTGGCGGCAGCCATACAACGCGCCATTGCACCGGACGGAAACGGGCATTATGATGAAGTTTATACCATTACCAATGCCCTCACGGATGCCACCCGCGTCATTCATGCCGTAGGCAAGGCGCAGCGCGACAGTCAGGGAAATACCGTTCAGCTTTCCGGTATCGCGCAGGACATCACCCTGCAACAAGACCTCCAAAGCGCACTGGAAAACGAAGTGCAACTGCGCACTGAACAACTCGACGAAGCCGTTAAAAAGCTACGGGCATCCAACGAGACTCTGGAAGACCTGAACGAAAAGCTGCAACGCTCCAACGAAGAACTGGCCCAATATGCTTATGTGGCCAGCCACGACCTGCAGGAGCCGCTCCGGAAAATCCAGATTTTCTCCGGCCTGCTGCAGGGCGATAAAATGCTTTCCGAGAAGAGCCGCGACCTGACCGAAAAGATTATCGCTTCTTCGGATCGGATGAGCCAGCTAATCCGCGACCTGCTCCATCTTTCGCGCTTGTTGCAGTCTGATATGAATGCACACCCCGTTGACCTTCAGGCGGTGGTGCAGGAGGCGCTTACGATTTATGAAATCCCTGCCGGGGAGAAGCACGCACAGTTCCACATTGCTGCGCTGCCCACGATTGAAGCGATTGGCCTGCAAATGGGCCAGTTGTTTAGCAATCTTATTGGCAACGGCCTGAAATTCACCCGGCCCGGCATATCGCCGGTCCTTACCATCAGTGCTTCCCCGGCTACGGAAGAAGAGGTGCAGCAACGCATCCGGCTGCCGCGCCCCGGTGTTGTTTATCACAAAATCTGTGTAAAAGACAATGGTATCGGATTTGAGCAGGCTTATGCCGAGCAGATTTTTGAAGTCTTCAAACGACTCCACAGCCGCGATGCCTATCCGGGGTCGGGCATTGGACTGGCGCTGTGCCGACGCATTGCAGCCAACCACGGCGGGGCGCTTTTTGCGGAATCGGCACCGGGAAAGGGCGCAACCTTTTGCGTTATACTACCGGCGCAGGCAGTGGGCGCAGATGCCCTTTGAGAAAACGCGTTTTTCATCCGTGAAATCCGTGCTTTTTTTGGGAACACGGATGACGCGGATTTTGACGGATTCTCACGGATTTTTCTCCCTTTTAAAACCGCACGGCCTGGAAGCTTCAGGTACAAAAGAACCCAAGGAAAGAATGCGCTGCAAAGCGCATTTTTCATCCGTGAAAATCCGTAGCTATCCGTTTTGTCCGCGTTCTTTATCCGCGTTCTTTATCAGAACACGGATGACGCGGATTTTTACGGATTTCCACGGATTTTTCTCCCTTTTAAAACCGCACGGCCTGGAAGCTTCAGGTACAAAGAACCCAAGAAAAGAACGCGCTGCTGCAAAGCGCATTTTTCATCCGTGAAAATCCGTAGCTATCCGTTTTATCCGCGTTCTTTATCAGAACACGGATGACGCGGATTTTTCCTCAAAATCTTACGGCCAGCTTCACATTCAGCAGGCGGCTCGTCAGGCGGTTGGGAACGGCGTAGCTGCCGCCGGTCGTCTGGTCCTGAATCCACGAATACGAAAGCGTGTTTTGAATGCCCAGCAGGTTAAACACTTCTACACTCGCCCAGATGCTCTCCAGCCCACGGAAGAAAGAATGTGAAGGCAGGCGTTTCTTTTTGGCATCCAGCAAAAGCGCCGAGAAGCCAATGTCCACGCGCTTGTAGTCGGGCAGGCGCAGGGTGTCGCCATAGCGGCTGCGGTCGGGTGGGCCAAAAGGCAGACCGGTGGAATAGAGCAGGTTCAGGTGCATCCGGAAATTCTTGTTGCGCGGCAGGTAATCCTGAAAATACATTCCGAGCATAAACCGCTGATCCGACGGGCGCGGCACATAGCCGGGATAAAACGTGGCACTGTCTGCTCCATTCACGCCTTTATACACAATCTTGTCGTCGAGGATATCTTCGGCGGTCTTGAGTACGCCCAATGAAATCCACGACGGCGCGTCGGGCACCAGGTCGCCATAGATGCGCACTTCGCCGCCGTAGGCATAGCCCACCGCGTCGTTTTTGCCGAAATAGCGGATGCGCACGTTGTCGTATTCATAGGGAACAAGGTCCCAGAGCTTTTTGTAATACACCTCGCCGGTGAGCTTGATGGGCTTGTTGCCTGCCCGGAAATTATAATCCACACCGGCCAGATAATGCGCCGATTTCTGGGCCAGGATTTGCGTGTTTACCGTGCCGTCCAGGTCGCGCATTTCGCGGTAGAAGGCAGGTTGCGCATAGAGGCCGCCCGATGCTTTGAACACCAGATTGTTTTTCCACTTGGGCTTCCAGGCCAGTTGTACGCGCGGACTGAAAATGTTTTCCCCGTTCAGCGCATTGTGCAGATACCGCACCCCGATATTGGCCGTAAAATCTTCGTTTTCAAAAGGCCGGAAATTGTCCTGCACAAAGGCCGAATATTTCAGATAATCAAAGTTGGCCCTGCCGCTATACAGGCGCATCATCGTCAGCACATCAGGGTTGGCGGGCTGGGTGTAGCCCGCAGAGTCGCGGCGCTCCCACTCATGCAATTTATCGTTCACGCTGTTGTAGGTTACATCCGCGCCCCACTGCACAAAATGCCGTCCGGCGCTGTAAGAACCGCGATGGGCAATCGTTCCCACGTTCACCTTCAGGTAGTTGCGCGCATAGTTTTGGATAATGCCCGTGCCGAGGTAGGTTTTGATATTGCCAAAGGTTTCTTTGCCGAGGTCGGTTTCCAGTTCGCCCAAAAGGTACTCGCCGCCGATGTCGTAGGTTTCCTTTTCGTCGGTCTGGAAACCGGAAACGAGCAGCTTGAGGCGCAGCCGGTCGTTGGGCATATACGTGGTAGAAAGGCCGCCAAAGCGGGAGTCAAACTGATCATCTTCGGCGCCGGTATAAAACACGCGCAGCTGGTAGGCCTGATTGACCACACCGAAAGAAGAGGTCATTTCTTCCGGAAAAAACGTGAAGCGGTTGCGGGCATAGTTGGCAATGGCTTCCAGTTCCCATTTATCATTAAAACGATAGCGCAGCAGGCCCTGCACATCGGTAAACGTAGGGTTATAAACGCCCTTGGTGGGCTGTGCCTGAAGCAGATACTGATTGCTTTTTTGCCGCGCGCCGAAGAGCCAGGTGAGCTTCTGATTTCTGGAAGCGCCTTCTAAATGCAAAGAAGCGCCGAGCAACGAAGCCATGGCCGAGCCGGCAAATTTCGTAGGTCGCCGGTAGGTAACATCCAGCACCGAACTCATCTTATCGCCGTAGCGCGCTGCAAAGCCGCCGAGCGAGAAGTTGACGCCGCTCACCAAATCGGTGTTGATAAACGAAAGGCCTTCCTGCTGTCCGGAGCGGGTGAGATAGGGCCGGTAAATCTCAAAATCATTGACATAGACGAGGTTTTCGTCGTAGTTGCCGCCGCGCACACTGTATTGCGAGGTCAGTTCGTTGTTGGAGCCTACAAAGGTTTTAATCAGCCCTTCGATGCCGCCGATGGTGGAGGGCAGTTCGCGCGAGAGCGACGGGTCGAGATACACCGTTCCGGTTTCGTAGCGCGGGCGCTCATTGCGCTTTACCACTTCGCCGATTTCGGTGGTGCCGCGTTCCATTTTTACGTTCAGAATGCTGGTGGCGGCAGTCCAGGGCAGGCGGTTGGTTTGGTAGCCAATCGCATTAAACTGAAGCGTTGCTTTCTCCGTAGATTCCGGAATTTCCAGCCGGTAATGGCCTTGGACATCGGTAACGGCACCGATAGCCGTTCCAACAACCGAGACGCTCACCGTTTCCAGAGGTCGGCCTTGCGTGTTGGTTACTTTTCCGGAAATAAAGTGTTGGGCAAAGGCTTGTGGAATGCCCAGCAGCATCCCCAGCATACACAAAAGATACTTCATACAAAGCGGAAAGATAACACGCAGCGGGTTGGTGCTTTTAGAACGGGGACAATGGCGAAAAAATTGTCCTTTCCGGAAGGACAGAAGCCTGAAATCCGGCCAACGGACAGCTATAGCAACGAAAACCTATCCGCATCCCGCAAAAACGGAAACTGTTCCCGGAAATCCTGAAGCATCGCGTAGTCGAGAACAAGGGAATGCACCTGCGGCGTATGGCCGGCTTCCCACATCGGCAGGCCATCGGGGCCATACACGGCACTGTCGCCGCTGTGTTCCAGCCCGTTGCCATCGGTGCCGGTGCGGTTGAGGCCAACGACATAAGACTGGTTTTCGATGGCGCGGGCGGGCAAAAGACTTTTCCAGGCGTGGGCGCGGCGAGCCGGCCACGACGCAATATATAGCAGCACATCATATTGCGAAGGGCCGGGCACATTGCGGCTCCAGACGGGGAAGCGCAGGTCGTAGCAGATTTGCAGGCAGATTTTCCAGCCCATCACCTGCACGATGACGCGGCGGTCGCCGGCCTCAAAATGCCGGTCTTCGCCGCCATAAGCAAAGCGGTGGCGCTTGTCGTAGTGGTGAAAAGTGCCGTCGGGCTGCATCCACAGCAGGCGGTTATACACGCGGTCTTCTTCCCGGATCATCACCGAGCCGCCGAGGATGCAGCGATGCCGCCGTGCCACGGTGCGCATCCATTCCACAATCGCGCCGTCCATGGGTTGCGCCAGTGCTGTGTTCATGCTAAAGCCAGTAGCAAACATTTCCGGAAGCAATACAATATGCAGCGGATATTGGGCGGCCTCTCCGGCGATAAGGCGCTCGTATCGGGCGCAGTTTCCGGCAGGGTCTTCCCAAAGCACATCGGGTTGCAGGAGCGTAAAGCGGAGGGGAGCGGGCATAGCGGCAGGTTGTTTTGGGGTGTGAATTTCCGGAAAAATCAGGAGCGCGGGAATTAAAGGCATTGCAGTACGCGGACCGCCCTGTTTTAATAGAACCGCTTTTCAGGAAGACCGGGTAAGGCTGTTGTTTACCCTGTAAGGGTGCTGCAGACTTGTCAGGCATCTGTGTCCGCCGGAGGCGGACTTGACCTGACAAGTCTCGCAGCACCCTTACCCAAACAGCATCCGATAGACATCTTCCACCTTGTTGGCCAGCTTTATTTTTACATTGAAATCGCGCTGATGCAGGCCCTTGGCGTTGGCTTTGGGGATGATAATCATTTCCATACCCAGCTTATCGGCTTCGGCGACGCGCTGCTCGATGCGGTTTACGGCCCTGATTTCGCCCGAAAGGCCCACTTCGCCCACCAGACAGATGTTTTTGGGCAGCGGCCGGTCTTCGTGGCTTGAGAGCAGGGCGCAACACAGCGCCAGGTCAATAGAGGTGTCTTCTACCTTCAGGCCGCCGGCAATGTTTATAAACACATCCTTGGCACCGAAGGGAAAGCCGCCGCGTTTTTCCAACACGGCCAGCAAAAGCTGCAAACGACGCAGATCGTAGCCGCTTACGGTGCGCTGCGGGGTACCATACACCGCCGGACTTACGAGCGCCTGCGTCTCGATGAGCAGCGGGCGCACGCCTTCCAGAATCGCACCGATAGAGATGCCGCTGAGCGCCTCTTCGTGCTGCGAAAGCAATATCTCCGACGGGTTGGTAACGGGCCGCATCCCTTGCGCCGCCATCTCATAAATGCCCATTTCGTTGGTAGAGCCGAAGCGGTTTTTGAGGGTGCGCAGGATGCGGTAGGCGTAGTGGCGGTCGCCTTCAAATTGCAGCACCGTGTCCACCATGTGTTCGAGCACCTTGGGACCGGCGATAGCGCCTTCTTTGGTGATGTGGCCAATGATGATGACCGGCACCGCCGATGTCTTGGCAAAGCGAATAATCTCGGCGGTACACTCGCGCACCTGGCTCACACTGCCGGCGGCGCTCTCTACATACGGCGATTCCAGCGTCTGGATAGAATCGATAATCACCAGCGCCGGGCGCGTCTTTTTCACTTCTTCAAAAATGGTATCGGTGTTGGTGGCGGTGAGCAGATAGAGTTCCGGATTTTTCACGCCCACGCGTTCGGCGCGCATCTTGATTTGCGAAGCACTCTCCTCGCCCGAAACATAAAGCGTAGTGCCGCCCCGCCATTGCAGCGCACACTGCAAAAACAAGGTGCTTTTCCCAATGCCCGGCTCGCCGCCTACGAGGATGACCGAGCCGGGGACCAGCCCGCCGCCGAGGA
>DDEO01000216.1 GCA_002336725.1 Bacteroidetes bacterium UBA1952 | reverse complement strand
CGATGACGTCGGCGCGCTCGGCGGGAGCGAGCAGCAGGCGTCCGGTGCCGGGGGCGGTGAGCCGGTACGGCGCCGGCAGCGTGCCGCCCTCGTTGGCGATCTGCCAGGCCACCAGGCCGGGGATGGCGCCGAAGTTCAGCTCCAGGAACCGGCTGTCGCAGCCGTTGAGGATCCGCAGGCGGTACCGCGCCCGGCGTACGTCGTGGCGCGGCCAGACCACGCCGTTGACGATGATCGTGTTCCCGAAGAACTCCGGATTCCACACGGGCGGAACCGGCGTCGTGGGATAGAACGGCCCGGCGTAGGCATCGAAGAACGCCCGGCTGTCGGGATAGAACAGCGTGCCGTCGGTGCGGAACGCCCGATCCTGAATCGCCATCGGCAGCTGCTCCGGCAGGACCGCGACGGCGCCGGTGCGCCGGTCCCGGCAGGCCCCGTCGCCGTGGTGACCACCCTCGACCAGGTAGGAGCCGACCAGCCCGGCGTACACGTTGAGCCTGGTCAACCCCATGGCGTGGTCGTGGTACCAGAGCATCCCCGCGCGGTTGCCGTTCGGATAGTGGCTGACGTGTTCGCCCGCCGCCCAGGTCAGCCCGTGCAGGCGGGCCGCCTTGGCGCGCATGAACTCATACCAGGCGCCGTAGGGCGCGTACGTCGTTTGGTCGACCCCCGCCGGCAAGGTCCACGCCTCGGGGTAGCCGTCGCTCTCGTCGCCGACGTCGGCGGCGCCGTGCAGGTGGGGCACGAGGGGGACGGGTCCGCGGTACGTCGTGTACTGCGTCGCGGGGTCGCGGTAGTGCCCGGCCGGGACATAGCTGCGACCGGTCAGGGCCGGCCGCATGTCGGTGCGGGCGGTCCCGTCCGGGCCGGGCAGCCGTTCGGGATTGGCCCAGTGCAGCGTGGGGTCGACGGGCAGCAGATGCGGCAGGTACCTCCCCTGGTCGTCGACGAGCCTGTTGATCCACTTGACCCGCACCGGGCGGCCCTGGTCGGCTTCGATGGTCAGCGACGGGGCGTGGTGGCTGCTCTTCGACCAGGCCGGCCCGAAACCCCACACCGTGGTGGACGGCCACCCCGCCGGCAGCACCTGCTGACGGAATTGCCGTACCGAGATCTCGTAGTAGTCCACGGACTTGCCGCCGGGCGTCGGAATCCGGCAGACCTTCGGCATCGCCCCCGGAATGGTCAGCGGTGTGACGAACTGGGGCAACGTCGCCGGGTCGAGGGTGGCCACCGGAGTCGAGGCGACCGCCCGGACCGTGCCCCTGAGGTCCGTGACGAACAGCGTCAGAACCGATGCGCCGGTGACCCGGAGAAACGTGCGTCGAGAGACCATACAGTTCACCCCCCTGGTGCGCTAGAGGTCACCCAGAGTAGCGGGCTGAGCACGAGACGGCGGGTCGCGTTTCGATAACGGTTAGCCCGATCAGGGCAACTATGCCTCCGCGCTCACTGAGGGTTACCTCACCACCGGTGGGACGGGCAGCACCGCGTCGAGCATCGCCGTGCACCAGTCGAGCAGCGCCGTATCGCGGATCGGCCGGCCACCGACCCTGGCGGTCTTCGGGTGTGGAACGAGGATGGTGCGCACCGCCGGCTTGATCAGCGACCCGGGGAACAACCGCTTCAGCCGCAACGTCGCCGATTCGGCCAACTCCACCGGGGCGAACCGCACGTGCTGGCCCTGGGCCGACACTTCGGCCACCCCCGACTGCCGCGCTCTAATTCGGAACCTGGCCACGGCCACCAGGTTTCGCACCGGGTCGGGCAGTTCCCCATAGCGGTCGACGAGTTCGGCGACGACATCGTCGAGGGTCTCGGTGTCGGGGGCGGCGGCGAGTTTGCGGTAGGCCTCCAACCGCAGCCGCTCGTGCGCGACGTACTCGTGGGGCAGGTGCGCGTCGATCGGCAGCTCGATCTTCATCTCCGGCTCGGGTTCGCTGTCGGTGCCGCCGCGCAGGTCGGCCACCGCCTCCCCGACCATTCGCACGTAGAGGTCGAAGCCGACCCCGGCGATGTGCCCGGACTGCTCGCCGCCCAGCAGGTTTCCGGCCCCGCGAATATCCAGGTCGCGCATCGCAATCTGAAAACCGCTGCCCAGTTCGGTAAACTGCTCCAGCGTTTGCAGCCGCTTGCGGCTTTCGTCGGGCAGGGTAATCATTGACGGCGCTATGAGGTAGCAAAACGCCTTTTTGTTGTTGCGCCCCACGCGCCCGCGCATCTGATGCAGGTCGGAGAGGCCAAACTGATGCGCATTGTGGATGAAAATGGTGTTGGCATTGGTGATGTCCACGCCGCTTTCCACAATCGTGGTGCACACCAGCACGTCAAACTTGTGGTTGATAAAATCGCGCAGCGTTTCTTCCAGCTTGTTGCCTTCCATCTGCCCGTGGGCAATGCCAAAGTGCAGGTCGGGACACAGGGTGCGCAGCTTCGCCGCCATGTCGGGCAGACTCTGCACGCGGTTGTGGATAAAATACACCTGCCCGCCACGCTCGGTTTCGTAATAAATGGCGTCGCGGATAAATTCCTCGTCAAAGCCCATCAACTCGGTGTGAACCGGCTGCCGGTTGGGCGGCGGCGTGTTGATGATGCTCAGGTCGCGGGCGTTCATCAGCGAGAATTGCAGCGTCCTCGGAATGGGCGTGGCCGTCAGCGTGAGGGTGTCCACATTGGCTTTGCGCTCGCGCAGCTTTTCCTTCGCCGATACGCCAAATTTCTGTTCTTCATCAATAATCAACACACCTAAGTCTTTGAACTTCACGTCTTTAGACAGCAAGGCGTGCGTTCCCACAATAATATCCACCTTGCCGTCGGCGAGCCTTTGCAGGGTTTCTTTCTTCTCCTTTGCACTCTTGAAACGGTTGATAAAATCCACCGTGCAGGGAAAATCCTTGAGCCTTTCCGAAAACGTTTCGTAGTGCTGATAGGCGAGGATAGTCGTGGGCACCATGATGGCCGCCTGCTTGCCGTCCACCACCGTTTTGAAGGCCGCGCGCACGGCCACTTCGGTTTTGCCAAAGCCTACATCGCCGCACACGAGGCGGTCCATCGGCGCTTCGGCTTCCATGTCTTTTTTCACGTCTGCCGTCGCCTTCGCCTGGTCGGGCGTGTCTTCGTAGATAAAAGAGGCTTCCAGTTCGGTTTGCAGATAAGTGTCGGGCGAGTGGGCAAAGCCTTTGCTCGCCTTGCGCTTGGCATAGAGGCGGATGAGGTCGGCGGCGATGTCCTTGACCTGCTTTTTGGTTTTGTTTTTGAGCTTCTCCCACGCGTCGCTGCCCAGCTTGTTGATACGCGGCGGGGTGCCTTCCTTGCCGGTATATTTAGATATTTTGTGCAGCGAATTGACGTTCACATACAGCACGTCGCCGTCTTTGTAGATGATGCGCACGGCTTCCTGCATCGCCCCGTTCACCTCTATCTTTTGCAGTCCGCTATACGTGCCGATGCCGTGGTCGATATGCGTAACAAAATCGCCGGGTTGGAGTTCGCGCAGCGCCTTGATAGTGAGCGCCTTGCCCTTGCTATACGCCTGCTTGACATTGTATTTATGATACCGGCCAAAAATCTGATGGTCGGTATAGCAGGCCACGTTCCGGTCGTGGTCAATAAAGCCTTTGGAGAGCGCCACCGGCACGGGTACAAAGTCCACCTCGGCGGCCAGGTCGGTGAAGATGCTGCGGATGCGCTCTAACTGACGGGGATTTTCGGCGAAGAGAAAAGCCCCAGCCCGCCCCCCCGGCCCCCTCTCCGAAGGAGAGGGGGAGATGGTCCGTGCTTTCAGGTCATTAATCAGCAGTTGGAAATTGCGGTTAAAGACCGGTTGTTCTTCGGTTTTAAAAACAATCGTTTCTACCGTGGACGCTTCCAATTGCGCCAGTCCGTTGCCGTCCCATTCCAACAAATGTCTTCCGGAAATCTTGCGGCGCCACAGCGGCATATCTTCAAAATCGGCGCGGGTGAGTTGTTTAGGCGCTTCGTCTTCGCCCGCCGTGGGTTCGGGCACGGGCAGCAGCGCCGGTATCTCGTCCAGCAGCAGGGCCATACGACCGGTAACAAAATCCCAGTCGCGCGCCCAGAAGACGGTGTTTTCCGGCAGGTAGTCGGGCAGCGACACCTTTTCGCCGGTTTCAAAAGCTGTTTCTACGTTGGGGAGAATGGTAACGCGCAGCAGTTTGCGCTCCGAAAGCTGCGTTTCGGGGTTGAAGATGCGGATAGAATCCACCTCGCGCCCGAAAAGCTCAATGCGGTAGGGGTGTTCGTTGCCGAAGGAATAGATGTCCAGGATGCCGCCGCGCACGGCAAACTGCCCCGGCTCGTAGGCAAAGTCTTCTTTCCGGAAACCGAGGCTCACGAGGCGCTCCAGCAGCGCATTGATTTGCAGGTTTTCGCCAACTTTTATGGAGATGGTGTCTTTGGAAAGCGCCTTGGGGTTCACCACCTTTTCCACGAGCGCTTCGGGATAGGTAACGAGTACTTTTTTGCGAGGCCCCACCCCCGGCCCCTCCCCGGAGGAGAGGGGTGACAGCTGTACGCTTCCTTCTCTTCGCTCCCCCTCCTTCGGAGGGGGTTGGGGGGAGGCCGGAGGTTGGGGGGCCGCCAACTTAGCCAGCGCCTCGGTGCGCAGCATCACGTGGCTTGGGTTGAGTTCGCCGCCGATATGACCGGTTTTTTTGAACGAATCCGGAAAGAAGAACACATCGAGCGCGCCGGTGAGGCGTTCCAGGTCGTTGTGGAAATAGGCGGCTTCTTCTTTGTTGCGAAGGATAAAAACGTGGTTGACGTCTTCGGCGGCGCGCCACATGGCGGCAGCCACAAACCCAATCGCTGAGCCATACAGCCCCTGCAACAAAAACCGGTTTTTTTCGCCGCCGGGCACAGCTATCCGACCCGAAATATTTTTTATACGGGTGTCGGCATCATACAAACCCTGAAGTACCTGAAGATTCACGCGAGAAGCGGCAAAGATAATTTTAAAGTTCGAGCGTTGGCCTAAGGCCTGCGCATGGGTAGAACAAAATAATGCCTTAGGGGGTTGGGAATTTAAGTATTTTTGATTAAAATTGTATCGTTATAAGCTAGTCCTGAATGTTGCGGGCCGAAGTGATGAAATTAATTAGGCCGTTGGAAATCGTTCTAAAATTTCCCGTTGACAAACATTGTTTCCGGAAAATAAAAGGCTACTTACTCACGACAAACAGGCGACGAAGGCGGGAGCCTTCGCCGAACAACGATTGACAACGCTACGCCGAACGAGGCTTTAATAAAGTAATTTTTCCATGAGCAAGAGTTTGAGCTTTTATAGTTGGGTGAAAAAGTGCATCTTGTGTGCTGACCAGACTAAGCTGGTTTTATTTTTAATAAATAATACTATTTCGACGAATAGCTGTGGCTTAAGTAAAGCTAACATTGTACATGATAGGACTAACATTGAAGGCGAACAAGGCGTGATTGAAATAGAAGAATTACTTGGGCCTAATGCTCCTAGTCATGACAAAGAATTAGTCTTAAAGAATTACTTCTTTGGGTGGGATGTTGAAACAGGGGAAATTTATGAATCGGAAGTTAGAATGAAAGAAAGAATTAAAGCTATTGAAGACGAAATTGAAAAACTCAAGAAAAATTATTTAAAAATTAACAAAGAGATTTTAGAAAGTGAAAATTCTGATTTTGAAAGAAGGGCTTGGGGAACGCTTAATATATTGCATAAGATTCAGGCTCACAGAAGCTACGTTAATAGTCTGAAGGAAAACCTAATTGTAGGTATAAAATATGTAAAGTGGATGACCATAAATTCATCAGCGTTCTTTAAATTATTAGAAAATTCAAATCAGTTGTGCTGTCGTTTCAAGGGAGCTATGTGGTGGGGTTTATATGCGAACGATTATAATAATCCGATGCAGAGTAAGTTCTTTGAATTGTTAAAGATGGCGAACGTTAATCCGTTTGATGAAGCAGAAGATGTTATAAGTCAAGCTATATTGCAGTTTAAGACAATTTGCGAATATGATGCGAGTTTTGGTCTAAATAGTGAAATTTTTAAAGACGATAGTGTAGCAAGTGAAGTTAAAAATCAGTTTGGTAGTTTAAGTGTTGACTCCTCTTACTTCACATCCCTTGAAAATATGACAGAAGTGGTTGTTGGGTCTAATGATGATGGCCCTATATATGGCCTTTTTCGCACGGTTAGATTAGGATATGATATTAGGTTCCCTTATCAGGATTCAGAGGGCAATGCTAGTTTCAATAGAAATAGATTTGAAAACGCTGTTAGAACTCTTGAGGACAAACAATAATTTTCACCCCGCTTGGCGTAGCGTTCATTACGCTTCACGTTAGGCGAAGGCTCCCGCTCGGCGTAGCGCCCCCGCTTGGCGTAGCACTCATTTACGTTAGGCGAAGGCTCCCGCCTTCGTCTTCAAAAATATTTCATTTCGCACTTACCAAAACACAGCAGCCGGGCTTTTTCGCGGTCTGTAATTTCCGGAAATGGTGAGGAGCCAATAACTATCAAAGAGGCATTTCCGTTGGCAGCCCTTCGCTTTGCAGTAGGGCTTGCAAAAGTTTATCGGCTGTATAAAAAACAGCCACTTCCCCTTTCAAGGCTGTACAGGTAGCAAGTTGTATGCTGTCCAGCGTCCGCAAGCCTGCAACGCCATACTTGGTAACCAGGTTTCGCGCCCGTTCCAAAATACGGCTGTCGGCGGTCATGAAATTGTATTTTGCAAAATCAGTTTCAAACGAAGCTAAGGTAACTGTTGCCTGCGCTGCCGTTATTTCCCGGGTCCTTACTTTTTTCCAAACGGTGGCTGTAAATTCCACTTTGGTAATTTCCGACAAATAAAGGTCCGTAATATTCGCCAGAAGGAACGCGTTTTCAAGTTCTTCCGTACCGTCTTCCTGATGATAAAGCTTAAATAAAGAAGAAGTATCCAGAAATATTTTCATAAAGCTGAGCGTCTTTCTTCAATAACGGCATCTGCGAAAGAGCCTTTAAAACCATGAAGGCTTTTCCGGCTTTTGGCAAAGGAAAAGTCTGTCAAACGGAGGCCCTTTTCAGATTGGCTTTCTACCTCCTCCAGAAAAGTGATGATAACTTTTACCGGATTCTTGGTAGGATATTCCTTGTCCAGCTTCAGGCGGCCATTTTCGTAGGTCCCTATCAGAGAAAGCATAACTTTAATTTTTGGTTTAGTACCAAAGATACCGATATTATAAGTTGGGATGTTCGGCTGTTCTGCCTTCGTCTCCAAAAATATTCCATTTCACACTTACCAAAACACAGCAGCCGGTCTTTTTCGCGGTCTGTTATTTCCGGAAATAAAAGCCATTCCTACACAATCGCATAAAAACCAGTCTACCCGTAGATGTCCTTACGATAACCCGCCGCACGCACATCCACCAGTAGAACTTGTTCTTCTATCGCATACAGCACCCGGTAATCCCCGCTCGCGCAAGTATGCAGCGGAGCCGTTGCAGCGCGGCGTACTTGTGCGAATATTCAAGGTACAAGCACACCGCCGCACAGATCGTTACGGTATGCTTGCGCCGGCGGTGGCAGCTATCATTTCCGGAAAATAAAAGGCTTTTTAACGTGAGTGGAAGGATTTCTGTTGGCTTAGAGCTTGCGGGTCAAGCCTGCAATGACGGGCAACATACTTGGCAGCACCTCGCTTTTAGCGTGTCAGGACGGCGTAGCTCGTGCTGCTGAAAGGCGATAGGCTACCCGATCCATTTTTAAAATACTGTAATCCAGACGAAAAACTGAACCGCGCTCTATATAGAAGCAGGGCTTCAAACCGCAAATAAGCCGTTTATATTTGCAATCCTTCTTTCTGTGGCCTTCCCTTCCCGCGTTCTTTTGCTTTGCAACAGCTATCCGCCCGAAATCGGCGCGGCACCGCTGCGTATGCAGGGCATGGCCCATTTGCTGCGCGATGCGGGCTACGATGTGGCAGTGCTTGCCGGAATGCCCAACTACCCGACCGGGCGCATTTTTCCGGAATATCAGGCAAAAAGCAAGGCCATTACAGAGCAGGTGGAAGGCATTGCCGTTTGCCGACTGCCGTTTTCGCCTTCGCATTCGGCCAACCGTATGAAGCGCACAGGCAGTTTGGTTTCGCTTTCCGGCGCTTTGCTGCGCCATGGCGGCGCTTTTATCAAAGATTTCCGGCCACAGCGGATGATTATTTCTTCGCCGCCCCTGCCGCTGGCATTGTGTGGCGCGTGGCTGGCGCGGCAATACAGGATTCCGTTCCTGCTCAATATCTCCGACCTGTGGCCGCTGACGGCCAAAGAGCTGGGCGCGTTGCGCGAAGGGCCGCTGTATCACGGACTGCAAAAAGCGGAAAGCTGGCTGCTGCATCGGGCGCAGGGCTGGCTGGGGCAGTCGGAGGAGATTTTGCACTATATCCGCGAACGCAGCTTTCCGGAAAAACCGGCTTTTTTATACCGCAATCTGCCGCCCGAAAGGGCCGTCCTACCCGCGCATTTTCCGGAAAATACAGGCCGGCGCAAAATCGTTTATGCCGGGCTTATCGGGCCGGTGCAGGGCATTCTGGATATTGCCACGCAGGTGGACTTTGCTGCTCACAATCTGGAGCTGCACCTCTACGGCGACGGCGTGGATCGCAGGGCGCTGGAAGATTTTATCCACCGGCATCCGAAGCGCGGTGTTGTTTATAAAGGATTGCTTTCGCCGGAAGAGATGTTCCGAAAATTTCCGGAATACGACCTGGCGCTGGCTTCGCTTCGGACTGCCGTTTATGGCGCCGTGCCGAGCAAGATTTTTACGGCGATGGCCGCCGGATTGCCGGTTGTTTTTGTGGGCGGCGGCGAGGGCGCGGCGATCATCGAAAAACACAAGACCGGCTGGGGGGGGGGGGG
>DDEO01000046.1 GCA_002336725.1 Bacteroidetes bacterium UBA1952 | reverse complement strand
ACCTGGAACACCATGACGATGGTCCACATTCCGGTGCCGAAGACCTCGATACCGACCGCCGCGAACAGCAGCCGATAGTCGCGGGTGGCAAGAGGGCGCAGCGCCCGCAGCCGGTCGGGAGTCTCGCGGTTCATACCAGCGCCTCGCTCTCGGTCGGTGCTGCCAGTAGCAACGAGGGCCAGCCGTCGACGTCGCGAAGAAGCTGCCTGTCGTGGGTGGATACGATCACAGCCGCTTGGGTGGCGTTGAGCGCGTCGGTCAGTTCGTCGACGAGCGCGATCGATAGGTGGTTGGTCGGTTCGTCGAGCAAGAGCAGGTCGGGTGCCTGGAGCATCATTTTGGCCAACAGCACGCGCATCCGCCAGCCGCCGGAAAACTGGTCGTAGGGACGGCTGAGGTCGGCGGTGGAAAAGCCCAGTCCTTCGAGCACTTCGGCGGCGCGGTGTTCCATCTCGTATCCGCCGGCCACTTCAAAATCGTGGAGCAGGTGGCTGTATTTGTCGAGCAGCGCGGCGTCGTCGGGCTTGCTTTCCAGCTTGTGGAGCACATCCTGCATTTCCGCCTCAATTTCTTTGGCGCGCTCAAAGGCGGTCATGCCGACTTCCAGAATGCTTTCGCTGGTAGAAAACGACAGCAAATCCTGGTTGAAAAAGCCGAGGGTAACGTCTTTGGGCTTGTTGATGCTGCCGCCGTTGGGCGCATACATACCGGTAATAAGGCGCAGCAGCGTGGATTTTCCGGCACCATTAGGCCCAACGAGGCCAATGCGCTCGCCGGTAGAAATCTGCCACGACACGTCGTCGAGCATCGTGCGGGCGCCAAAGGAAAAGTTTACGTTTTGAAGAGACAGCAGCATAACGGGCCGCGAAATTACGACAGGGCGGGCCGCAGACCTCAGACTTACCGGGATGCCAGAAATTCTGTCGGTGTCAGCACGGGCATTTGTGCCTGAATTCCGCTTCCGGGCAAAAAAAAAGAAACGGAGGGGGGAAACGCGGTTTGCAGGGATTTGCGGGAGCGTCACAAAAGCCTTGCAGGGTGTTTTGCCCCCAATATTCATCGGTGGTGGCCGCAGACAGGGGTGCTTTTTCCGGAAATACCACAGCCGAAACAGCCGTCAGGGATATTTTTTCTTAAAAAGCCAAACCGCCGGCAGGCAAGCCGTCGTATCTGCTAACGAAATCTCTTTTCTAAACACCCCCTAAAACACAACCGTCATGCGACACAACAAAATTGCCACCCTGATGCTGGGCCTCGCCCTGACCACCGGATTTACCTTCACCGCTTCTGCCCAGGGCATGAAAGAAAAAACCGTGATGGTAGGCGGCGCGCCGATGTATCCGTCTAAGAACATCATCGAAAACGCGGTCAATTCCAAAGAACACACCACGCTCGTTGCCGCCGTGAAGGCCGCCGGACTGGTAGAAACCCTGCAAGGCCCGGGGCCGTTCACCGTGCTGGCACCCACCAACGCTGCCTTCGACAAGCTGCCCAAAGGCACCGTAGCCACCCTGCTGAAACCGGAAAACAAGGAGATGCTGACCAAAATCCTGACTTACCACGTGCTTGCCGGAAAATACAGCGCCAAAGATATTATGATGGCTATTAAGAAATCCGGAAATGGCATGGCCATGATGCCCACCGTGCAGGGCGAGGAACTGACCTTCTGGATGAAGGGCAAAAAGATTTACGTGAAAGATGCCAAAGGACATAGCGCCGAGGTTACTACGGCAGACGTAAATCAATCCAACGGTGTCATTCACGTGATTAACGCGGTGCTGATGCCGTCGTAAACGAATCGCGCAGGTTTCCAAACCGAAAAAACGCAGGCAGCAGAAAAGGACACCTTCACAAGAGGTGTCCTTTTTCTTTTTTCTGCTACGCTGCATTTATACCAAAAAATACTCAATTCATCGTATTGACCTGCGCCGCGCGACGGCGGACTTTTACAGGGGCAAAACTTTTCCGTTTCCTCTTAAAAAAAGCCGCATCCCATGAAAACCGTATTTACCCTCTTTGCGCTGTGGCTCCATAACCGGGAAGGAGTCTGAAAGAACCGACATTCCACCCCGCGTCTATCCTCCTTTGGCATATTCCCGCACCGCCGGAATCACCTTTGTAGCCAGCAACTCCATTGAGCGGAGTACTTTTTTGTGGGGCAGGTTGCCGATGCTCGTTTGCAGCAGGAAGCGGGTGTTGCCAAAAGCATCATATTCGGCACATAGCTGATCAATGACTTGCTGCGGACTGCCCACGAGCAAGTGTCCGGCGGGGCGCAATGCCGTGTCGTATTCGGAGCGACCACCCGGACTCCAGCCTCTTTCCTGCCCGATGCGGCTGAAAACGCCGTGATGTGCCGGATAGAAATCATCGGCGGCAGACTGCGAATCTTCGGCGATATAGCAGTGCTGGTTGATGCAGATTTGCGCGCCGCCATGGTCGTGGCCGGCCATTTGCGCTTTATAAAGTGCTACAAAAGGCACAAACTGCGCCCAGCGCCCGCCGATGATGGCCAGCGTGAGCGGCAGGTTGTAGCGTGCCGCCCGCACCACACTCTGCGGCGTGCCACCCACGGCTACCCACAAGGGTAAGGGCTGCTGCACCGGGCGCGGATAGACCGTTACATCTTGAAGCGGCTGCACGTGTTTTCCGGAAACAGAGACGGCTTCCTGCCGGCAGAGGCTGGCCAGCAGGTCCAGTTTTTCGGCAAAAAGGGTCTCGTAGTCCTGAAGGTTATACCCAAAAAGCGGAAAGCTTTCGATAAAAGAGCCGCGACCGGCCATGATTTCGGCGCGTCCGTTGGAGATATTATCCAGCGTAGCAAACTGCTCAAAGACGCGCACCGGATCATCGCTCGAAAGCACCATTACGGCGCTGGAAAGGCGGATGTTTTGGGTGATGGCCGCAAGGGCTGCGAGAGCGACCGGCGGGCTGCTCACGGCATAATCGGCGCGGTGGTGTTCGCCAACGGCAAAGACATCGAAGCCCAGTTCATCGGCCTTCCGGCCTTCTTCCAAAAGGTTTTGAAAGCGTTGCCGGGGCGAAAGATCGCCGAGGTCGGCGAAGGTGGAAAGGCCAAATTGGAGCATGAGAGTGTTTTTTTAAAAAGAAAAGCGGTGCGTTTAAAGGCCGGGAAACCAGAGGCGTTTTTTGGGCAATAAAACAGCGCCAGCAAAGTAGGAAGCAACCCGGAAAAGCAGGGGCTTTCTGCGTGCGCATTTTTCTTCCTCCTCCCGAAAGCAGAACATCCGCCGCCGATTGTTCGGCAAAGAATAATTTTGCGTTTTTCCATCCCCGGAAAGTTATCCTTTTGCGGCATCCTGCCTGCCATCAGAACATCCATGTCTCTACTACCTGTTCCTTTATTCAATTCCTTTATCATCGATGCCCCGTACAAGATTCGGGAAAGAGGCGAAAAACTGCTCGCGCAACTGGAAGCGAACAAGGGTCCGGCAAATGGAGAGTACATTTCTCTTGAGAAAGAAGGCCCACGCAGCCGGGTGCTGACAGTACCGAGCCAGAATCGCAATGGCGAGTATGTCGTTGGTTTTAGCTGGAACAAATCCGGTCTTTCGGCCCGCTGCTCCTGCCCGGCAGCCGAAGATGCGCTGATTTGCAAACACATGGTGGCAGCCACTCTTTTCCTGCTCAAAGACGCAGCCGAAAAACCCGACACACCGGAGGCCGCCACCGAAACAGCGCCCAAAAGCGCCGCACCCCAAAAACCCCGGCAGGAAGAGCGCCCCCGCGAAATCCAGAAGATGCAACGCAGCTCGCGGCCCCGCCACTTTGTGCAGGAACTCCTGGGCTGGAGCCAATATTACCGGCAGGCAGAAATAGACAAAATAACACCGCTTGAAAAACAAGGCCAGGAAGGCCGCTGGGAATTTCGGTATCAGGCAGGCAAAAAAACATTTCATTACCCGGCCATTACCTATGACCGCAAAGAGCTTTTTACACTCTTCTGCACCTGCGAAACAGCGGGCATTTGCGCCCATACCAAAGCGGCAGTAGCCTGGCTACGCCATCGTTTCAGCGATAAATACTTCACTACTTTCCGGAATTATGATGCGGAAAAAGCTGAACTTTTTCACCGCCTGAACATCGCCCCCGACGACCCGATAGCCGCCGATATTATTTTTGAGGTTGACAATTGGGATCGCTTGGTTGCCCGACTGCCGGAATGGCTAATCCCGGCACAAAACGTAGCGCATCAACTGGCGCAGGTGTCCAGTCAGCTGGGCATTGTGCTCCCGCCTGCCCCTTCCCCGATGCCAGACACCCTCTCGCTGCCCAAAGAAATAGAACCCGGCATGGTGCTGCTCACCAAACCAACCGCCATGCCGCTGGGGCTGGAGTTGATTCCGGTAAACAGGGCCAAAGGGAAGTTCAGCCGCCTCAACTGGAGCAACGAGACGCATAAGGAAGACCTGCGCCGCGCTATCCCCCCGGAGGTTTTTCAGGCGCTGGAAAACATCTCTATCGAGGGCCTCAACCACGAATTGCGGCTTCTGAATACGCACATCAACCTGCCGGCAGATACCAATGCCATCCGTCATTATTCAGGCGTATTGGCGCAACTCCGCACGCATTATTATAAAAACCTGCAACAACTCTGGCCCTGGCTGAGCACCCTGCCCGAAGGTGCTGTCTCTACGACTGATAACGCCCGCATATCCGCTCAAAACATAACCCCCGTCTCGCTCTTCCCAAGCCCGCTCCACGGCAGTCTTTCCTTGAGCAAAGAAGGCAAATATCTGGCGCTGCGCATTGTATGGAAATCCGAAAACGGCGAGCCTGTTACGGAGCGCCTCACCCCGCAAGACGGCCTGCTGCTGCAAGGCGAAAAAACCTGGTATCTGCCTGCCGCTACCAAAGACCTGCGTTTGATGGAGGCCCTGCCGCATGGCCGATTGCTGCTGCCCCAAACAGCACTGGAACAGGTGCTGCGCACGACGATAGCGCAATTCAGCACCGAATATGACGTGGAGATAGCAGAAAGCCTGCGCCCCAAAGCCATTCATCCGCATTTCGAGCCGCTGCTACACCTCACCGAAGTCGGACGCAAGCATCTGGCCCTGATTCCCCAGTTCCGATATGGCAAAGAAACCTTTCCCTATGAAGCATCACCCCGCCCGATGCTCTTCAAGAATGCGGCTGGCACATTAGAAGAACTCCTGCGCGACCCGGCAAAAGAAGCGGCATTTGTCGGGAAAATCGCCGACCTGCACCCGGAATTTCACTCGCAGCGGGGCCGCGCCTTCTATACCCTGCCCTTCCAGCAGGCTCTGGAGCAAAGCTGGTATCAGCATACGCTTGCGGCACTAGAGACCGAGGGCATAGCGGTTACCGGCATCCCCGACCTGGAACACTTCCGCTACAACGCCAACGCCGCCGAGGTGCGCGTATCCGAAGGCTCCAACAAAACCGGCGGCGAGATTGACTGGTTTGACCTGCTCATCGAGGTGTCGTTTGGCGATCAGCAGGTGAGCCTCAAAGAGGTGCGCCGCGCCCTCATCAACGGACAGGCCGGTGTGCGCCTGCCCGACGGCACTATTGGCCTGCTGCCCACCGACTTTGTGGAGCAATATGGCCCTTTGCTGCGCCTGGGCACCGAAAACAAAAACGGCAGTCTGCGGGTGAGCAAACTGCATTTTACCCTCATCGACCAACTGCACGAAGCCGCGCTAAGCGCCGACCTGCGCGCCGAACTGGCCGAGAAAAAGCGCAAACTGGCCAATATTGGATCGGTAACGACCGCGCCGGTTCCGGAAACCATTCAGGCGCAACTACGGCCCTACCAACTGGCGGGCTATCAATGGCTGCAGGTGCTCGACGAGATGGGCTGGGGCGGCTGCCTGGCCGACGATATGGGCCTGGGAAAAACGCTGCAAACCATCACGTTTCTGCAATGGCTGCAAGAAAAGAAACCCGGTGCGCAAAGCCTGGTGGTGTGTCCCACATCGCTGATTTATAACTGGCAATCGGAGCTGGAGAAATTTGCCCCCAACCTGCGCTACCATACCCACTACGGCGCAAACCGCACGTGGGACGAAGCCGCGCCGCCCACCGCCGACGTGGTGATTACGACCTACGGCACGGTGCGCAGCGACATCGAAAAGCTCAGCAAAGTGTCCTGGCACTATGTGATTCTCGACGAGAGCCAGGCCATCAAAAACCCCGATGCGCAAACCACCAAAGCGGTGCAGCTGCTGCCGGCCAAAAACCGCATCTGCCTTTCGGGTACGCCGCTGCAAAACAACACCTTCGATCTCTATGCGCAGTTTCAGTTTCTGAACCCCGGACTGCTGGGCAGCCGCGAGATGTTTCGCACCGATTTTGCCAACCCGATTGATAAATATGGCGAGGAAGCACCGCGCACCCTGCTGCGCAAGATGCTGGCCCCGTTTATGATGCGGCGCACCAAGACGCAGGTAGCCCCCGACCTACCCGACAAAACGGAGATGGTGCTTTGGTGTGAGATGGAAGCCGAACAGCGCGCCGTCTATGACGAATACCGCCGCTACTATCGCGACTCGCTGCTGCAACGCATTGACAAGGACGGCATGGCCGGCTCGGCCATTCAGGTGCTGGAAGCCCTGCTGCGGTTGCGGCAACTGTGCGACCACCCGGCGCTGGTGAAAAACAAGGCCGTGGAGACCAACGAGAGCGTGAAAATTGAAGAGCTGCGCCGCGAACTGACCGAGAATGTGGGCGGCAAAAAGGTGCTTGTGTTCTCGCAGTTTACCGAGATGCTGGCACTTATCGCCGCCGACTTCGACCGCACGGGCATCTCGTTTACTTACCTCGACGGCAGCACACCGGCGGCGCAGCGGGCGGCAGCGGTGGAGCGTTTCCAGACCGACCCGTCGGTGCAGGTGTTTCTGATTTCGCTGAAGGCGGGCGGCGTGGGCCTCAACCTGACGGCGGCAGAATATGTCTATATCGTGGACCCGTGGTGGAACCCGGCGGTGGAGGCGCAGGCCATTGACCGGACGCACCGCATCGGGCAGCAAAACAAGATTGTGGCCTACCGCATGATTTGCAAAGACACCGTGGAGGAGAAAGTGCTGCAACTGCAATCCCGCAAAAAGGCACTGGCCGACGGGCTGGTAACCGAAGATGCCGGTTTTATCAAGAAGCTAACGCGGGACGATGTGGCGTTTTTGCTGGAGTAGTTTTCCGTGTTGTGGAGATGGCAGGTTATCGCTTTTCAGCGGCACAGGCTCCGCTGCCAGGACGAAGCTTAGCACATACAGAAAGCAAGCACAGTTAGCACCTCGCCGCGCACTCACAGTACACGTCATTGCGGGCCTGACCCGCAATCTCGATTATCCGTGTTATACCATTTAGACGGCTAACTCATGCATCGTTAGCCTCACCCCCGGCCCCTCTCCGAAGGAGAGG
>DDEO01000013.1 GCA_002336725.1 Bacteroidetes bacterium UBA1952 | reverse complement strand
CCTCGGCATTGCCGTCGAAAGCCTGAAAACTGCCGTTCCGCTTTGGGAGAAACTCCTGAACACCGCCTGCTACAAGACCGAAACCGTCGAACGCGAAGGCGTTGATACCGCTTTTTTTCGGGTGGGCGAATCCAAAATTGAGTTGCTCGAAGGCATGCGGCCCGACAGCGCCATTTCTAAATTTATTGAGAAAAAAGGCAGCGGTTTTCACCATGTAGCCTTTGCCGTAAGCGATATTTTGGCCGAAGCCGAACGCCTCCAGAAAGAAGGCTTTGAAATCATCGGCGATGGCGTTCCGAAGCCCGGCGCAGATAACAAACTCGTGCTTTTCCTGCATCCCAAATCTGCCGGCGGAATGCTCGTGGAGTTGTGTCAGGAGCGGGCGTAACTCTTAAAAAAATGCTTTGCTTGCTCTGAAGGTGGCTGGGCGACTGTTGTATGATTTTCCGGAAATTTCCGTCATTTCAGCCGCCAATCCCTATTTTGCAAGCACTCCCGATTTCTTTCCATCCCCTTTAAAATGACTGCTCAACAAACTACGCTCCTCACCGACCTGCAAAACGGTATCCTCACCATCACCATCAACCGCCCCGACAAGCTGAACGCCCTCAACAAGGACGTAATCACCGAACTGGGTGCGACGATTGACGAAGCCATCTCCAATACCGACGTAAAAGCAATCCTGCTCACCGGCGCGGGCGAAAAAGCCTTTGTTGCCGGTGCCGATATTTCGGAATTCTCTTCGCTCGATGCGCAGGGTGGGGCGGCGCTTGCCCAGCGCGGTGCCGACCTCGTTTTTGACGCTATCGAAAACGCGCCCAAGCCTATTGTGGCGGCGGTAAACGGTTTTGCCCTCGGCGGCGGCTGCGAACTGGCCATGGCCTGCCACTTCCGCACGGCCTCTGAAAAAGCAAAATTTGGGCAGCCGGAAGTAAACCTGGGCCTCATCCCCGGCTATGGCGGCACCCAGCGTCTCACCCGCCTCATTGGCAAGGGCCGCGCCACCGAACTGCTACTCACCGGCGATATGATGGGCGCAGAAGAGGCTTACCGCGTCGGGCTGGTTAATCATGTGTATCCCGTGGGCGAACTGCTGGACGAAACCCGGAAAATTCTGGCTAAAATCATCTCCAAAGCGCCGCTGGCGGTGTCTAAAGTGCTGGCCTGCGTGAATGATGCCGCTAATGCCGATGCCGAAGGCTTTAAAAAGGAAATTACCCGTTTCGGCGAGTGCTTTGCTACTGAAGATATGCGCGAAGGCACAAACGCTTTTATGGAAAAACGCGCCGCAGCATTCAGCGGACGCTGATACCTGTTTCATGTTTTATGTTTTATGTTTCATGGGTGATGTTTTGTCGGATAAAGGGAAGAAAATTTGGGTCGGAAATCAGACGGCAATAACCAGGAAGGCCATCAAAAACGCTCCTAAACTTTCGAGAAGCTCAATGCTAATAAGAACCCAATGACACATGAAACATCCCAAAGGGCATGAAACATAAAACATGACACATGAAACATCCCAAAGGCATGAAAAATGACACATGAAACATGAAACATGATTTCTTGCCAGAAACCCGTCTGCTTCTTACCTTGTAGCCCAAAATCCCAGCATCTGCATATGCGGAAATCTTTTTTACGCAGCTTTTTTCTCCTCTCTCTTGCCGGTGCGATGACCTTGCCGGCGCAGGCCCAAAGAAAATATGATCGTGGCTGGATGGAGCCGGAACTGAGTGAGCCAATCGGCTGGTCGCTGGGCATGACGGTTGGCCTCTCCGACCTGTGGGGCGATGTCGGCACGAAGTCGCCTATCGACCACTATGCCAACAGCGAGTATTGGAACAACACCCGTTTTATGGGCGGCGTTTATGCCCGCTATGCCTTCCATCCGGCCATCTCGGCCCGTGCGAGTGCCAGTTTCGGAACGCTCTACGCCAACGACAACTGGAATAAAAACAAGGCAGAAAAAGCCGATAAACTCAGCGACGACTATGTGCAACGCTACCTGCGCAATCAGGACGTGCGCAGCTTTGTGTGGGAAGGAACGCTGATGGCAGAAGTGATGCCTTTTCGCTTTGAGAATACCTCTGCTATGGCGCGGAAGCGAATGCAGCCCTATGTGATGGCCGGTATCGGAATCTTCAACCACCGCTCCCAGACCACCTGGAAAAGCCGCCCTGCCAACACCGGTGGCTACGGCCAATGGCGCGATATCTATGATCTGCATCTGGAGGGCGACGGCTGGAAATTCAACGGCGCACCCGCCCTTGCCAGCCGCTGGAATATGGCAATTCCGCTGGGCTTGGGCCTGCGTTGGGATGTCGGCCATAACGTGGGTATCGGCTTTGAATACCTCTACCGCGTTACGTTTACAGATTATATCGACGGCGTATCCGACAAATATCTGCCCGCCGAATACTATGCTGCACAACTGCCCGCCGACAAAGTAGGTATGGCTATGGACCTCGTGGATAAATCCTGGCTCATTACCGGCAAAGAAACCTATCGACACGCCGCCGGCGAGCTTCGCGGAGATAAATCCAACAACGACCATTATTCCACGCTGTCTATCAATATCTTCTACAAGATTAATACCCGCCGCAAACCGTGGTGGTTCTAACCCAAACGCCTGAAAGGAGATATAAAATACAAAAAAAGGACTGACATCTTTGTCAGTCCTTTTTTTGGGCGTATGACCAATCGTACAGACGGAGCATCAGCCGCTTATCGGGCGGAGATAGCAGCCGCTTTTTTCTCTGCGTCTCTGCGAGATTTTGCCGGAGATGCAATAGGCTTCTTGCGAAAGTAGTTTCATGCAGCATTTTCGTTGCTGTGTAGTACGCCCCCAATCTCCATTATTCTGTATTGTGGAGATGGC
>DDEO01000147.1 GCA_002336725.1 Bacteroidetes bacterium UBA1952 | reverse complement strand
TCCGTCCACCAGTCTTGCAGGTTGCCTTCCGCGTCGTATTGACGGCCCTGATCATCAAAACCGTGCGTCATTTCGTGGCCGATAACCGAGCCAATGCCGCCGTAGTTTACCGCGTCGTCGGCCTTGTCGCTAAAGAACGGATATTGCAGGATGCCTGCCGGGAAAACGATCTCATTGAAGGCCGGGTTGTAGTAAGCGTTCACCGTCGGCGGTGTCATGCCCCACTCGGTGCGGTCCACCGGCTTGCCCAGTTTGGATATCATATATTGGTATTCGTAGGCCGAGGCATTTTCCACGTTTTGATAGTAGGCATCCGGGCGGATGACCACCCCTTCATAGGTCTTCATCTTGTCGGGATAGCCAATTTTCTTCAGAAAGGTATTCAGTTTCTGGAGTGCGCGGGTTTTGGTTTCCGCGCTCATCCAGTCGAGTTTTTGGATGCGTGTGGCATAGGCTTCCTGCAGGTTGTTAACCATCGTCAGCATCCGGGCTTTAGCTTCGGGTTTGAAGTGTTTATCCACATACATCTTGCCCAAAAGCTCGCCCACGCTGCCATCCACGGTATTGAGTACCTGTTTCCAGCGCGGTGTTTGTTCCTGCTGACCTCTTAGGGCTTTGCCATAAAAATCGAAACGGGCCTGTTTAAATTTCTCGCTCAGATAGGGCGACGCATTGCGCACGAGATGGAAGCGCAGATAATCCTTCCAGGCATCTACCGGCATTTTCTGAAGCAACGAGCCGAGATGTTCGAAAAACTGTGGCTGGCCTACGAGCAGGGTTTTTTCTTTGCCAATTTTAAGGTCTTCCAGCAGTTGGCTCCAGTTGATTCCAGGCGCTTTTGCCAACATTTCTTTTGCCGCAAATTTGTTGTAGAGTTTCTGCGGGTCGCGCATTTCCACACGCGTCATCGAGCTATTGGCAAGCTCCTGTTCTATCTTATAAATATTTTCGGCGGCGGCATCCATGCGGTTGGCAGGCGTGCCGTCCAGCTCCAGCACCTGACGGATATAAGCCTTATAGGCATCGCGGATGCGCAAAGTGCGGGCATCGGATTTGGTATAATAATCGCGGTCGGGCATACCGAGGCCGCCCTGATAAAACTGGACAATCTGTTTGGAGACATCCTTGTCATCGGGCGAAACATAAAAGGCAAAGCCCATGCCATTGCCGCGCGTGTGCTGCCAGGCCATTTCGCGCTGCACATCAAGCGGCGTTTTCAGTGCGTCGATGCGGGCGAGTTCGTCTTTGAGCGGGCTAATGCCGAGTTTTTCGATACGGCTGCTGTCCATGCCGGAGCGGTAAAAATCGCCCACCATCTGCGTGGGGCTGCCTTTGGGCGCTTTGGCGGCGGCGGCCTCTTCGAGGAGTTTGTGCAGGGCGGCGTAGTTGTTATCCTGCAATTCGTTGAACGATCCCCAGCGGGTTTCGGAGGCTGGGATGGCGTTATTCTTGAGCCAGTTGCCGTTGGCGAAGTAAAAGAAGTTGTCGCCGGGGGCTACGCTGCGGTCAATATTGGCCGGGTCGAGTACTTTAGCCGGTGTGTTTCCGCCACCGGCGAGGCTGTTTTCGGCGGCCATGCCAGTCAGGAGCAGGGCGCAGGCTGCGCCGCGCAGCCAGAGGTTTTTGTGCAACATATAGGGTTAGAAGAACCGCAAAGTTGGCCGTTGTTTTGAATATAGAATGCCAAAATTGGCGCTGCTTTTCCGGAAATCCGCGACAGGCGGTTTCTCTAAAAATAAATGCCCGGGCGAGGCGGGAGGCGGGAAGATTTTCCGGAAAAGCGGAGAGAGTTCTTTACCCGCTCGTCCGTAAATCAGGATGCAGGACATGAGTATTTATAACAGACTGCATCTTTATTAAAATTTCGCGGCTTTGCCGTCGAAAGACACATTCTTATTAAACCGCCGCCTGTGGCAAATTTTACAGCCCGCGCAATGGGTCAATCACCCGACGCAAAAGTCAGGTTAGCCTTTGGCTCCCCTTCCTATTCTTCGGGCGCTTTCAATAAATCCAAAACGCCTTCGCGTTGCAGAATTTTATAGCCGATACGGTCGGAAGAAACGCCGGGCAGCAGTTTATACGGGAAACTAAAGCTCCCATCCGGGCCTTGTTCCGTAATAAAACGGGCAAATTGCAGCGCAGGATTATCCCGGAAATACGCAGCAATTTCGTGGAGGTGCGTTGAAAGCACCATCAGTTGGTTTTTGCGGCCCGCCAGCCCGTCAATCACCGCCTTGGTGCATTCATAAGCGTCGTGGACGTTCGTCCCCTTAAAAAGCTCGTCCATAAGCACCAGGTGGGCGCTGTTATTTTGCAGGCGCAGGGCCGTATTTTTCATCCTTTGCACCTCGGCGAAGAAATAACTCTCCCCTTTCAGCAGGTTGTCTTCTACGTGCATATTGGTTACAATCCCACTCAGAAAGGAGATGCGCAGACTTGCCGCCGGCACGCCGCAACCCACGTGCGCGAGCAACGCAGCCACACCGAGGGCGCGCAGAAACGTGGTCTTGCCGCTCATATTGGCGCCGGTAAGCACCAGAAAATTGGTCTCCTGCTGCATCTTCAGGTCGTAGGGAACCGGCTTGCGAAGCAGGGGATGAAAGAGCCCCACGGCCTCCTCACAAACGGCGCTTTCGGGCCGCAATTCCGGAAAATGCCAGCCGTTTTCTACCGTTGCCAGCGCCAGGGCGCGCCACGCGTCAAGCTGTGCAAAGTGGCGCATCAACAGGGCGGTCGTCGTTTTCAGCTCGCGGCGGGCATGATAGGAAAGGTGCAGCAGCTCGGTGTGCGGGGTTTTTTCGCCCGCCGCCAGAATGCGGTTTATGAGCGGATGATCCATACGCCCGGCGATTTCATCGAGCGTATGCGCCAGCCGTGGGGGCAGGTCGCTTTCTATCTTCCG
>DDEO01000021.1:306-7827 GCA_002336725.1 Bacteroidetes bacterium UBA1952 | reverse complement strand
GTTTTCCGGAAAATACAGTCTCTAAACACAGACCTGACAGGCATCCTCCACTTCGTTTCGGACCTGTCAGGTCTAAAAGATTTCCGGAAATTGGCGTTACTCCCTAAATCCCCTTTGCGCAAAAAGCATTTCCACCAGAAAATCCAACTCATGGCTTTTCTGAGACTCCATCCAGTCGCGCACGATTTCTTTCAGGATGGGAAGTGGTTTGGGGCCTTTCATGCGCTCCAGATCCCATTCTCTTCTTGAGATACCATCCTTCAGATAGTCCATGTCTTCCTTTACGGCTTTTTCCGGATAGGTGAGCGGGCTATAGCCATAGCGTTCTACCAGCACATGGTATCGGGGTTGGTTTATAACCTGCCATTTTTGCTGCTCCAGCTCTATCGCCTGCTTGCGCAAAATCTCCAGATAAATGGCCAGCTTTTCTTCGGTGAGGCTTTCCAGATGGCTGTTTTCGTTGTGTACCCATTTGAGTTCCAGCATCAGGAGGGCGTGCAGGTTTTTGGTTTCGTAGGCTTCGGTTACCTGCTTCATCAGCACTTCTTTTTCCAGTCGGCGCTCCTCGTCGCGCTCCAGGTCGGGGTGCAGCAGCTTTACCAGTTGGCGATAGATGGTCGTGATGTTTTTTTGCCGATAAGCCTCGGCCTCTTGTTGCTTTTTTTCTTTTTCCAGCGCCTTCGCCGTTTTGGGGCGGGTCTTGTATGCATTCTGCCGACGCTCCTGCTCCTCCGCCATTTTCTCGGTTAGCTGCTCTTGTAATTTCCGCATCTTCTCAGCCATTGCCTCCTCCGTCATTGGCTCGTCTTCATTCCAGTCTATATCTATGCCCAGGTCTTCCAGTTGCTCGCGCATTTCTTTCTGCATTTCTTTATCTTCTCTTTTGGCCACCTCGTCGTAGTCTTCGCCTTGTATCTCGGCAAAGAAAGCCTTCAGTTCTTCGTCCGGCTCGCCCGTTCCCAGTTGTATTGCGTTGTCGAGCAGGTCCCGGAGCATGGCTTTAAAGCCGGCTTGCAGGGTTTTAGGCATCTTGTCTTTTCGATAAAACGGCATGGCGAGCGAGAGCATTTCCCGGTTTTGCCGTGCCCGCTGCTCCTCGAGCGGTGGAATTCCAGCGCCGTAAAGCTGAATGGCTTTTTCTAATTGCGATTCTTTTCGCTCAATATCTTTGCGCAGCTTTTCGATGCGGGCCGTCAGCTTGTTGAAGGCGGCCTGATTGGGACTTAATTTTCCGGCTTCTTTCTTTGTAATCATCAATGCCGATGCGGGGGCCTTCGGCTTTTGGGTCGTTTTTTTCTGCTTCGCCATAACGGGCAAGGTACGCTGTACAGGAAATTCCGGAAAGGCACACGGTTTGAAGAAACCAAAAGACCGGCACGTCGGGTATGTGTCAGGCATAGCACAGCCTTTTGTGGCTTGCTGTCAGGATAAATCATACGCTGTTTCTTAATCTTTCCCAAAGACATCAAAAACCTTTACCGGCGCGTCCTTAAATATGGCTGAAAATGGGGAACTTTGCGCCCCGGAATGTTGTTACAGAGCATATCACAAACGGCTTCCGCATCCAAGCGTACCCTATTTCGATTATGACAAGCGAAAAACACTCGACTGATATTTGTATTATCGGCGCCGGCCCGGTAGGTCTGTTCTCTGTTTTTGAGGCCGGATTGCTGAAAATGCGCTGCCACCTCGTGGACTTCCTGCCGCAGGTGGGCGGTCAGCTTTCGGAGATTTATCCCCAAAAGCCCATCTACGACATCCCCGGCTACCCGGAAGTGAAAGCACAGGAACTGGTGGACAATCTGATGAAACAGATTGAGCCTTTCAAGCCTTCGTTTACCCTCGGCGAACGCGTGGAGCAAATCGAGCGCGACGAAAACGGACATTTTACCCTTACGACCAACGACGGCACGCAAATTCACAGCAAGGTGATTGTCATCGCCGGCGGCCTCGGCTGTTTTGAGCCGCGCAAGCCCGCCGTAGAGCGCCTCACCGATTTTGAAGGAAAGGGCGTGGCTTATGTGGTGAAAAATCCGGAAACCTTCCGAGACAAGGAAGTGGTGCTGGCCGGTGGCGGCGATTCGGCGCTCGACTGGACGATTTACCTCGCCAATATTGCTTCTAAAGTAACGCTCATCCACCGCGGCGAAACCTTTCGCGGCGCACCCGACTCGGCAGAGAAAGTTTTCCAACTGGCCTCCGACCGCAAGATTGACCTGATTCTGAAATCCAATGTTTCCAAACTCGACGGCAATGGCCGCCTGCGCGAGGTGCACGTGATGGACGACCAAAAAAACATCAGCGTGCTGAAAGCCGATTACCTCGTGCCGCTCTTCGGCCTCAGTCCCAAGCTCGGCCCGATTGCCGGTTGGGGCCTCAACATCGAGAAATCGGCCATTGCGGTAGATACTTTTGACTATTCTACCAACGTGCCGGGCATCTACGCCATTGGCGATATCAACACCTATCCCGGAAAGCTGAAGCTGATTTTGAGCGGTTTCCACGAGGCGGCGCTGATGGCGCAAAGCGCGTTTAAACACGTGTATCCCAATCAACACCTGAGCTTTAAATACACCACCGTAAACGGTGTAAATGCGTTTTAAAATCCCTTCTTTTTCCGGAAAAACGGCTGCCTTATGATGATTCCCGTTACCATTGAAGACCGCAACGGCGAGCGGCAGGTGATTGAAACGCCCGACGATATGAACCTGAGCCTGATGGAAGCCCTGAAGGCCCACGGCTATCATATCCTGGCGACCTGCGGCGGCATGGCGCTGTGCGCTACGTGCCACGTGCAGGTGCTGGAAGGCGGCCAAAACCTGCCGCCGGTGAGCGATGCCGAACTCGATATGCTCGACACGCTGCCCGACGCGACCGACCACAGCCGCCTGGCCTGCCAACTGCGCATGGGCGAAGATTTGCAGGACACGGTGTTTAAAATCTGCGGGCCGGAAGAAGAGTAAATATGCTTGCTTTAAGAAAACCGGGCGGGTTTTTTGGAGAGAAATTTCCGGAAATCCGTCCGGTTTTTTTGTTGGAACGCGGACGACGCGGATTGTTACGGATTTCTATCAGCATCTGTGCAAATCCGTCTTCATCCGTTTTATCCGCGTTCTGTGACGAGGGTGTTGGAGAGAAATTTCCGGAAATCCGTCCGGTTTTTTTGTTGGAACGCAGATTGTTACGGATTTCTATCAGCATCTGTGCAAATCCGTCTTCATCCGTTTTATCCGCGTTCTGTGACGAGGGTGTGTGCAGCCCTTTCCCCGCTTCCTACCTTTGCAGGCCATATGAACGCCCTGCCTCATCATCTTTCGCTGGAAGATTTGCCCCTCTTATTGGCCGAAGACCGCATCCAGCTTTCCGACGACGCTGCCGACCGCATCAACGCCAACCGTTTTTACCTCGATGCCAAGTTGCAAAAAGGCGATACGTTCTACGGTATCAACACCGGTTTCGGCTCCTTGTGCAACGTCCGCATTGCGCCCGAAGAACTATCGCAGTTGCAGGAAAACCTCGTGCGCAGCCACGCCTGCGGCATGGGCGACGAAGTGCCGGAAGAAATCGTGCGGCTGATGCTGTTGCTCAAAATCCACGGCCTGAGTCAGGGCTACAGCGGCGTGCGGACGGCGGTGGTGGAGCGGCTGGCGCAGTTCTACAGCCTCGGCATCACGCCGGTGATTTACGAACTCGGCTCGCTGGGTGCGTCGGGCGATTTGGCCCCGCTGGCGCATCTTTCTTTGCCACTTTTCGGGGCAGGCGAGGTGCGGATGAACGGCGAGAAAATAAAGGCCGAAGAAGCCCTGAAGCGCACCGGGCTGGAACCCCTGCCGCTGGCCGCCAAAGAAGGATTGGCTTTGCTCAACGGCACCCAATTTATGAGCGGTTACGGCTGTTGGGCTTTGCTGACGGCGCGCCGCCTCTCGCAGTGGGCCGACGTGATTGCCGCGCTTTCCGCCGAAGCTTTCGACGCCAAAAAAGAACCATTTCGCGCACCCATCCACCGCGTGCGTCCGCATCCCGGTCAGGTAGAAACCGCCGCCCAGATGACACGTCTGTTGCAGGGCAGCGCGTTGCAGGAAAAAGAGAAAAAACAAGTACAAGACCCGTATTCTTTCCGCTGCATCCCGCAGGTGCATGGCGCGACCAAAGACGTGCTCGATACCGTGGCCCGCGTGCTGGAAATTGAAATCAACTCCGTTACCGACAACCCGATTGTTTTCCACGACGAAGATGCCATCCTGAGCGGCGGCAATTTCCACGGACAGCCGCTGGCGCTGCACCTCGATTTTCTGGCGATTGCCATGGCCGAACTGGCCAATATCTCCGAGCGACGCACGTATCTGCTGGTTTCCGGACAGCGCGGACTGCCGCCCTTCCTCGCCCCCGATGCCGGCCTGAACAGCGGTTTTATGATTGCGCAATACACCGCCGCTGCCATCGTGAGTCAGAATAAAGGTTTGTGTACGCCCGCTTCGGTGGACAGCATCGTGAGCAGCAACGGACAGGAAGACCATGTGAGCATGGGTGCCAACGCGGCCACAAAACTGCGCCGTGTGCTTCAAAACGTGCAGCGCGTATTGGGCATTGAACTGCTCACCGCCGCACAGGCGCTGGAATTTCGCCGTCCGGACAAGACCTCGCCGACGCTGGAAGGCGTTTACAGCCTGGTGCGCAGTCAGATTCCGTTTATGGACCGCGACCGCATCCTGCACGACGATATGATTGCCGCCGAAGCCCTGCTCAACCTGCCGGCGGAGTTTTAAATACTTCTTTTCCGGAAATTTTCCGGAAATCAACGGTTTTTTACAATTCTCGGCTTTGAAGTTCGGTATAGGTTCCCGTCCTTAACCTGTCCCGTAAGTTTTGAGTTCTTTTTCGGCAGTTATTTTGTTCTCATGTTTATCTGCAATGATTTATCAGACGTAATACCATTTAGGCAGTCAATATTTGCATAGCGTCTTTGTACATATTCCACCCTGTGATGGATTTGACGATGCCTGTGGTAAGCGTGTTGATAATATCTGCTACTGCGTCTGATACTTTTTGCAGCGTCTCAAAAGCCTTGTTTGCCAACCGGTCTTTAATCCAGCGCCATATCATCTGTGCCGGATTGAGTTCCGGACTATGAGGGGGTAGGAATGTGAGTGCTCTGTTATACGGTGCAAGGGGTAAATTATACCAAGTGGCCATCTAAATTTTATATGTAGAATCCCCCGGAAAGCCTTGCTGCGTAAGGGCCGGAGCGGCAAGGACTGTGCAGGATTCAGGTGCCAAACGAGTATAAAGCACCGACTTTGTGTCCATTTCCGGAAGCTGACACGCATCCCGCGCGTGTCGGCTTTCTTTTTGGGCTTTCCCGGTTATCCTGAAGATAATTTCCGGAATTTTACAGCATCCGGTATGTCTTATCCTTTCCCGCCGCTGCTCGCCATCGTTCCCTATCCCTTTCTGCCGCCCACCAACGGCGGGCACCTTGGCATTGCAGAGATGCACCGCCACCTGGCCCTGCTCTGCAAAGACCATGTGGCCGGCACCCAAAACAACGCGCCCAACCGCCCGGAGCCTTTTCTCCTGCACAAAATCTTCGATGCCGGCCCGCTGCGCTATCTGCCCTTCCGCTATCAAAAACCACTGGAAACGCTCGGGCGCAAGGAATCGGTGAAGGCTATCTTCTGCGAGCATCCCTACATGGCCGCATCGGCACACGCCCTCGCCCGCACGCTGAAAATCCCGTGGTTTCTGCGCAGCCACAATATCGAATCGGAGCGATTCCGGACGATGGGCAAACCGTGGTGGCCAGTGCTGGCGCGGTATGAAAGCTGGGCCATGCGGCAGGCCAATGGCACCTTCTTCGTAACCACAGAGGATGCCCAATGGGCGCAACAGCACTGGAAAATTCCGGAAAATAAATGTCATGTAGCGCCCTACGGCACACCACTCGCCGCAACGCCCGCACCCGACCCGCAGGCCCGCCAAAGGCTGGCGCAGCAACTGGGCATCCGCGCAGACGTACCCTGGCTCTATTTCCTCGGCGCACTCGACTACCAGCCCAACGCCGAAGCAATAGACTATCTGCTCGATGAGGTGTCGCCGCGCCTGGAAGCTACCCGCCAGCCCTTTGAAATCCTGATTGCCGGAAAGGGCCTCCCGGAGGCGCAAAAGCTCAAGATTTCCGGAAAAAACACGGTCCATTATACCGGCTTTCTGCCCAGCCTCGACGATTTTCTGCAGGCCTGCGACGTGATGCTCAACCCGGTGCTGACCGGCGGCGGCATCAAGACCAAGGCCGTAGAGGCGCTCGCATGGGGCAAGTGCGTGGTGAGCTGCCACAGTGGGGCCGCCGGACTGGAACGCAGCGCGTGCGGCGAGGCCCTTTTCGTTTCCGCCGATGGCGACTGGGATGCTTTTGTAAACGACATTGGTGCAGCTATCAAAAGACCGGCAACTGCCCCGGAAGCCTTCTATCGGAGGTATCACTGGGGTCATGTGGCGGAAAATGTGCTGACGACGATTTTCGGCACGCCGTGAAGAGGGAGATTCGTCGGTAGGAAGTGGCTGTTTTTTTAGGGATAATTTCCGGAAATTACCGGAAATTTCCGGCATGAAAAACGCGTTCGCATTCCTGCTGCTATTGCTCGCCCCGCTGCTGTCAGCGGCGCAATCGAAGCCGTTTGTTCTGGGAGAAATCCACGAGCTGCATTCCAAAATACTGGGCGAAGACCGCACGCTCAATATCTATCTGCCGGAAGGCTACAACCCGAAAGACACCGTTCGCTATCCGGTGATTTACTTGCTCGACGGCTCGGCCAACGAGGATTTTATTCACATCGCCGGCCTCGTGCAATACAACAGCTTTGAGTGGATAGCGCGGGTGCCGAAGTCTATTGTCGTTGGCATTGCCACCGTAGACCGCCGCCGCGATTTTACCTTTCCCTCCGCCGTCGCCGCCGATAAAAAACGCTTTCCCACGGCGGGCCATTCCGACCGGTTTATTTCTTTTATAGAACAGGAATTGCAGCCCTTCATCGCCCGGAAATTCAAAACCAATTCCGGAAAAACCCTCATCGGGCAGTCGTTTGGCGGTCTGCTGGCCACAGAGATTCTCTTCCGGAAATCAACGCTTTTTGATACCTACCTCATCGTTAGCCCCAGCCTGTGGTGGAATGACGGCTCGCTGCTGGATGCACCCTTGCCAAAGGCTTTTCCCCGCCCCGTGCGAGTCTATATTGCCGTTGGCAAAGAAGGACTGACACCGTCTGAAAAGCCGCACGTCATGGAAGTGGATGCCAACCTGCTGGCCGAAAAAATCCGGAATGCGAAGATTCCGGAAATGAAGCTCTTTTTTGATTATCTCCCCGAAGAAAACCATGCAACAATTTTGCATCAGGCGGTGCTGAATGCGTTTCGGCAACTGGCGGGGCCGGAGTGAAATGCGCACAAAAGCGGCTGATATCCGGTGGGTACTTCATCCCATTTAGACAGCCAAATCATGCATCGTTAGCCTCACCCCCGGCCCCT
>DDEO01000021.1:0-265 GCA_002336725.1 Bacteroidetes bacterium UBA1952 | reverse complement strand
TTCATTTTAGCTGCCCATTTGGTATCATCCCTCACGTCAAAAGCGCCTGTAACTCCAGAATCCGTTCTGCCTTCACCACGAGACCCAGGTTGTTGGGGATGCGCAGGAGCGGGGCTTGCGTCGGCACTTCGCCGCCCGGCGCATACTGCGGCCCTGCATACAAAACGCCCATCAGCAGCACGCGCGATGCATCCATCATCAGCCCGCCATTCCGGGGGCCATATCCGGCATGGTTATAAATCAAAACCGGCGAGCCGCTGGAGCC
>DDEO01000119.1 GCA_002336725.1 Bacteroidetes bacterium UBA1952 | reverse complement strand
TTTTTGGGATGTAACACCAAATGGACAGCTAAAATGAACACTGCAATTCGGCCCCCCTCTCCTTCGGAGAGGGGCCGGGGGTGAGGCTAACGATGCGTGATTTAGCTGTCTAAATGGTATAAGACGCTGCTGTTTTCCGGAAAAAAAGCCTTCTATAAAGGCATCTTGCCGGGCGGGAAGGCCGCAAACCGGCTGCCGGATGGTGTCTGAAATCCGGAAAATACCGGGCGGCAACTGCGGTTTGGTTCTTAGAAAGCAGAATTAGAACTTTGGCGCTCACACTGT
Organism: Bacteroidetes bacterium UBA1952; assembly: GCA_002336725.1. Taxonomy (GTDB): domain Bacteria; phylum Bacteroidota; class Bacteroidia; order Chitinophagales; family Chitinophagaceae; genus UBA1952. The sequence continues at coordinate 5,657 of DDEO01000119.1, read as the reverse complement.
CTCTCCATGTCTGTTCACAGCGAAATCAAGAAAGTAACCACCCACACCCTTCAGGCGATGAAAAAGCGCGGCGAGCCGATATCGATGCTCACCGCCTATGACTTCTCTATGGCGCGGGTGCTCGACGATGGCGGTATTGATGTGTTGCTGGTAGGCGACTCGGCTTCCAACGTGATGGCCGGCCACGAGACGACGCTGCCCATCACGCTCGATCAGATGATCTATCACGCGCAGAGCGTGGTGCGGGGCGTAAACCGGGCGTTGGTCGTCGTGGATTTGCCCTTTGGCTCTTATCAGGGCGATTCCAAACAGGCACTACACTCGGCCATTCGCATCATGAAGGAATCGGGCGCACACGCCATTAAGCTCGAGGGTGGGGCAGAGGTAGAAGAAAGCATCCGCCGCATTATCTCGGCAGGCGTGCCGGTGATGGGGCATCTGGGGCTGACCCCGCAAAGCATTTATCAGTTTGGTACCTACTCGGTGCGGGCTAAAGAAGAGGCAGAAGCGGCGCTTTTGCTGGAAAATGCGGCGCTGCTCGAAAAAGCCGGTTGCTTTTCAATTGTATTGGAAAAAATTCCGGCGGCGCTCGGCGAGCAGGTAGCAAAATCGGTGTCTATCCCGGTGATTGGCATCGGTGCGGGCGGCGGGGTGGATGGGCAGGTGCTCGTCATTCACGATTTGCTGGGCATTACCAAAAACTTTTCGCCCCGTTTTCTGCGCCGCTATCTCAATCTCTATGACGAGATGAAGGGCGCGGTAGAAAGCTATATCCGCGATGTGAAAACCAAGGATTTTCCGAACAGCGAGGAGCAATATTGAGCGTATGCCGGTCAGGAAGGCGTGTGCGGCGGAACCGGGGTATCTGTTTCCGGAAAATCGCCGGTATCCGGCCTGCTGCATGGGCAATTTTGGGCGGGAAGCATACTGCAGAAACAGCGGCGGCGCTTTTTACAGATAAATTTCTGATTCTAAAAGAATTGTTACCCTCAGAATTAGTTAATTTTACCGTTCGCCTGTTGTTGCGCCGTCGGTTGCGGTGTCGGGAGGCATTCATCAGAAAACTTTTCTTCAAAACGGGATAGTGCCGAAAACCCGCTAATAAAGTAGGCCCTCTTTGTTTATATGAGACTTAAAAAGCTACTTTCCACACTCGGAGTTTCGCTGGCGCTGCTGTTTTCGGCAGGGCAGGCAGCGGCCACGACCTGTCCGAACGCGACGGCCATCGCGTCGTTGCCGGTGTTCAACCAGGCTGTCGTATGCGGTACCACCAACGACATTACGTCTTCCAACGTAACCTCTTCGTGTGGCAGTACCCTCTACTACGGCGGCTACGAAGCCCTTTATACTTTTACGCCCACGACAAGCGGTGCTATAGAGATTTCCTATGATGGATCTCCCTCAACATCCTATGTGGGCATTTTTGTGTTTGATGGTTGCCCCACGACTGCCGGCACCAACTGTGTGGGCAATGTAACCAGTTCTGCGATTACAAAGACCGTAACCGTAACGGTAACGGCCGGGACGACGTATTACCTGATGTTCGACACCTGGCCCTCGCCGCAGAGTCCGTGTCCGGGCACGTTCAGCATCGCCACCTGCGCCAAGCCGACTGCACCGGCTGTTTCCGGTATTACAACCACCGATGCTACGCTGGCCTGGACCGGCACGGCTCCGGATTATCAGGTAGAATATGGCACCAGCAGCACGCTCGGTTCTGCGACCAACACCCGCACCGGGGCGGTAACGAATCCCTATACGGCTACCGGCTTAACTCCTTCTACGGCTTACAACTGGTGGGTTCGCAGCGTTTGCGGCCCCGGCGATACCAGTTCCTGGTCGGCTATGAACAGCTTTACAACTGCCTGTCCCGTTATCACTACTTACCCTTATCTGGAAAGCTTCCTATCGAGCGGTCTTCCGCCTTGCTGGCTGGCGGCCAACAGCGGATCCAGTAGTTACAACTGGGTTGGTACAGCGTCAGATGCTACTTATGGTGCAAGTGCGCCTTTCGCCGGCACCGGCTTTGTTTATCTGTATGTATATCTGGCATCTACCAGCAGCAATACTTACAGATTGCAAACGCCCTCTTTCGATTTGAGCGGCGCGGGCAAGCAGCTTCAATATTATTACTGGCTTGGAAATGACGGATATAAGGGAACAACTGGCGCTTCTGGATCTGACCCATACCCGCTTCAGGTGCTTATCAGTACCGATAACGGCGCCACCTGGACTTCTATTTATCAGCACAGCACCAGCAACTCTACATTTGCGACCACTAACTCTACATCTTTCTGGACGCAGAATACCATTAGCTTGGCTGCTTATGCCGGTCAGACGGTCTTGTTCCGTTTTGCCTCCAACTCCAATTACGGGGGAGGTATTTTGGATCAGGGTATTGACGAATTTACCGTTATGGATGTACCCAGTTGCATAACTCCCGGTACGGTTACGACTGGCTCTATCACCAATGCCGGCGCAGTTATCAGCTGGAATGCGCCCACGCCTGCACCTGCCGCCGGCTATCGCTACGAGGTACGCTCTTCTGGTACTGCGGGTTCCGGAGCAACTGGTCTGGCCGCATCCGGAAATACTGCTGCCGGTATTACTACGGCGACCGTAACGGGCCTTTCTCCAGTTACTACTTATACGGTTTATGTTCGGGGCATCTGTGGCCCCGGCGACACTAGTGTCTGGACACCGGGCCGCACCTTTACCACGGCCTGCGCAACGTATGCCGCTCCTTTTGCAGAGGGCTTTAATACTGGTGCACTGCCCAACTGCTGGACTAATACCAATTCTATCAATAGCACGACTGCTACTATGTTTTGGAAGTTTGGTACTGGTTTTGCTTACGGTACTACCACAAATGGCCGTCCCGCCGGCACGTTTACCTGGGTAGATGCATCTTCACCTTTCAATGGGGTCGTAACGCTCGCCAGTCCGATAATTAACCTTTCCAGCCTGAGCGGTGCTTATGTGAAGTTTGACTGGTTTAAAAATAATACGCAGACGCAACCACGTACAAACAATAATCTGAAGCTGGAAGGCTACAACGGAACTGCATGGGTAACGCTTTTTGATGATACCACAAACGCTGCCGCGTGGCGTACGCAGAATATCACCCTGCCGGCATCCTTCAACGGCATCGCCAACGCGCAGTTCCGCTTTAGTGTAGATAAATCGTTGTCAAACAATTTTTATGACGACATCTTGCTCGACAGCTTTTCGGTAGATGGGGTATTTTGTGCCGGCCCAACCGGCGTAACCGTTTCGGGCATTACGGCTACCACGGCCACAATAAACTGGACGGCCCCCGTTCCGCCTCCGGCCAATGGCTATCAATATGAAGTGCGTTCCGGCGGTGTGGTTGCCTCCGGCACAGCCCTCCCCGGCGTAACAGCCGCCTTCGTTACGGGCCTCGCGCCTTTGAGCACCGATACCGTTTATGTGCGCAGCCTGTGTGCTACCGGTCAGCAGAGCGGCTGGTCAACCGGCGTTGCGTTTAATACGCTTTGCGCCGGCGTTCCGCCTGCCGTCAATCTGGGCAACGATACCACTTTCTGTTCCGGAAATTCCATCACGCTCAATGCCGGAAACCCGGGCGCTACCTATTCCTGGAATCCGGGCGGGGCATCGACCCAAACCCTTGCCGTTACGGCTTCCGGTACTTATTCGGTTGCCGTAACAAATGCCGCCGGCTGCGTGGGCCGCGATACGATTGTCGTAACGGTGGCACCGCTGCCTGTAAACCTGGGCAACGATACCGTCATTTGCGGTGGTAATTCGGTGCCTCTGGATGCCGGAAATCCGGGCGCTACTTATCTGTGGAATACCGGCGCTACCACACAGACCATCACCGTAAACGCTGCGGGTACTTATGACGTGGTCGTAACCAATGCCAATGGCTGTGTCGGGCGCGATACCATCAACGTTACCGCAGGCGCTGCGCTCACCGTAAACCTGGGCAACGATATGGCGGTCTGCCCCGGTGCCATTGTCTCTTTCGATGCCGGAAACCCCGGACTTACACATCTGTGGAGCAACGGCGCTACCACCCAGACGATTACCGTAAACGCAGCCGGTAAATACTATGTTACCGTTACCAATGCAAGCGGATGTGTGGGCAGCGACACTGTTATCATTACCAACAAAACAGCCCCAACGGTAAACCTCGGCAACGACACCGCTATCTGTTCCGGAAATTCAGTGGCCCTCAATGCCGCTAACACCGGCGCTACTTATATGTGGAATACAGGCGCAACCTCCCGGACGATTACCGTGCGCAACTCCGGAACCTACATCGCGCTTGTTACCAATACTGCCGGATGTGTAGGGGCCGACACCATCAACGTAACTGTCAATCCAACACCGGTTGTAGCCCTGGGCAACGATACCGCTATCTGTGCCAACGCCGTGCTGACCCTCGATGCCGCCAACTCCGGTTCTTCGTATCTGTGGAGCAACGGCGCAACCACACGAACGATCAGCGTTTCCACAGCCGGTGCTTACAACGTTCGCGTAACCAGCGCCAGCGGCTGTATTGGACGCGATACCATCAATGTAAGCATCAACCCGCTGCCGGTAGCCGGTGCCATCACCGTTAACAACCAGTCGCCGGTCTTCACCTTCTCCGCAACGGGGTCTGCCAATGTTACCACCCGCGAATGGCGCTTCGGCGACGGTTTCACGGATATTGCCCTGAACCCGACGCACAACTATATGGCCAACGGCACTTACACCGTTACCTATTATGTGGCGAATGGCTGCGGTGCCGACAGCGTAACGACTACCGTTGTGGTGAGCAATGTGAAAGTCAACAACGTAACGCTCGACGGACAGATAACGCTGTTCCCGAACCCGGCCAGCCATTTTGTTACGGTTCAGAACACCAACGCACAGGCCATGAAGGCGATTCGTATTCTGGACATCGCCGGTGCGGTCATTAGCAATGTTCCGGTAACCGATGGTGCCGGACAGCGCCTCGACATCAGCCATCTGGCTTCCGGAATTTATCTGCTGCGCATCGAGCTGGAAGGTGGTGCGATTGCCGTTCGCAGGCTTGAGGTGAAGCAGTAAGGTATTTTTAAATTTAAAAAAGAAAGAGCGGCTGCCTGAAAAAGGAGCCGCTCTTTTGCATCCGCAACGCTCGCTCTGACTGGAGCCGAGCGGGTTCCTTTGTTTTCCTACCGTAAATTTCCGGAAAATATCCTGCCGGAAACGGTTGTCGGCTTCGTAAATTTATTCTCAAAGCCCCATCCACTCATGCGCCCCCGCAACAACAATTTTTCCCAGCATATCCTTTCCGTTTCGGCGACCATGCTGGGTTTTAGCTTCATCGTTTTTACTTCGGTAAACGACGGCGATTTTCTGTACCCGCATCTTATCGACAGATTCTCCGCCGCCGCTATCGTTCTTTTTACCATCAGCACCCTTCTTTCTTTCCTTTCGCTGCGGGAAAAAATCAACCACCGTGCCTTCGAAATCATCGCCGATTATGTTTTTGTGGCAGGCATTCTGGTGATTTGCGGCTCTTCGCTTTTTATGATCAGCCACATGAAAAAGTAGCGTGGCGGCTGCGGCAGCCTCCCGCTTAAATTCAGGTCCAATAGCCTCACAAAGCCTTTCCCTAAGAGCCTATCCAGAAAATAGTCCAG
>DDEO01000003.1 GCA_002336725.1 Bacteroidetes bacterium UBA1952 | reverse complement strand
GTTTTTGAAGTAAAATCTACCAACGGCGACACCCACCTCGGCGGCGACGACTTCGACAAGGTGATTATGGACTGGCTGGCCAATGAGTTTAAGCAGGACGAAGCAATGGACCTGCGCAAAGACCCGATGGCCTGGCAGCGTCTGAAAGAAGCCGCTGAGAAAGCCAAAATCGAGCTGTCTTCTTCGCAGGAAACCGAAATCAATCTGCCCTATATCACCGCAGTAGATGGTGTGCCCAAGCACCTGGTGAAAAAACTCACCCGCGCCAAGTTTGAAAGCCTGGCCGACAGCCTCATCGAGCGCACGCTGGAGCCTTGCCGCAAAGCATTGAAAGATGCCGGCATGGACGCTTCGCAAATCGACGAAGTGATTATGGTGGGCGGCTCTACGCGCATCCCGAAAATCGGCGAAGTGGTAGAAAAGTTCTTTGGTAAAAAGCCCAACCGCTCGGTAAACCCCGACGAAGTGGTTGCCATTGGCGCAGCCATTCAGGGTGGCGTACTGACCGGCGACGTAAAAGACGTGCTGCTGCTCGACGTTACGCCGCTCTCCCTCGGTATCGAAACGATGGGCGGCGTGATGACCAAACTCATCGAAAGCAATACGACCATCCCGACGCGCAAAACCGAGACGTTCTCGACCGCTGCCGACAATCAGCCGAGCGTGGACCTCGTGGTGCTGCAAGGCGAGCGCCCGATGGCGAAAGACAACAAATCGCTGGGTCGCTTCAACCTCGACGGCATTCCGCCGGCCCCGCGTGGCGTACCGCAAATCGAAGTAACCTTTGATATTGACGCGAACGGCATCCTGCACGTAACGGCGAAGGACAAGGGCACCGGTAAGCAGCAAAACATCCGCATCGAAGCCGGTTCCGGTCTTTCCAAAGAAGAAATCGAGCGCATGAAAAACGAGGCGAAAGCCAACGAAGCCACCGACAAGGAAGTGCGCGAGCGCGTGGAAAAACTGAATATGGCCGACGGCCTCGTGTTCAACACCGAGAAGCAACTGAAAGAATACGGCGACAAGATTCCGGCGGAGAAAAAGGAAGCCATTGAAAAGGCAGCCAATGACCTGCGCGAAGCCCATAAAGCCGAGGACATGAGCCGTATCGACAGCGCGGTGGAAGCCCTGAACGCCGCCTGGCAATCGGCTTCTGAAGACATGTACAAAGCATCTGCCGAAGGCGCACCCGGCGCAGAAGGCATGGGCGGCGAAGGCGGCCCGCAAAATTCCGGAAATGATGGCCCGGTAGCCGATGCCGAGTATGAAGAAGTGAAGTAAGCCTTTGGCTTAAAGGACCAGGTTTTAAAAAAGCGTTCCGCATTTTGCGGGGCGCTTTTTTTATGGGTCGGCAGTAGGGAGAAGAAATTTCCGTAAATTGCTCTTTATGGAAACCGTGCAAAAGCCCCCGCTGCTCACCGAGCCGGACTTCAATTATTCCGGAAATTACACCTACGCCGATTATCTGCGCTGGACGATTGAAGAACGCATAGAGCTTATTCGGGGGAAAATTTTTCGGATGAGTCCGGCGCCTTCCTGGGGACATCAGGCGGTATCCACCAACTTATTAAACGCCTTCGTTCCTTATTTTCAGGAAAAGCCCTGTCAGCTATTTACAGCGCCGTTCGACGTTCGTTTCCCACGAAAAAGCAAAAAAGACAAGGATATTATCACGGTGCTTCAGCCGGATTTGTGCGTCATCTGCGACCCGGCTAAGATGGACCCGCGCGGCTGCCTCGGTGCGCCCGATCTGGTGGTGGAAATCCTCTCGCCCGGCAATACCCGCAAGGAAATGAAGCTCAAATACGAGATCTACGAAGAAAGCGGCGTACAGGAATACTGGGTCGTTATACCCGAAGCGCACGTATGTTTTATCTATGTGCTGGAAGCCGGAAAATACCGCGCACTGCCGCCATTTCCGGAAGGCGAGGTGCTGAAAAGCGTGCTTTTCCCCGGACTGGAAATTGAGGTAGATGCTGTTTTTAAAAGCAAATTCTGAGAAGCTTCCGATAACCGACCCACCGGCATTCATCAACAATAATCAACAACAACCAATAGGGCGTNNAGGGCGACCACAAGGGTCGCCCCTACATCAACAACCATCAACCTCCATCAACAACAATTAACCCTTATCAATCCCCAACTCGCTTACCTTTGCCCCACTTATGGCAACGGAAATAGACATGATGCAGGGCTTTAACACCCTTTGCATCCACGGCGGCCACCGCCCCGACGGCCACCGCGCCCACCACACGCCCATCTACGCGTCCTCTACCTACACCTTCGACAATGCCGCGCAGGCCGCAGCCGTTTTCAGCGGGCAGGAAGAAGGCTACCTCTACAGCCGCTGGGGCAACCCCACCACGCGCGAAGCCGAAGAGAAAATCGCCGCCCTCGAAGGCTTCCGCCTCACCGACGATTCCGGAAATCCGCTCACGCCGCAGGCGCTTTTGCACGCTTCCGGTATGGCGGCTATCCAAACGCTGTTCTTCAGCACGCTGGGCAGCGGCGATGCCATCCTGACGCAAGGCTCGCTTTATGGCGGCACGCAGGAGACGCTCGAGAAAATCCTGCCGCCGCTTGGAATCTCTTTTTACGCTGCCGATTTCGATAACGATGCCGAAATGGAGCAGATGATTGCCGACCATCCGGAGATAAAACTCGTTTACCTCGAAACGCCCGACAACCCGACGATCCGCCTGGTGGACTTGGCGCATCTGGGCCGGTTCTGCCGCAAACACAACCTCATTATGGCGGTGGACAACACGTTCTGCACGCCGTATCTGCAACAGCCTTTTCAATACGGCGCCGATTATATTGTGCATTCCACCACCAAATTCCTCAACGGCCACGGCACGGCAATCGGCGGCGCACTCGTGGCCCGCACGCCGGAGCTGATGACCGACCGCATGGTGAAAACTTTCCGGCTCCTGGGCGGCAACTCCAACCCGTTTGACGCTTTTCTGCTCGTAAATGGCATCCGCACACTACCGTTGCGCGTAGATCGTCACTGCGAAAACGCACAAAAACTCGCTGAATATCTGGAAGGCAATCCGGACGTTACCGAAGTGCATTTTCCGGGCCTGAAAAGCCATCCGCAATACGACTTGGCAAAAGCGCAAATGCGCAAAAGTGGCTCTATGGTAGCCTTCGAACTCCGGGGCGGCTTCGAGGCAGCAGTGGATTTCCTCAACGCGATGAAGCTGTGCAAATTCGCCGTTTCGCTCGGTACGGTAGACACGCTGATTTCGCATCCGGCCTCTTCTACCCACAAAGGCGTAGCGCCCGAAACCCGTGAACGCGCCGGCGTTACCGACGGCCTCATTCGCATTAGCGTAGGCACCGAAAATATTGAAGATATCATTGCCGACGTAAAGCAGTCTATCGCCGCAGCACACCGCGCCGGCGTAGGACAGCAGGAGGCAGCAAGCGCGTAATTCTTATTTTTTTTACGAAAAAGACCTGTCAGGTTTCAGAAACCTGACAGGTCTTTTTTTATTGGGCACAACCGATCTTCGTGCAAAACCTATAATACCATTTTAAAATAGCTGGCGGTATATGCTCCTGTAATTTATTGCGTACGTTACTCGTCATGGCGGGCTTGACCCGCCATCTCCATTATGTGGGTCAGCATCATTTAGGGCTACCAAATTGAAAATGGTATAAGTAGCTCCCTGAAATTAGTT
>DDEO01000105.1 GCA_002336725.1 Bacteroidetes bacterium UBA1952 | reverse complement strand
AGCTTTCAACCCTTGATTGGCATAATTAATTGATTTACAGATTGCGAATTAAATCTGTTTAAATCCTGTACTGTTTTTAATAGAATTCTGGGATTTCCACCACAGGAAAGAGCTAAAGTAATAAAGAGGGTAAAATTATTATTAATAGCGTCTTTAAGAACAGCGTCTGATTGATTAAAAACAATATTCTTAAAGTACTCGACATAGTCATGATCCTTAATACTTCTATCTAATTTTTTAAATATACAATCATGGATGGGCTCAAAAGAATCACCAAAGTAGGTTACTCCTGGGTATATAGCTGCATTACAAGTAATATAAGGTGATCTTAAATCCTTGTATAAGCTAAAAAACTGTCTCTGCTGTTCAGGCCTAAAGACGTGAGCAGCTTCATCAAAGAAAATATATACCCTTTCAAGGTCATTATCCTTACAAATGTATTCAATAGCATCTTTTACATCTTCTATATCCGGTAGTGTTTCCAAATTAATCGTGGAGTTTCCCTTATAAGAGCTTTCAAAGGCTTTTACTATATTTTTTAAATCTTTCTCTAAATCATTTTCACTTTCACTTTCATCATTACTTAAAAGGCACGCAGAATGTTTTGATACGACTAAGCCTTTTTTTCTTAAAGTATTTAGTAATGCCTTGAGTGTCTTCGCAAGCATCCAATGATAAAACTGAAGTGAATCAGTAGTATTAACCAAAGAGCTTATATTGAAAGAAACAAAAATAGCAACCGAATTCTTCTTGTCGGTTTCAATTTTTAATTCTGCGATTCTCATTAAGAATGATTTACCTGTACCTCTTGACCCCTCAAGTAGGCAAGGCTCCGCTGAAATAAGAGCTGAAATAATATCATTATCATTATCATTAAGCACTGAGAGATTTAAGATATCCTCCTGCTTAATACTTTCTGTTCTAAGGTAGAAGTTCGACATATACTTAGGTTTTTGGTCCTCCAAAAAGAACTCTTATAGGCTCTATATGGCTTAGTTGAGATGATAGGAAATCCATAGTCTCTCTTTCGGTTTGGTCTATGGATTTTAAATATCTACACGATAATACAAATAATATGATTTCCACCATCTCTATGAGGTGAGAGAAAAATCGTCCTATCAAACAATAATTAATGTTTAACAGAATGCCGCTTTTTGACCAAGTTTCATTATTGCCATGAACGAACTCGGATAAAGACCGATATAAAACAGATGCTCTGTTATTATAGTCATTTGTAAAGGCTGCCATCTCTGAAAAAAAGGCATTACTGAATCTGACGGATAGCACTCCATTATCTTTATCAATAAGTTTTGCCCATTTTATATCTGCTTTTCCGTTTAACCATTCGGAGTGCTCCAACTTATTAATGGAAAAATATGTGCAGCCCAATGCCATTTCAAAGGCCAAACGTAGAGCAGAAAAAGCCTGTCTGTATAAACCTAAGGTAAGGTTCAAAGTAGCAGACTCTATCTGGGCGGAAACTGTATTTAGCAGCGCCATTTCATCCTTGTCAAAAAGATATTCTGAAAACTCAAAAATGCATGTAGATAAATGATGCGCTTTTCCCAATTCCACAACATAATTTGAGGTAGTATAGGTAAATATTCGCTGTGATTCAGCATTTATTTCTTCAAAATATCCCCTTACGTCCATTTATTTGATTTTTATAGAATAGAGGGCTTAAAAAATAGCTGCTACTACAAAAATAGACGCAATATCTCATCTAACCAAGAAATCTACAAAAATGTCCCACCTGCGCAGGCATCCCACCAACCCCCAATCCCCCATAACTTCGCACCCGCTCCCTAAGCGCGCCATTTCTTGCGGCTCAAATCCCTCGACATCAAAGGCTTTAAGTCCTTTGCCGATAAAACCCAAATCCTGCTCGACCACCCCATCACCGGCGTGGTTGGCCCCAACGGCTGCGGCAAATCCAATATCGTGGACGCCATCCGATGGGTCATCGGTGAACACAAAATAAAATCGCTGCGCTCCGACAACCTCGAAGACCTCATCTTCAACGGCTCGCGCACCCGCACCCGCTCCGGCATGGCCGAGGTTAGCCTCACCTTCGAAAACACCCGCGGACTGCTGCCCACCGAGTTTACCACCGTTACCATCACCCGGCGGTTCTACAAAAGCGGCGAAAGCGAATACCGCCTCAACGACGTGGCCTGTCGCCTCAAAGACATCCACAACCTCTTCCTCGACACCGGCGTCTCCAACGACTCCTACGCCATCATCGAGCTGGGCATGGTGGACGATATCATCAAAGACAAGGAAGGTAGCCGCCGCCGGATGCTCGAACAGGCCGCCGGCATCTCTATCTATAAAACCCGCAAAAAAGAAGCAAAGCAAAAGCTCGAAGGCACCGAAAGCGATATAGGCCGCATCGACGACCTGCTCTTCGAAATCGGCAACAACCTGCGCACCCTCGAAAATCAGGCGAAAAAAGCGGAACGCTACCTGCACATCCGCGCCGACTATAAAGAAATCAGCATCGAGCTGGCAAAGGCGAGCCTCGAGCATTTCAATACCCAATACAAAACCCTCAACGCCCAAAGCGCCACTGAAACCGAACGCCGCGCCGCCCTGGAAAGCGCCGTGGCCGAAGGCGAAGCAACCCTGGCGCACGACAAAGCACTTTTTGAGGAAAAAGAAAGCACTTTAAACACGCTTCAAAAGGCGTTTAACGAAACCATCGCCGACATCCGCCACCGCGAAAGCGACCTCAAACTGGCGGTGCAGCAAAAAGCCCACCTCGAAGAGCGCGAAGCCCAACTGCAACGGTTTCTTTCGGGCGCGGGCAGCCAACTGGCCGAACTCCAAAACGCCGTGGCGCTTTCCGGAAACCGACAGGCCGAAGCAGAGGAAACCCTCGCCGCTCTGCGTACCGAGTTAGACACGCTTCGCATAACGCTGGACACCACCCGCGCCGTTTTTGACGAAAAGAAAACGGCGGTGCAGCAGCTGCGCGACGAGCAAACCAAAGCCCAACACGGCGGTTTTGACGCGGAGAAAAAAGCCGCCCTCGCCGATGCCGCCGCCGCCAACCTGGCCCGCAACCTGCGCCAACTGGAAGAGGAGACGGGCAACCGCACCGCACAAATCGCGCGGCTGCGCACCGAACAGCAGGACGCCGCCACGCTGGAAACCCAAAAGCGCACCGAGCTAACGGCCCTGACCGAAAAGCAGGAAGCCCTCAAAACCCGGATTGCCGAAGGCGGCGAAGAACTGGAAACCCTGCGCGCCCAACTGGCCGAAGAAAGCCGCGCCCTCGATGCCCGCCGCAACGAATACGACCTGCTCAAAAGCCTTGTGGACTCGCTCGAAGGCTACCCCGATTCCATTAAATTTCTCCGGAAAAACAAGGAGTGGAACAGTCAGGCGCCCCTGCTGTCGGACATCTTCACCACCGACGCCGCCTACCGCAAAGCACTCGAAAGCGTGCTGGAACCCTACCTGAATTATTATGTGGTAGAAAACATGGGCGAGGCCGTGGCGGCTATTGGTTTGTTAGAAAAATCCCGAAAGGGCAAGGTGAACTTTTTTCTGCTCGACCAACTGGCCGCATTTCCGGAAAATGCCCGCCCTTTTCCGGAAAATATGCCCGCCGGAAGCGTCTCTGCGCTCGATGTGGTGGAAGTAGAGCCGCGCTATGCACCGGTGGTTTCGGCACTTTTGCAGGACGTTTATATCTGCCCGGATGGCAGTTTGCCCGCCAACGCCACGGGCGCTACGCTGGTCGAAAAAAACGGGCGCTTCCGCATGGGGCCAACAACGGCCAACGGCGGCTCGGTGGGCGCTTTTGAAGGCAATAAAATCGGGCGGGCCAAAAACCTGGAACGCCTCGCCGAAGAAGTGGCGCAGCGCACCGCCAAAACCACCGAACTGCGAAACGCCATTGGGGCCGTGCAGCAAAAACTTGCCGGATACCGCGCCGAAGTATCCGACCGGGCGGTGCAGCAACTGCAAAGCGAACTTTCGCGGCTCCACACTGCCGCATCCAACGCCGCCTCGCGCGCCGAACAACTGGAGCAAATGGGCCAATCCACCGCCCGCCGCACCGCCGACCTGCAAACCCAACTGGCCGAAGCGCAGCAAGGCGTGGAGACCGCCCGCAACAGCGTAGAATCGGTGCGCGCAACGCTGGAAACCATCAAAGGGAAAGTGCAGGCCGCACAAGCCGATTTTGCCGGCGTGGAAAGCGAATACAACCGCGCCCAAAATGGCTACAATGCCCATAACATCCAACTCCATCAGCAGCAAAGCAAACTCGAAAACCTGCGGCAGGAAGCGGGTTTCCGGCAAACGCAGATAACGACGCTGCGCGGGCAAATTGCCCAAAGCGAGGCCGAACAGGGCGAAAGCAAAAGCCGCATTGCCGGAATGGAAAAACTGCTGACCGAAAGCAGCGCGGAACTGGAAAAGCGCAACGCTGCAAAGACCGCCGACGAGGCGCGGCTTCGCGAAGAAGAAAAGGAATATTACGCGCTGCGCAGCCGCCTGGGCAGCGCCGAAACGGCCCTTTCGCAAAAACGCCGTGAAAAAGAGGCCGCCGATACGGTGCTGACCGCCGTGCGCGAAAAGCTGGGCGAGATGCGCCTGAAACTGGCGGGCATGAAGGAGCGGATGCAACTGGAATTTAAAGTGGACCTCGACACCATTCTGGAAGAAGGCCGCACCACCACGCTGTCGCTCGAGGAGCTACAGGCCGAAACCGACCGCCTCAAAAAGCGCCTCGACAGCCTCGGCGAAATCAACCCCACGGCCATCGAAGCCTATACCGAGATGAAGGCACGCCACGATTTTATTGCCGAACAGAAGGCCGACCTCGTGCGCGCCCGCGACTCGCTGCTGGCCACGATTGAGGAAGTGGAAAGCACGGCCAACAGCCGCTTTAAAGAGACCTTCGACCGCGTGCGCGAAAACTTTATCACCGTCTTCAAAGCCCTGTTTACCGAGGCCGACAACGCCGACCTGCGCCTCACCG
>DDEO01000242.1 GCA_002336725.1 Bacteroidetes bacterium UBA1952 | reverse complement strand
CAAAATTTAGGCGGCGAAATGGTATTAGGCGTTATTGTTGCAACCATTATGTTATTGGAAGAATTTAAGCAGAAATACATTTTATGTGATGGACAGGTGGTAAGCTTGGCTTGTGATTTTGGCCAGCGCCAAGTCCAGGTACAGCTCAATGTCAGAAAATGGAACGGCAAAAGCCCAGAACCCTACACTTTAGACATAGTTTTCAAAGACGTGACGGAAATAGATTTACTGGCCAACTTTGACGTTAGCAGTTATTCAGATGTTGTCTTTGCAAAAACAAACGCTGGAAACTATTATGCGTCTTTTGACCCTTTTAACAATACGGGACAGCCAAATGAGAACGACAATTTCATAATAAAAAGCAATGAGGTGGTATTCTTTGATGGCGACGAATGGGTAAAGCTCACATGACCTAAAGGCAACGCCTAAAACAATCTTGGCAAAAAAGCTGCTGAAATGCTAAATTCAACTACAAACATTATTCAACTTAGATGCAAGTGTAAAGCAACAGGATAAGGAACACCGCTTCTTTTCTTCAACAAGCCTCTGCACGTTACAACACAGAAATCCAAGATTTACCCCTAATCAACAAAACATTTCCTGTAATTTCGTATCCAGGCGAATACAGTTTTCAAAATGTATTTCATCGAAAAAACAACGGAATTTGACAAGTGGTTAAAAAAGCTGAACGACTTAACCGCAAAAGCAAAAATCTTATTCCGAATTCAAAAATTAGAAAATGAAGCGCATTTTGGAGATTGCAAATCTGTTGGAGATGGAATCAGCGAATTGAAAATTAATTATGCGAAAGGTTACAGAATTTATTTCAAGGAAACTGATGGAAAAATTATTATCCTTCTGATTGGAGGAGATAAATCCACCCAAGAGAAAGACATCAAAAAAGCGAAAGCGATTTGGGAGCAATTAAAAAAGTGAAAAATGGACGCATCGAAATTTGACATAGCAGACTATTTAGACAGCAACGAAATGATTGCTGAATATCTGAATGCAGTTTTGGAAGAAGGCAATGACACGGAAATCGTAGCCGCAATTGGACATATTGCCAAAGCGATTGGCATGACGAAGATTGCCGAAGAAACGGGTATGAGCAGACCCAGTTTATACAAGGCTTTATCGGATGGTGCCAAACCACAATTTTCGACCATCATGAAAGTATTGAAAGCGGTGGGCGGACAGATAAGAGTCAGTCCGTTACCAGCTTAAAAAAGCGAACACGCGACCTCGGTTCTTGTGTCAGACCGGCCTGATGTGAAACTTTGAAGCTGAATGCGCGGATTTCCGGAAAAATCAGACCTTTTCATTCCAATTATAACTGTCGGGATACGGGCATTTTCCGAAAATACCAGTCCCCTACCCGGATGAGCGTTGCGCCTTCTTCAATAGCCGTTTGCAGGTCGCCGCTCCTGCCCATGAAAAGCACCGGAGCCACAATGTCTGTCTTTCCGGAAGAAACCGGCCTGTTAGATTAAAAGGGTACTTCTATCCGCCACGGGTGCCGCGCGGTGTTTGCCCGGCTTTCGGGCTTTGGAGCCACACAAGGACAGGTAAAGATGCCATGAAATTTTCCGGAAATACCGACTCCCACATACCTGCTTATCAAAAAGCCTGGCCCCAACGCCGGGCTTTTTGCATGGCGCTTTTCCGGAAATACCGCGTGCTTTATTTCCGGAAAAAGCCGCCCCCATTTTCTCTTACAAAAAAGGAGACCGGCTGCACATGGCAGCCGGTCTCTTTTCTAAAAGGCGCAGCACAAAAGGGTGATTATTTTTCAGCGCCCTCCTGTTCCAGGCCCAGCGTGTGGATGTCAATTCCCAGCGCGGCGGCCACGCCCCGGCCATAGTTGGGGTCGGCCTTATAGCAGTTGGCAATGTGCCTTTCCTGAATAAAACGTTCGGCAGAACCCACTTCGGCGGCAGTATTTTTAAAAAGCAACTGCTGCTTTTCGGGTGTCATCAGGCGGAAAAGATTTCCCGGCTGCGTGTAGTAATCGTCGTCGTCTTCCCGGAAATCGTAGTGATAGGCATCGCCCTGTAATTGCAACGGTGGCTCTGCATATTGGCGACTTTCCTCCCACTGCCCGTAGCTATTGGGGAAATAGTGGAGCGTAGAACCTTCGTTGCCATCCACCCGCATCTGCCCGTCGCGGTGATAGTTGTGGAAAGGACAGCGCGGCTTATTGACCGGAATCTGATAATGATTGACCCCGAGCCGGTATCGCTGCGCATCGCCATAGGAAAACAAACGCCCCTGAAGCATCCTATCGGGCGAAAAACCAATACCGGGAGCTACGTTGGCCGGATTAAAAGCCACCTGCTCTACTTCGGCGTAATAGTTGGCCGGATTGCGGTTGAGTTCCAGCACGCCGACATCCATCAGCGGATAGTCGCCATGTGGCCACACCTTCGTCAGGTCGAATGGATTGAAGGGACAGGCATCGGCCTGCGCTTCGGTCATGATTTGGATTTTGAGCTTCCACCTCGGGAAATCGCCCCGCTCGATGGCCTCATACAAATCGCGCTGATGGCTTTCGCGGTCGCGCCCAATGAGGGCAATGGCCTCTTCATTGGTGAGGTTTTCTATGCCCTGCTCGGTTTTGAAGTGAAACTTAACCCACACCCGCTCGTTTTGTGCGTTGATAAGGCTAAAGGCATGGCTGCCGAAGCCGTGCATATGGCGATAGGATTTCGGGATGCCCCGGTCGCTCATCGTGATGGTTATCTGATGAAGTGCTTCGGGGAGCAGCGTCCAGAAATCCCAGTTGTTGTTTGCACTCCGCAGGTTGGTGCGCGGGTCGCGCTTCACGGCCTTGTTGAGGTCGGTAAACCGGTAGGGATCGCGCAGGAAAAACACCGGCGTGTTGTTTCCGGCCAGATCCCAGTTGCCTTCTTCAGTATAGAATTTTACGGCAAAGCCCCGGATGTCGCGCTCGGCATCGGCAGCGCCCCGCTCGCCCGCCACGGTCGAAAAACGCATAAAAACCTCGGTCTCCTTGCCGATTTCGGAGAAAATTTTGGCGCGGGTATAGGGCGTAATATCGTGGGTAACGGTGAATTTGCCGTAGGCACCGGAGCCTTTGGCGTGCATTCGCCTTTCCGGAATAACCTCGCGGTCGAAGTGGGCCAGTTTCTCCAGAAACCAGAAATCTTCGAGCAGCATGGGGCCGCGCGGACCGGCAGTTTTCACGTTTTGATTCTCTGCAATGGGCCGGCCCGACACCGAAGAGAGTTTTTTCTTTTCCTGATTGTGGTCTTCCATGATTGAAAAAAGATTTTTTAAAGCCCAACGAAAGTAGCAGGTGCATTTAAATGACAGAGGTCTGTTTTACCAATAGCGGCATTGAAAAGAGGAATAAAAAGGAAAGCAGCAGGGGCATACGCAGTATTGATTTTAACGCCCGCCGCTGCCCAGGCAGCGCCTGTTTCGGCAGTTTGGGCTAAATTTGAACCACCATGCCGCACTACTATACGCTCGGAAAAATTCCGCACAAGCGCCATACGCAATTTCAGAAACCTGATGGCGGGCTGTATCGCGAAGAACTGTTTTCTACCGAAGGCTTTTCTTCCAACTACTCGCTGCTGTATCACGTGCATCCGCCAACGGTGATTACCAACGCCGGCGAGCCGACCGATGTACGCCCCAAAGCCGCCACCGACAGCCTGCTGAAGCCGCGCTCCTTTGAAGGCTTTCATGTAAAACCCGAAGCGCAGTATCTCAAAAGCCGGAAAACGGTGCTTTTCAACAACGACTGCCATATTGATTTGGCAGCGCCGCAAAAAAGTATGGAAGGCCATGAGTTTTTTAAAAACGCCGACTGCGACGAGGTAATCTTCGTACATGAAGGCTCGGGCGTAGTGAAAACGGCCTACGGCAAACTGCCCTTCAGCTATGGCGATTACATCGTCATCCCGCGCGGAACGGTGTATCAGATTCATTTTGAGGACGAGCAAAACCGGCTTTTTATTGTAGAAAGCCCCTCGCCCATTTCCTTCCCCAAACGCTACCTGAGCCGCTACGGCCAACTGCTGGAACACGCGCCGTATTGCGAGCGCGACATCCGCAAGCCCCAGGATTTGGAAACCCACGACGAGCAAGGCGAATTTCTGATTTACACCAAAAAGAAGGGCTTTCTATACCCGATGACCTATGGCTTCCATCCCTTTGACCTGATTGGCTGGGACGGCACCGAGTATCCGTACATTACGTCTATCCACGATTTTGAACCCATTACCGGTCGTGTGCATCAGCCGCCGCCGGTGCATCAGCAGTTCGATGCGCACAACTTTGTCATCTGCTCGTTTGTGCCCCGCAAATACGACTATCACCCGCTCTCCATTCCGGCACCCTACTATCACAGCAATATCGATTCCGACGAGGTGCTGTATTATGTGGACGGCGATTTTATGAGCCGTAAACACGTTACGCGCGGCATGATTACGCTGCACCCCGCCGGCATTCCGCACGGCCCGCACCCCGGCGCGATTGAGAAAAGCATTGGCAAGGAAGACACGCAGGAACTGGCCGTGATGGTGGACACTTTCCACCCGCTCCACCTCACGCAGGAAGCCCTGGATATTGAGGACGACCAGTATGCGTATAGCTGGATTGAGTGAGAAGGGTGTTTGTAAATTCCGGAAAAAGAGGACCGTTAGTCAGCGCATCAAAATTTATGAACTGCTGAACGAACAGCTCAGGCATCCGGAGAAAGCACGTGCGCTCACGGAAACCGTTGAAGCGATTTTGTCCGGGAAAGTGCAACAGGAGCAACAGGTTTTTGAGTTGGCGATTAAAAAAGACCTGGAGCTATTGCGCACAGATCTGCGATCTGAGATGCGGGAGACGGCATCTGTTCTACGCACCGAGATGCGCGAGCAGAAAGTGGATCTTATCAAGTGGTTTGTAGGTCTTTTTATGGCGCTGGCGCTGATGATTATCGGGCTGTATGTAAAGAGGTGATAAATCCCCTGCACCGTTGCGCAGCAGGCAAGCCGAAATCATTTCGTAACTTAGCGACTATAAAACAGGTTATATGAAATTGCAGGTTATCATCCACCAGGCCGAGAGGACTTGCATGAAAAGCATTATTGAAGCCTCGCCAAAACCGGATTATCACCTATCGGTCGCTTTTGACAACGGCGAACAATTTTTAATTGACTACAAGCCGTTTATTAAAAATGGTGTCTCTGCCGCACTTGCCGATGAGCATTTCTTTAAGCAACTTCGTCTGGAAGAAGGTTTTATCTATTGGCCCAACGGCTATGATATTTGCCCGGAAGCACTGTATGAATACGCCGTTCAACATGGTAACAGATTGATTGCCGCATGAGAAAACGACACCATTGCAGAGGCCTGCTCCGCGAGGCCGTTATGGCCATCTGGCCCTAAAAAAGCTGATTATTTCCGGAAATAGTTCCGGCGCGGTAATCCCGCTGATCTTCAATTTCTAACATTCAATTTTCCTAATAAAATGATGGAATCCCCAATCGTAGCGCAGGAACTGCAACAACGCGCTGCCACCGATTTTCTGCCCATTCGCGGCACCGATTATATCGAAATGTATGTAGGCAATGCCAAGCAGTCTGCACACTTTTACAAGACCGCTTTTGGCTTTCAGGAAGTGGCCTACGCCGGCCCCGAAACCGGCGTGCGCGACCGCGTGTCGTATGTGCTGCAACAACAAAAAATCCGCCTGATTCTGACCACCGGCCTCAAAAGCGATTCGCCGATTGCAGAACACGTGAAAAAACACGGCGACGGCGTGAAGGTACTCGCCCTGTGGGTGGATGATGCCACGCTTTCTTACAACGAGACTGTGAGTCGCGGCGCGAAGCCCTATATGGAGCCGAAAACGCTCGAAGACGAGAACGGAAAGGTGGTTATTTCCGGAATCTATACCTACGGCGAAACCATCCATATGTTTGTGGAGCGCAAGGACTATAACGGCGCTTTCCTGCCGGGATTTCAGCCCCGCAAAAGCGACTACGCGCCTTCTGAAACCGGCCTGCTGTATGTGGATCACTGCGTGGGCAATGTGGGCTGGAACCGCATGAACGAAACCGTGAAGTGGTATGAAGACGTGATGGGCTTTGCCAACATCCTGTCTTTCGACGACAAGCAAATCAACACCGAATACTCGGCGCTGATGAGCAAGGTGATGTCCAACGGCAACGGCTACGTGAAATTCCCGATCAACGAGCCGGCAGAAGGCAAGAAGAAAAGCCAGATTGAAGAATACCTCGAGTTTTACGAAGGCGAAGGCGTGCAGCACATTGCCGTAGCCACCAAAGACATCGTGAAGACTGTGGTAGAGCTGAAGGCGCGCGGCGTGGAGTTTCTCTCGGCTCCGCCCAATGCGTATTATGACTTCCTCGGCGACCGCGTGGGCAAGATTGACGAAGAAATCAAGCCGCTGCAGGACCTCGGTATTCTCGTGGACCGCGACGAGGAAGGCTATCTGCTGCAAATCTTCACCAAGCCGGTGCAGGACCGCCCCACCCTGTTTTTTGAAATCATCCAGCGCAAAGGCGCACAAAGCTTCGGCGCAGGCAACTTCAAGGCCCTGTTTGAAAGCATCGAGCGCGAGCAGGCGCTGCGCGGGAATCTGTAAGAGGCAACCGCCCCGTAGGTCTTTTAAAAAAATCCCTTTTCCGGAAAATTCCGGGGAAGGGATTTTTTATTTTTCCAGAAAAAATATAAATACTCAATCTCATTATTTAGATTTGTTGTGAATACCCTTCCAATCTCTTAAAAAACTCTTTATGAAATCCGTTTTGTATGCGCTCCTGCTTCTTTTCTTTAGCAGTGCAACGCTGGCGCAAACGCAGCCTTGTGCGGCTTCTTTTACCTACACCAACTCGTCGTCGGGGGTGTATGCGTTTACCAATACTTCGAGCGGCGGGGCCGGGGCGACGTATGCATGGAATTTCGGCGACGGAACCACCTCTACGGCTTTTTCACCAAGTCATACCTATGCCAATGCGGGCACGTATTGTGTAGTCCTGACGGTAGCAACTGGTACCGGCTGCACGGCAGTTGATACTCAATGTATCTCAGTAACGGGCACGGGCACAGGCGGTTTCAGTTGTGCCAATGTAAATGCAGCTTTTACATACACCGATACCAATTGGACATTTACCTTCAGCAATACCACAATCAATACGAATACAGCGCCCGCTACGGTAGCATACTCCTGGAGTTTTGGCGACGGGGGCACGGATACCCTTGCTTCTCCCTGGCATTTTTACTCTTCCCCGGGTACTTACAATGTATATATGATAGCCACCTGGTCGGCCAACGGTGTGGTGTTGTGTACAGATACTTTTCAGCAGCAGGTAGTCATTGCCGGCCCGCCGCCCATAAACGAACTGGTCGCCACCGCTGTCTGGGATGCCAGTATCAGCGCAGGCAATGCCTCTGTAATGTTCTGGCTTATCAACTATGACTCAACCACGCAGATGCTCACGGCTGTGGACTCGGCCCTGATGCCCTGCTTCTCCAATGTTTCATTTATAGACGCTTACTGGACCAACCTGCCGTCGGGCGACTACCGCGTAAAAGCTCATATGATAAACCAACCTTCGTCCTGGACCACCGGCTTGCTACCAACCTACGCAGACAGTGCATTTAACTGGCAAAACGCAACCGTGATAAGTCATAGCGGTGCCAGATCGGGTGCAGCGATCTATCTCCAGCAAGGCCTCCCCATGAACGGCCCCGGCTTTATTTCCGGAAATGTGCTTCAAGGCGCGAACAAGGGAACCGCCGTGGGCGACCCGATGCGCCATATCACCGTCTATCTGCGCAACGCAGCCAACAAACCCGTTGCCAGCACCGAAACCGACGCCAACGGGATGTACAGCTTCCGTAACGTGCCGGTCGGCAGCTACAATGTTTATCCCGAAGAGATGAACTATGCGACCACGCCGTCGGCCACTATTCAGATTACGGCTGCCAACCCGCGCAGCACGGCCAACGATTTCTGGCGCGAAACGATTGCCAAAACCCTGCATCCGATGGCCACTGCCGTGCAAAGCGTGTCCCTTGAAAACGCTGTTCGCATCAGCCCCAACCCAGCTCACGACCGGCTGAACATTCAGTTTCCGACCACGCCGCAAAAAGGCGCTGTGTTGCAGCTTTACAACCTGAGCGGCCAACTGGTGAAAAGCTACGAAATCAACGATGCGCAGCCCGCGCAGCAACTTTCGCTCAGCGGCATTGCCGCCGGAAATTACCTGCTCCATATCCCCACCGCCGGGGGCAAGCAGGTTTCCCGGATTACCATTCAGCCGTAAGGGAGAGCGATTTTATCGCTACAAAAAATCCCTTTTCCGGAAATTTTCGGGGAAGGGATTTTTTATTTCTGCCCCCAAACGAAAATCTATCGCATAAAAAAATCCCCGGTCTGAAACAGACTGGGGATTTTTTCGTGTGTGTGCGGCAGAGGAGATTCGAACTCCCACGCCCGTTACAGGCGCTACCACCTCAAAGTAGTGCGTCTACCAGTTTCGCCACCGCCGCAGCTTTTGGGTAGATTTCCCCTGAAGGGAGCGCAAAGGTAAAAGGATTTCCGGAAAAAACAAACAGTTTTTTCAAACAGGCTTCAGTAGGCTCCCGCCCCCCCTTAATCCCCCCCAAAGGGGGGGAGATTCCCCGCGAGAGCAACCATTCGACTACAATCATCAACAACTATCAACCTTCATCAACAATCATCAACAACAATCAACCCCCATCAACAACTATCAACCACCATCACCGCCATATCTGAATCCGGAAAGTGGTGCCCTTGCCTTCCGCCGATTCTTTGACCCGCAAAAGGCCATTGTGGTACTGATCGATGATGCGTTTGGAGAGCGAAAGACCCAGCCCCCAGCCGCGTTTTTTGGTGGAGAAACCGGGTTTGAAGACCTTGCCGATGTTTTTGGCCGTGATGCCCTTCCCGCTATCGGCCACGTCTATCACCACATAAGTCGGGTGTTCTTTTAACTCAATGCGGATATTGCCGGAGCCGTTCATCGCGTCCAGCGCGTTGCGCATCAGGTTTTCGAGTACCCAGTCGAAGAGCGGGCCGTTCAGCGACAGCAGCACCGGCTGCGGTGCAGAGGCAAAGTGGATTTTAACTTTTTCCGGGGCGCGCTTGCGCATATAATCCACCATGTTTTCGATGCGGGCATTCACGTCTTCTACCTCCAGCACCGGCGTGCTGCCCACCTTGCTAAAACGGTCGGCCACCAGCCGCAGGCGCTCCAGGTCTTTGCGCATCTCGACTACCACTTCGCTGCCGGGCGTTTCGAGCGCCAGAATTTCCACCCAGCCCTCCAGGCTCGTCAGCGGTGTGCCCAGCTGATGCGCCGTTTCCTTGGAAAGGCCCACCCACACCTGATTTTGCAGCGAGCGGTGGGCGGTGGTGAGTGCATAAATCAAGATACCGAAGAAGAGGAGCAGAATCAATAGCTGTACATACGGAAAACGGCGGAGTTGCATCAGAAAAACCGATTCGCCATAGTAGATATAATTCACATCGCTGCCAAAATCAATGATAATCGGCGGATGTACACGCTGGAACTCCGAGATTTTTTGCCGCAGAAAGAAGTTGCGGTTGCGCACGTGCGTTGTATCGATGTTTTTGACGTGCAGCACCTGGTTGTGCGCATCGGTCTGGATGACCGGAATGGTGTTGTTCTTCTCGGCGAAAGACAGCGCGAAAGACACATCCTGATCCGACTCGGCAGAGGCGAGCGTTTTAATAGCCTCGGCCCAGCTTTCGACATCCTGCCGCTCCTGTTCAGCGAGTTTGCCCGCCAACCTGCTGGTATATTGCAGTGTAGCCAGGCCAATCAGCAGTGCCACAAAGGCCAAAATCACCTTCCAGTTCAGGTATCGGTTCATAATTTGCAGTTGGAAAGGTAGAAATATTGGGCAATTTCGCGCCAAAGCCTACTTTTGCCCCACTCTCTTTAGAACTTTCCTGCTACCGCTCCGTTATGGCTGATCTCCACACAACTACCGAATACAGTGAACTGGAAAACCGCGCTGACCTGGACCTGACCAAGACCTCCAAATCGCGCTTTCTTTTCCTGCTGGGTTTCTTCAGCTTTTTTCTGTTTTGCTGGGCCTGCTGCGGAACGCTTTATACCTATAGCTATAAGAGCAATCAGGATGTGAAGGTTCCGGAAAGTGCTACCTACGATCCCAAATATCGCGTCGATTAATCTTTCAAGCCTTCCTTTTTTTCTGTGCTGAAAGCAAGGCAGGATACTGCCGTAGTTATCCTGAGCTACAACGGCAGGCAGTGGCACGAAAAGTTTTTGCCGGGCATCCTTGCCGAAGCCCCTTCGGGCTACGAAGTCATTGTTGTGGACAATGCCTCTACCGATGATACGCCGCAGTATCTGGCAACGCATTTCCCGCAGGTACGCACGGTTACGATACAAGTGAATCGGGGCTTCGCTGCCGGTTATGCCGAAGGGCTGCGGCAGATTGATGCCAAATATTATGTACTGCTGAGCGCCGATTTTGAAGTAACGCCCGGCTGGTTTCCGCCGCTGTTGCAGGCGTTTGAACAAAACCCCAGGCTGGCAGCGGCGCAGCCCAAAATCCGCTACTGGCGCGAGCGCGAGAAGTTTGAATACGCCGGCGCTGCGGGCGGCTATATGGATGCGCTGGGCTATCTTTTTTGCCGGGGTCGCCTCTTCGACACGCTTGAAACCGACGAAGGGCAATACAACGATAATGTGGAAGTTTTCTGGGCCTCGGGCGGCTGCCTGATGGTGCGCGCCGGGCAATACCACGCCGCCGGCGGCCTCGATCCCGAACTATATGCTCATATGGAAGAAGTGGACCTCTGCTGGCGCTTGCGGCGGATGGGCTACACGGTGGGCGCTATTGGTGGCAGCACGGTTTTTCATGTAGGCGGCTCGGTGATTTCGTATGGCTCGCCGCAGAAACTGTATTATAATTTCCGGAACAACCTGCTGCTTTTGCTCAAAAACGAAAAGGCAGGGCGGCTGTTGTGGCTGCTGCCAGCCCGGCTCCTGCTCGATGGGGTGGCGGCGCTGAAGTATCTGATTTCCGGAAATTTCCGGGAAGTGGGTGTCATCTTCCGGGCGCATACGGGCTTCTATCGCATGGCCGGATACACGCTCTCGCAAAGGCGTAATTTCCGGAAAAAGCACGGCAATGTGTGGGCAAAAGGCGCACGCTATCCCGGCGCGATAATCTGGCAGTATTTTGCGCGGGGCATCAAAACCTTTTCACAACTCGGCTGGAAACCCAAATCATTATAGGATTTTCAAGATAGGGGTAGGCCGGGTGTCCGGCGTTTTGAAATCAAGACTCCGAAAATCATGGATTTTTTTGCTGCGCAGCTTATTTACCGAAATGCTTCCTCCGGCAGCAAAGAACAATACCTGATTGAACTGCGGATGATTCATGCCGAAAACGAACGCGCAGCCCTCCGCGAAGCACATCGCCTCGGCGCGGGTCCTCTCGGCGAAACGTCCTCCACTCGGTATTTTATCGGTGTAAAATCCATAGAAAGAATCGCCCTCGACAACGGAACGGTCCTGTTCCGGGAGATGCGCGAATTTCACCTGGAACCGGTGTGCTGAAAGCGCCAGACCTATCCCTCCAACCGTTTTATCCTTCCCCCCGGCGGCAGGCGACCTACCGCCCGCGCAGACCGATAACGCCTTCTCATTTTTCTAAAGAAATTTTTTTTTCTCTCTCCCACCAATGCACTACCTGACTTCAAAAGGCCTTTCAATCGCCGCACTGGCTGCCGCACTGTGCCTCACGACTACTTCCTGCTCCAAGCGCCTCGTGGGCACCTGGAACGTACAACGATTTGAGACCGTTACGCCCGGACAACAGGCAGTGTCTTTGCAAAATATCGGCACGGTTCATTTTAAAGGCAACGGCACGGGGGAGAAAAACCTGAGCTTTACGGCGCTCGGCAAGACGCAGGAAGACAAAACGCCGTTTAAATGGGCCTGGCAGGAAGATAAATACGTGTCTATCAGCAGCGAAGGCTCCGAATTTGGCAAGACCTGGATTATCATTGAAAACAAGAGTAAGTTTCAGAAATGGAAGTCCACCGACGGAGCCAATAATATTCAGGTGATTGAGCTGAAGAAATAGCGTCTTTTTTTTAAAAAGCCAATCTTTTTTCCTCCGCGTACGTAATCCGTCATGGCGGCACTGAATCAAGTTCAGCA
>DDEO01000036.1 GCA_002336725.1 Bacteroidetes bacterium UBA1952 | reverse complement strand
GATTACGTACGCCGGAACACGTACGTGGGATTACGTACGCGGGAAGACGTACGCCCTGCATTTCCCAGCAGCCTTCTCCGCACACGTCATTGCGGGCCTGACCCGCAATCTCAATTATTCTGTGTTGTGGAGAGGACGAGGCATTTTATACTTATATTTTTCCGTATATGGAAACTATAACCAAGGGGAAAGTATCGCCACAAAGGGAGCAAGTTGCGGCGCATCCTGTCAGGGTAGGAATTTTCCGGAAATAAAGCATAGCAAACCAGTGCCGGTACCGGTTTTTTGAGAAAAGTCCGCCTGAGGTGGGGGGTAGTATTTTTCTACTCTACCCAATTTTACCTAAGAACGCCCCGCGTCATCCGCAATCTGTGAAGCTGCTGTCAATGCTTTATTTCTTATTCAGTTGCTGAATCATGGCCAGTAGCTGCGGCCCGGTTACTTCTACAAGTTTGAAGTTGATACCTGTATAGTTTTTCCCGGATGGCGGTGCGGCAATGGCCACATCGCGCGATTCGGCATATAATTTATCGCCCAAGGCACTGATAGCCAGAAAAGTACCCTCCTGCCCCACCGGCACGCCTCCCTGAAAGCTCAAGAAACCACCCCGATTAACATCTGGATTCAGGAAGAACTGATAGTATTTCACCAGAGTATTGGTAGTGCGGGTTTTAAAAAACAACATCGAAGGCTCGTAAGCCACCGGGGCTGTTCCTGTACGGGTGTTGTATTTGTCTCCCAGATAGCCCAGCACCGTTGTGCGGGGCCGCGTGTCGGAATACGGTGCGCCCGCACAGCGCCACACGCCCAGCGAGTCGAGGCTGAACGTGCTGCTCAGGGTGTTTGCATCAGCAAAAGCGCCCGGCATCTGGCTCCAGACAACGCCCCTTTGGAGGGCTACCGGCGTGCCGGCAGTGGCCGGGCCGTTATCGCTGTTATATCCGCTTGTGGTGGTGCTTTGCGCCGTGTCGCCGGTCCAAACAGGGATGCTTCCCTGTCCCTGCGGTACGCCCAGCGGAAAAGACACGCGAAACAGACCATTGGCCGCAGCGTCGGGCATCAGTTCCAGTGCTTGTCCGCCCTGTTCGGCAACGGCGAAAATCTGGCCGTAGCACTCCAGCATCCGTCCGTCGGCAGTCGTGGTCGGCTTGTCGGCCAGCAGCATATTGGAGACATACAAAACGTCGTGTATCCACAGGTTTACTGGCCCAGACACGGGTGCGCCATTCCTGCGAAGGGCATCCGGCGCAAGGGTAATGCGGGTTCCGTTGCGGGTAGTAACCACGCCGCCAACAGCGGCATCCAAAGAGAAATGCTCTTTTTGGGTGCGGTAGGTTTCAAAAAAAGCCTGAATGGTGGCCAGCCCCTGCTGCATATCGGGCCGGTCGGCGGTGCCTGCTGTACCCGAGTCTTTTTTGCAGGCGGTCAGCAACGCCGTATTCAGTAAAACGGCAACCAGGACCGCAACCCTCGTATGCCTAAAAAGACGAGGTTGAACCCTTGAAAATAAACGCATTTTCAGCAAATTATAAAGATGCAAAGAAACCGCACATTTTCTACTTTCTCCATATAAAAAACAGGGCGATTCGTGGCTTTCAGGCGGCAAGTCCGTCTTCCGGGCTTTTGCGGGTGCTTTCATTGCTGCGGAAAACGGGTTTTACAACGGTCTTTTTCGGAACTTCGCGCCGTGTGTCCTGCCTGCGGTCTGCGGGAGGTCTCTCTGTCCTTATGAATCCTGAATTAGACGATTATGCGCTTCGGTATTCGATGCCGGAATCCGACCTGCTGCGGCAGTTGCGGGAAGATACCTACCGGACGATTGCGCGCCCGTATATGCTCTCTGGCCCGTTGCAGGGTGCGGCCCTCCGGATGCTGGTGGCCATGAGCGGCGCACGGCACGTGGTAGAGGTCGGCACGTTTACCGGCTATGCTACGCTGTGGATGGCGGAAGGACTGCCTGCGGGCGGGAAAATTTACACCATCGAATCGGATGCCGCACACGCCGCTTTTGCGCAGCGTTACTTCGATCAGTCGCCGCTCAACTATCGGATTTTCCCCCTGTTGGGCCGCGCCCTCGAAGTGTTGCAGTCGCTCGACGGGCCTTTTGACCTTGCTTTTATAGATGCCGACAAGGGCGGCTACGAAGCGTATTATGATGTCTTGTTGCCCAGGATGCGCCTCGGCGGACTGATCATAGCCGATAATGTGTTGTTTCGGGGCGAGGTGCTGCATACGGCGGCGCAGCAAGGCAATACGGCGCGTTATATGGCGCAATTCAACCACAAAATCCGCAACGACTGGCGCGTCGAAAACGTTATTTTGCCCATCCGCGACGGCTTGAATGTGATCCGTAAAATATCTGACGGAACTTTGTAGCTTAGTGCCTTCCAAAGTACGATTCCCACCTTTTTTTATTTCCCCCCCGATGCGAAAAGCATTCATCCCGGCGGTGTGGCTGTTTTGCGCAGCACTTCCCACTGCTTCTCAGGCGCAATCCAGACCCGACGAGAACGCCCGCGCTTACATTGCCCGATACAAAGACCTGGCCATCTCTGAACAGAAACGCACGGGTATGCCCGCAGCTATCAAGCTGGCACAGGGCCTGCACGAGACGGGTGCCGGAACGTCTCCGCTCGCCACGCAGGGCAATAACCACTTTGGCCTCAAGTGTAAGAAAGACTGGAAGGGCGAATCTATGTCGCACACCGATGATGCGCCCAACGAATGTTTCCGGAAATATTCCTGTGCCGAGGACTCCTACCGCGATCAGGGGAATTATCTGCGCAGCAATCCGCGCTACGCCACCTGCTTTGCCACCGACGTGAAGGATTACAAGACATGGGCCATGGAACTGCGCCGCGCCGGCTATGCCACCAACCCCAAATATGCCGAGAAGCTCGCCAAAACCATTGAGGATTATAACCTTCAGCAATATACCCTGTTGGCTGCCGGCGAAACACCCATCGCCGCAGTGTCAGAAACGCCCCGGCCCACGGTGGCTCAGGCCGTGCGGCAGGATATTCAAAGCCTGACCAGAGAGGCCGCAAAAGTTCCGGAAAAAGCCCGGGAAATAGCAAAAGAAGTGGCCGGATTTCCGGAAAAAGCACGCGAAGCCGCAGCCCATACCTTCCAGAAAGGCGGAGACGCGACCCCCGAAATCTATAAAGGCTTGCAGGGCTTTTATGCCAAAGCGGGGCAAAGCCTGCTCGCAGAGGCCACCCGCTTTAATGTGCGCTATGCCAAACTGCTCGAATGGAACGACCTGGCCGACGCGCCGCTGCCCTACGATATGTTTATTTTTCTGGAGAAGAAGCCCGCACGCGGAAGCGTGGCGACGCACGTCGTGAAGCCGGGCGAAACGCTCCATCAGATTGCACAACTGGAAGCCATCCAATTGACAGGTCTGCGGCAACTCAATATGCTGGATCTGGGCGAAGAACCGCAGCCGGGCGCGGTGCTGCAATTGCAAAGAGGCACTTCTGTTCGCCCGGCCGTTTATCTGCCGTCTCAACAGAAAGCGCCCGCTGCCGTGGCAGATGTAGTGCAGCGCGACATCTGGACGGAGTCGCAGCCCGAAATGAAGGTGAAAAAAGCACGGGAAGTGAGCCAGGATTTCGACTTGCCGCCCGCCAGCACCACCGTTGTTGCACGACAGGAGCGCGTACCGGCAATGCCCGTGGTCGTAGAGCCGGAAAAAGCCATTGCGCCGCCGCCGGTTGTTGTAGCGCCCTTGCCGGCCATTCCGGAAAAGCCGATTGCGGCAGCACCGGTTGCGCCCCCAAAACCAACGCGGGTAACGCCGCCGCCCGTTGTGGCAGAAACGCCCGTGAAGGCGACTTCCGGCAATGGATTTATCACCAAATCGGAGATTGCGGAAACGCCGGCCCCGATGATGCCGCCGCCAATGGCTGCCGCCCCGACACCCGCGCCCGTTGAAGCCGCTGCCCCGCCTGCCGCCGTCAGCGAAATTCCGGAAACGACACCGGCAGAAACGCCGCCGCCGACCACCGTGATTGCCACGGAGCCGGAAGCCCCTGCTGCGCCGGAAAAACCCGTTTACGACGATACGCCGATGGGCCGCCTGAAAGCGAAGATGGATAAGGCCGTGTATGCCAAGCCGCCCGTGAACCCGGCTGCCGACGAGCAGCCCGCCGCCGCGCCGCCGGAAGCGCCCAAGCAGGAAACGCCCAAAACGACCACCCGCCCGGCCTTTCATACGGTTGCCAAAGGCGAAACGGTCTTTAGCATTGCCAAAAAATATGGCCTCTCCGTTACCGAGTTGCGCAAATGGAATCACATGGATTTCAGCGCGATGAAAGAAGGGCAGAAGCTAAAACTGAAGCCATGAGAGAATAGCCCAATTGCTGTAGAATAGAGCACGGATTTTCAGGATTGGAAGGGATATTCACAGATAAAGGAAAACCGTTTGAATCCTGAACATCCGTGTTATCCGTGGTCTATACCTAAAAACAGAATAGACCACGGATTTC
>DDEO01000113.1 GCA_002336725.1 Bacteroidetes bacterium UBA1952 | reverse complement strand
GAGGATGAGGTCGGAGCGGTCGATGGTTTTCACCTTCGTCGCCTTTTCGATGTTCTGGATTTGCGAGCCGGTCAGTTCGTCGTCAAAGATGATGAGGTTGGCTCCACGGGCGCGGGCATACTCGGCGATTTCTTCGATTTTGCCCTTTCCCACAAAGGTTTTGGGGTCTCGGTTGGGCAGTTTCTGCATGAATTTGCGCAGCGTTTCGGCCCCGGCGGTTTCGGCCAGGAAAGCCAGTTCGTCGAGGTATTCCACCGTCTGAACCTCAGTCTGGTCTTTGCGAATAAGACCTACCAGGATGGCTTTTTCGTCTTCGTAGTTGGTTTGGATATCTATCACGGGGTATCTCGGGAAAGGGTAAAGATACCAACGGGGCGGGAGCCTATCTTTGCGGGCTGATTTAAGAAAACAGAAATTCCCCCTTTATCCTGCCATGTTCAACCTGGTACTTTTTGGTCCTCCCGGCTGCGGGAAGGGCACACAGTCGGAAAGGCTGCTGAACCGCTACGGCCTGCTGCATCTCTCTACCGGCGATTTGCTGCGCAACGAGGTGGCGCGGGCAACACCGCTGGGCATGGAAGCCAAGAAATTTATGGACAACGGTATGCTGGTGCCCGATGAGGTGGTCATTGGCATGATTAGCAGCAAGCTGGAAAGCGAGCCCCACGCACGCGGCTTCATCTTCGACGGCTTCCCGCGCACGGTGGCGCAGGCGGCGGCGCTCGACCGGCTGCTCGACTTCCTGCACGCGCCCATCCGGCTGGTGCTGTCGCTGGAAGTTCCGGAAAAAGAACTGGTGCGCCGCCTGATAGAGCGGGGGCTTATCTCGGGCCGCACCGACGACAACGAAGAGGTGATTGCCAAACGCACCAAAGAATATTTTGCCAAGACGGAGCCGGTGGCGCAATACTATGCCGAACAGGGCAAGCTGCAACGCGTGAAGGGCGACGATGGGATTGAAACCGTGGGCGGGGCGCTGGAAAAGGAAATCGAGAAATACATTGACCCGGTGAGCGCCTGATCGCCGACGGGTTTCTTTTTAAAAAGCCGCGCATTTTTTCCGGAAAATGCGCGGCTTTTTTGTGTTTTTTCGGGGGATAAAAAAGAGCATTCCGGGTTGCAGAAATGCCTTTCGGCAACGGCCCAAAAGCCCGGCAACGACGTTTGGGGTTTTTCGACGCTTGAGAGGAAGAAAGACTGTAAGTCGCGCAATATGAAGCCTTTATGAATTCTGGCTTCATACAATAGCGAATCTTATATAAGGGCGTACCTTCGCAGCACATTTCAGATTTGATTTTTTTCCAAAAAAACCTTTTTGTATGAAGCAACTTCGACTCTTTTTACTGATCGCCCTTAGCGCACTGCTGCCGGTGGTGGGATGGGGGCAAACGATTGATAACTCCGCTACCGGAACCAGCGGGACCATACCGTCCGGTTGGTCTTCTGTTAATGGCGTTACTACAAATACCATTTCTCAAACGGGTAGTGGGGGATATTATTTATTAGAGTCCACGTCGCCATCTACATACGATTATCTCATTTCGGCTTCTTACAATATCCCGACAGCGGATGTAAGTATCGCTATGGATATTGCAACGTATGGCTCTGGTACCAGCACAACGTTATCTGTTGATATGTCCACCGATAATGGCGCTACTTGGGCTGCCGGTACAAAAACGACCGGCTCCGTGACAAGCTCCACCCACATTACCCAAACAGTTACCTTTATCGGAGTAAATTCCGGTACAGTAAAATTTCGTTTTTATGACGGACAGTTAGGTCTTCCGTCAGTGCGTTTGAAAAATATTGTCATTTCAAAAAGTCCTCCTCCCTGCACACCGCCTGCCAATCCCAACGGCACGATTTCCGGAACTACACCGGCTTGTTCTTCTACCACGCTCAGCTATGCCGCCGGAGCCGGGCAGCCGGAAGCGGGCGTAACCTACTACTGGCAAACAGCGGCAAGCGGAACATCAACCGCCAATGTTGCTACTTCGCCGCTGAATGTTGCTGCATCCGGAAGCTATTATGTGCGGGCATATAACGGAAGCTGCTGGTCTGCCGGAGCAACGGCGGCTTATGCGGTAACTATCAACACGCTGCCGTCTATCACCGCGCACCCCAATACATCTCCTTTAACCACTTGTAGCGGAACGGCATTCTCAACTCCAAATTTATCGGTAACAGCCAGCAACGCGGCTTCCTACCAATGGTATAGCAACACTACGGCGAGCAACGCGGGTGGAACGCCTGTCGGCACAAATTCGGCCACCTACACCGTACCTAACAACACGCCGGGAACCTTGTATTATTACGTGGTCGTTTCCGGAAATGCACCCTGCGCATCGGTAACCTCTAATGTTTCCGGAGCCAGAACCGTGAATCCAATACCCGCAGACCCCAACGGCACGATTTCCGGAACCTCGCCGGCTTGCACTTCTACTACGCTTACTTACACTCCGGGAACCGGTCAGCCGGAAAGCGGCGTAACGTATTACTGGCAAACAGCGGTAAAAGGAAATTTAACCGGCGCCGACGCTGCCAATCCGCTGACCGTTTACGGAAACCAGACAACCTACGTGCGGGCGGTAATCGGAACCTGTTGGTCGGCCGGTTCAACGGCGGGCTTACCGATAGTCGTTAATAACAACCCCGCTATTTCGGGACAGCCGGCTGATAAATCGACTGGTGATGGCGCAAATGCCACCTTTGCGGTAACGGCCACCAATCCCGGCGGCTATCAATGGCAGGAAAGCAGCGGTGCCGGCTTCGCCAATATCACGAATGGCGGCAAATACTCCGGTGCAACCACTGCAACCCTGACGATTACCGGCGCAACGCTGTCTATGAACGGTTATCAATACCGGGCAGTCGTAAGCCCGAATGCCCCCTGCGCAATAAGTGCCACTTCCAGCGCCGCCACGCTCACCGTTACCCCCACATCTAAGGCAACCGATTATTTCCGAAGCCGCGCAACGGGCCTTTACGGGCAGGCGGCGACCTGGGAAAGCTCGGCAGATAGCATTACCTGGATGAACGCAACGGCTTTCCCGACCAATGCAGCCCGCTCGGTTACCATCCGCGCAACTGACTCGGTAACGGTTTCTGTAGCCGGGCGCAGCGCCGCGCATTTGTATGTTTTTGGGAAATTGACGCTGGACGAACAGGATCTGGCAATTGCAGATAGCAGTGGCTATGATGTGGTGATTTTTAATGGCGGGCGGTTTGATTGTGGAACGCTTAACGCAGGCAGTGAGCTTAGCCTGGCAACCGGCGCAACCGTATTGGTGAAAACAGGTGGGCGGATTATTATCCGCGTGTCCAATGCGCTTGCAGGGCCTGGGCGAAGTACAGAATATTATTACGAAGATCGAGCCGTCTTGGAATATGCCGGGAGTCAGCCCATTACGAACAGTGGACAGACTTATTTTCCCAGCAGCACTCCCGGTACATCACCTTTATTTCTCTTTAGTAAATTTCCACCTGCCACAGTCGTCAATGGCAACTCGCCAATCACCTTTAACGGACGGGTAGAATTTGCTGTGGGCGCGGGTATCACCTGGAAAGGAACCGGCGCAAAAATCTTTCGGGACGGCCTGACTAATAATGGAACCATTCTTTTTGATAATCCTACACCATTTGAAATCACCGGAACCAATGCTATTCTGGAAGGTTCTGGAACTATTACGATTGGCACAAGCGGCATGAGCATTGATGCTAGTGCAAGTGTAAAATTGCTGTCTGACATGACCATCAACAGCGCCAGCGGCACGCTCACCGTTTCCGGCACGCTCAACACCAACGGCCACATCCTTTCCGGAACGGCCAAATTTGCCACTGCTGCGAATAGCACGCTCGTCATCACCGATGCGGCGGGCATTGCTGCCAGCGGCGCTTCCGGAAACATCCAGACCACCGGCACGCGTACTTTTAGCACCAGCGGTAGCTATGTCTATCGCGGCACGGCGGCGCAGGCTACCGGCAACGGTTTGCCCGCAAGCTCGGCAACGCTGGAAATCGACAACTCCGCAGGCGTAACCCTCGGCGCGGCACACACCGCCAACACAGAACTCAAACTGACTTCCGGAAATCTGACTACTTCTGCTACCAATCTGCTTACCCTCGGCAGCGGCGCAGCCCTCACCGGCGGCTCGGCAGCTTCCTATATCGACGGCCCGCTGAAACGCAACACCGCCGCAGCAACCGGCTTTGTATTTCCCATCGGCAAGGGCAGCAGCTATGTGCCGGTAACTATCACCCCGCAGGCCGCAACCGCCAGCAACTACACCGCTGAGTATTTTTTCGCAAACAAATCCACGCCCAACCGCCAAAACATAGATGCCAGCCTGAAATTTGTAGCCGCCAACGAGTAT
Organism: Bacteroidetes bacterium UBA1952; assembly: GCA_002336725.1. GTDB lineage: Bacteria > Bacteroidota > Bacteroidia > Chitinophagales > Chitinophagaceae > UBA1952. Next base: position 1,080 of record DDEO01000113.1, on the reverse strand, counting down.
TTTGACATCAGTCGCGGCGCAGGCGCGGCGGCCCAAATCGCGCTTTCCTACACGAGTGCCGCGCAGGTAACCGACCCGGCGACGCTGGTGGTGGCACACTACAACGGCACACAATGGGTATCGGAAGGACAGAGCGCCCGCAGCGGCAGTAATAATGCCGGAACCGTTACTTCAACCAATTTCGTGAATAGCTTCTCGCCTTTCGCGCTTGGCAGCACCTCTTCCAGTCAGCCGCTGCCGGTGCAGCTCCTGGCTTTTAATCTTCACAAAAACGAAAGCGCCGCACGCCTTGAGTGGGAACTGGCCACCACCGACGGCGACGAACAGATTGTCGTAGAGCGCAGCGCCAACGGGGCAGATTTCGTACCGGTAAGCCGCCATGCGGTGCGCAAAGCCGAGCGCCTGCAACAGTCGTTCACCGATGTCCTGCCGCTGGCGGGGCAGAGTTTCTATCGCCTGCGCATCGTCTCGGCCAATGGCGCGGTGCATTTCAGCAAGGTGCTTTCGGTGCGTTTCGACGGGCCGGAGCAGGGCTGGAGCCTCTACCCCAACCCGGTGCAGGACGTGCTGCATCTGGCATGGACAGACGCGACCACGCCGGTGCATCTTCGGATGTACAGCGCCACGGGCCAGCGGGTCTATGCGGAAAGCGTATCAGGTCGGGACACCGCAGAGATTTCCGTACGCAATCTGGCTACTGGCGTTTACTGGCTGGTGATGGAGCAGGGCGGACGCACGGAGCGCCGGCAGGTGCGCGTGGAGCGGTAAGGTTTTGTTTTCAGAAATTGAAAAGCGTTTTCTGCCGTGTGCAGGAAACGCTTTTTTTGTGGAGGGCGGCAAAAAAGCCGCTGTTATTGTGGGCAGGGCGCGGCGAATTGCGAGGCGTACGTCATCCTGCGTACTTTATTTCACGTACGTAACCCGTCATGGCGGCAGGGAATCAAGTTCAGCACAAGCCTTGACCCGCCATCTCCAAAACACAGATAATTGAGATTGCGGGTCAGGCCCGCAATGACGTGTGCTGGGTAGGCACTGGGAAATGCGAGGCGTACGTTTTCCTGCGTACGTAATCCGTCATGG
>DDEO01000235.1 GCA_002336725.1 Bacteroidetes bacterium UBA1952 | reverse complement strand
ATAATGTGTATGATGGCGTACAGGCCGGATTGCTCATCCACAACATTCTGGGCATTCCGGAATCGCGTTTCCGGTATGTGTTGGCTCCCACCTACGCTTTCCGCAGCAAGTCGCTGACGGGCGCAGGCTCGGTGGGCTACTTCTGGTTTCCGCAGTCGGGCGCGTTGCAGTCGGTGGGCCTCCAGGCCGATTTCAAGAGCTATCACTACAATGAATCGGGGCTGAATATTCCGGAATTGTTGATGGCGCGGTATTCCAAAGCAGCGCCGGAACTCTCCTTTATCTTCCGCAACGCCGACCCGCGCAGTCCCGTTACGCGCTCGCTTTCGGTCCGTGGCTATGGCATCCGCGAAGAAAGATTTTCCTATCATATAAATCCCAACGACAGTCTCTATCGCCCGGCGCTGGTGCACGACGACCTGTTCTATGGCCGACTGCGCTACGAGCACCGCAATGACCGCACACTCAACCCATTCCGCTACTCGGTAGAGCTTCACGGCAACAGCGATTTTGGCAAGCTGATGGCCGAGGGCAATCTGCGCATCGACTATCACCGCAAAAACCAGGGACTGGAAATTCGCGCTTTTGCCGGAAAAGTGTGGTCGTATTCCGGAAAATCCTTGCCGCTGCGCAACGCCCTTCATGCGAGCTACACCGCAGCAGATGATTATCTCTACGACGGCGTTTATTTTGGCCGCAGCGAGCGCGACGGCCTTTCCAGCCATCAACTGGCCATCCGCGAAGGCGGACTGAAAATCCCAACGCCTTATTATGCCAACCCGCTCGGCGTATCCGACAACTGGCTGGCGGCGGTGAATGTCTCGGCTTCTGTTCCCTACCTGCCTATCCGTCTGTTTTTCGATGCGGCTACCTTTAGCGAGGCCGGAAAGCTCAACCCATCCGGCGCAAAACTGCTCTACGACGGCGGTGTGTCGGTACACTTGCCCTACGATGTTTTGAGCGTGTACTGGCCGTTTGTTTTCAGCCCCGATTACCGCGATTATCTAAACAGCGTAGAAGGCAAGAGCGGCATCCGGCAAACCATTCGTTTCCAGCTCAATCTGCAAAACGTAAACTGGCTGCGGTTTACGGGCAAGGCGCTGAAGAAGGTGATGTAGCGATTTTTTGGGGTGTCGCCGGCAACCCTAAAAAGCGGCTTTGATTTCCGGAAATCAAAGCCGCTTTTTAGGGTACGTTCATAAAATTAGTATTGGGTATTTGCTATTTATAAAACGTCGGTCATTGCGAGGGGCCGCTTGTACATTTTGTTGGTCGGCCCCGAAGCAACCTGCACATCTTGCCAAGCGTTTTGTGCAGGTTGCTTCGTGCCTCGCAATGACTCCCATTTTGTAGTTCAAATAGCAAAAACCAGTTCTTACAACACCCTTACTGCTCTTTACCTCGGCAGCCGCGTTTATTTCTCAACAACCTCTGCCTCTAACGCCTTCAAGGCCGCAACAGGCTCCAACGGCGTTTCTATATAGCCGCCGCCCTCGCGGATGGATTCCAGGAAGCTTTGGTAAATAGGATTTCGGTTCAGCAAAAAGGGATTTCCGGTAACGAAAAACTGTTTTTTGGCGCGGGTGATGGCCACGTTTAGCTTCCGGTCTATCTGCTGCCCGCCGTCTTCGGTCAGGTTGGAAAGCATCTCCAACTGATAGGCTTTGTTCACACAAAACGAGTAGATAATCACATCGCGCTGTGAGCCTTGAAAGCGTTCTACCGTGTCAATCGTAATATCGGCCAGCGCGGGAATATTGAGCGCATGAATCTCGCGGCGCAAAAGCGCAATTTGCGCCCGATAGGGCGCAATGATACCTACGCTCAATTTCCGGTGTTTTTCGGGGTCGTCTCTTTGTGGCTCTTCGCCCACGAGCAAAAGGCCGTTTTGCCCACACAGCGCCCAGAGTTCTGCCAGCAGGCGCACGGCAATTTGCGCCTCGTGCGTATTGGTTTTGGCGGTCTTATCCGCCGCGTGTTTTGAAGAAGGAATAAACGCCAGCCGCCGCGTTGCCAACAGTTTTTGCACCGGGTTTCGGGCATCGAAATGGCGATAGTCCAGCCCTGCCGATTGATGTGCCGTGGGCACCGCCTCGAGCAGGCTGTTATAAAAAGCTTCGTTGGGAAAGCGTGCAATTTCGGGGTGCATCCGTCCGTGGCGGCGCAGCATCTCCCAGTGCGGCGAATCTGCCTGCTGCCGGTGCAGGCGAAACAGCCTTTCAAAAAGCGAATCGCGCCGGTCGGTGATGCCGATTTCCTGCAATAAAGGATTTTTCACTATCGATTCAGCTTCGCTTTGCAGCACCACAGCGGGCAACTGCTTGTGGTCGCCGATGAGGATAAATTTCCCGATGGCGTTTTGTCCCGTCGCGTCTTTGGCGGAGAGGATGCCCAGCAGCGAAGGCTCCAGTATCTGCGAGGCTTCGTCCACGATGGCTACCTGAAAATGCTTGAGTTTGAAAAGCTCTGTTTTTCCGGAAAGCGAGGCCACTGTGCCCACAAAAATGCGGTGCTTCTGAATTTCGGTGCGCACTTCGTCGCGCTTGTTGCAGCGGCCAATGATTTTATCCAAAAGCCGCCGCCGGTGTTTTTCGGCGCAGGAAAGCTCCGGCCCAATGCGGATATAATCCGGGTTGCCCGCCACATTGTCGAGCGCGTCGCAAATTTCGTCCACCGCGCGGTTGGTGTAGGAGAGCAGCAGGATATTGGTTTGCGGGTTGCGGTGCAATTCTTCTACCAGCGCCTTGAGCGCCAGCGAGGTTTTGCCGGTTCCGGGCGGGCCGAGGAGCAGGAAATAATCCTGCGCCGCTTTTGCCTTTTGCACAATGAGGGCAATGTCGGGCGTTTCGCAGGCGCTTTCCACCTTTGCGGCAGCGTCCACGCGCGGTTCTCGTTGGCCCAGGAGCAGGTCTTTGCGGTCTTGGTTGGCGTTTAGGAAAGCATACAGGCCGCGGTATTGCGCCGTGTAGGTAGAATCCAGAAAATCGTGTTCGATGGCGTAGCGGCTCGTGGGCGGCAGCACCGATGGGTTGCGCTGTTTGTAGCGGACGCGCAGGGTGATTTCCGTCGGCGAAAGCGCCTGAATAGCGGCTTTAAAAACTTGCCGGTTGCCCACGCCGTCGCCGTCTGCGTTGCGCTCGTAGAGGATAACGATGTCGCCCGTGCGAAAGTTGGGCAGGAACTCGTGTTCGCAATCGGGGATGCGCAGGCGGATGAACGGGTCGTCGTTTTCGGTTCGGTTTTCGATAATGGCGAGGTCGGTAATGATTTCGCCCGCCTCGATTTTTTCATCCAGCGCGGAGAGCCAGAGCGACGAAATGCCCCTCGCGCCTTCGTAGTCGGTATCGCCGGCTTTGGAAATGTAATGTTCCTTGGCAACGAAGGTGTAGAAAGCATAGAAATAGGCCTCTTCCAACGGCGAAGCTTTCCGGAAAGGCTCCTGAAAGGCTTCTATCTGCGGGATGATGTAATTCTGTATAAGCTTGTTCTGTCCCGGTGTTGCCCGGTTGAGCAGATTGTCCGGCGTGATGCTTTGGATAAGCTTTTGAGCCTCATTATCGCTACGGTCGCGGGCTATCCGGTGTTCGTTGGCCACGATGCCGTTGCGGATAGCCAGGATTTCCTTGATGGCCGCCATAGACGCACCCGAAAGACGCAGATTACCCAGCGGGTTTTCGCATTTGGAGTAGCAAATAAAAGTTTTTAAATCCTGAAAGGCGACACCGAGTATCTTCTGGATGATAATCTGGTAGAGGAACGTTTGGCTCTGATGATTGGGGGCAATCAGGTTGAGTTGGTCCTGCGGCCAGGGCGCTTTTCCGGATTTCAGTTCTATCACCACATTTTGCCCGGCGCTTAGTTGTAGGAAGTCGAGCCGCCCTTGCAAGCCCAGTTGCTCGCAGATAAAATGGGGTTCCAGCAGGGCCTTTTCGCAGTCAATCTGGTTTTTGGGAAACAGGTTGCCCACGATGTTTTTGATATGCCGGAACTGCATTTCCGCATCGTTGAAGAAGGCTTTATCAATCTCGGTGCAGGTAGAAAACTCAAAGGGCGCGGCGCGGAAAGCCTTCTTCATGGCCTCGTTGAAGGCTACCGGCGCGTCGGGCTTTTGGTGGATGATTTCATCAAGGAAAAGGTTGGCGATGTTTCCGAGCAAGATGTGGCGATTATTGAGCTGCGGCTCCATTCGGCTGCGCAGGAAGTTGAGCGGATGGCGGCTGTAATCTTTCAGGCATTCAGCCAGTGCGCTGACATCTATCAGATAATCGGGTTCCAGGATGAGAAGGCCGGGCGTATAAACGCCGTCGGCATCCACCAATACATCGAGCAAATTGAGTTGGCAGCCGGGCCAGAGGCGGGCAATCGTTTCGGCGAAAGCGTCGTTGGCTTCGGCTGCGCCATAACGGATTTTTATTGGGGTCTCGCCGGCGTGGTCTTCGTCCAGAGCGTAGATAAACTGCTCATCTTTGCGCACCACTTCCACACGGATGCGGTCGTGCTTTTTGACGGGTCGCCGCGTGGTTTTGCGGGTTGTTTTTTCCGGAAAAACGGCTTTGAGAGTTTCCGGAATTTCGGTTTTGCAGAAATGACTCAGGGCCTGACAGAGTGCTTGGAGGTCCTGCGCGTAATCGGTTGGCGTGGGCTGATGACCCTTGTGCAGCACCTTGTTGGCCGTGATGCGGAAGGCGTTTACGGCGGTGGTTTTGCGAGCGTCGAGCGCCGTTTGCCGGCACAGGTAGTTGAGCCGCGAAAACAGGTTAGAAAACTGGATGCTCTCGTCGGCGGTGAGGCTTTTGCAGGCCCGCAGAAGCAGTGCTCGCAGGGGCGGATATTTCGCCGCCGGCTGGCTTTCTGTATGGTGAATATCGAGCAGTTCGTCCAAAAAATCGGCTCCGGTCAGGGTCGTCATTGGGGCAAAAATAGGTTTTGCCACGAATGCTGTTTTAGAAATGCCACGAAGGCACGAATGGACACGAATTGGTTTTTCTACAGAGAAATGCCACGAAGGCACGAATGGACACGAATGTTTTTATGATAATTGAATATCTTTATTTTTAAAAAAGGGACACAATTATGGATATTCTTTACAAAGAGGAATGCTACGCTATTATTGGGAAGTGCATAGAAGTGCATAAGGAACTGGGGCATGGCTTCCTGGAAATCGTTTACAAAGATGCGCTGGAGCTGGTGTTTCAACAGGATGGCGTACCCTACGAGCGGGAGAAAATGTATGAGGTCTATTTTCGGGGCATACTGTTGCCACACAAATTTTACGCGGATTTCGTGGTGCTGGATAAAATCATTCTGGAAATAAAAGGGGTAAAAACCCTAACCGACGAACACATCGCCCAAACGCTCAACTACCTCAAAGTTTCCGGAAACAGGCTGGGCCTGCTGGTCAACTTCGGTGCCGGCAGACTGGAATACAAACGCCTAATCAGCTAAGCACTGAATCATCTTTACAAATAGTCTGCTGAACGCCCACAATAGATTCGTGTCTATTCGTGCCTTCGTGGCATTTCTCTGTTAAAAACATTTCTGGTCAGCTATGCGTCCGGTAAAGGGGCGTTTCTTTGCCGCGTTATGGAAAAGAATATTGCTCCGGTTACGACGACCGCCAAAGGCGCGCGGTTTCTGAAATCGCAACTCCACCTCTCGGCACTGCTGGAAGGCATTTCGTTTCTGGTGTTGCTCGGCATTGCCATGCCGCTGAAATACTGGGCGGATATGCCCGCAATGGTAAAATATGTGGGCTGGGCGCACGGCGTTTTGTTTGTCTGGTACGTCGTCTGCGTGATACTGGCACGTGAAATCTTCTCGCTTTCTTTAAAACAAACCGCTATTGCGCTGGCCGGCTCGGTGCTGCCCTTTGGCACTTTCTACGCAGATAAACACATTTTCAAGAAACTGTAAGACACAGCAAAAACCTATAAGGTTTCAAAAACCTTATAGGTTTCTTCTAAACAAAAAATCCCCGCTGTTATCTACAACAGCGGGGATTTTCTATTTTCCGGAAAATATCAGTCAAAAATTACTCGGCAGTTACCTTGCCTTTCGCCTTCGCTACAACTTCTTCTTCAATGTTGCGCGGAGCCTGGGCGTAGTGGCTGAACTCCATCGTGCTGGAAGCGCGGCCCGAAGACAGCGAACGCAGCTGAGTTACGTAACCGAACATTTCAGACAGCGGCACTTTGGCCTTCACCACCTGTGCACCGGCGCGCTCGTCCATGCCTTCGAGCATGGCGCGGCGACGGTTCAGGTCACCGGTAACGTCACCCATGTACTGGCTTGGGGTGATAACTTCTACCTTCATAATCGGCTCCAGAATGATGGGACGCGCCTTGCGGGATGCTTCGCGGAAACCGCTCTTCGCACACAGTTCAAACGACATCGCGTCAGAATCCACGTTGTGGAACGAGCCGTCGAAGATTTCTACACGCAGATTCTCTACCGGGAAGCCCGCGAGAACGCCTGTGGTCATCGAAGCTTCAAAGCCTTTCTGGATGGCCGGGATAAATTCCTTCGGAATAGAGCCGCCCACAATTTTGTTTACAAACTGGTAAGTGCCTTTGCCTTCGGCCAGGAATTCTTCATCAGCAGGGCCGATGCGGAACTGGATGTCGGCGAATTTACCGCGACCACCGGTTTGCTTTTTGAACACTTCACGGTGCTCAATCTGAGAAGTCAGGGCCTCTTTGTAGGCTACCTGCGGCGCACCCTGGTTGATTTCTACCTTGAACTCGCGCTTCATGCGGTCCACGATAATCTCAAGGTGCAGCTCGCCCATTCCGGAAAGGATGGTCTGACCGGTGTCTTCGTCGGTTTTTACGCGCAGCGTGGGGTCTTCTTCCACGAGCTTGGCGATGGCCATGCCCATTTTATCCACGTCTGCCTGCGTTTTCGGCTCCACGGCGATAGAGATTACCGGCTCCGGAATGAACATATTCTCCAGAACAATCGGGTGGTTCTCGTCGCAGAGGGTATCGCCGGTTTTGATGTCTTTAAAACCAACGGCTGCGCCAATGTCGCCCGCTTCGATAAAGTCGATTGGGTTTTGCTTGTTGGCGTGCATCTGCATGATGCGGGAGATACGCTCGTTGCGACCGGTACGAACGTTGAGCACGTAAGAACCCGCGTCGAGGTGACCGGAATAGGCCCGGAAGAACGCCAGACGGCCTACAAACGGATCGGTCATGATTTTGAAAGCCAGGGCGGAGAACGGTTCTTTCGCGTCGGGCTTGCGGTAGAGTTTCTTTTCCGGATCGCTCGGGTCGGTGCCTTCGATGGCTTCGATGTCCACCGGGCTGGGCAGGTAACGCACCACGCAGTCGAGCATTTTCTGCACGCCTTTGTTGCGGTAAGAAGAGCCGCAGAGCATGGGGATGATGCTCAGGTCGATGGTGGCCTTGCGGATGGCTTCGTGGATTTCGTCTTCGGTGATGCTGTTGGGATCTTCGAAGAATTTCTCCATCAGGTTATCGTCGTATTCCGCAACGGCTTCCACGAGTTCGGCGCGGTACATTTCCACGTCGTCCTTCATATCTTCCGGAATCGGCACTTCTTTATAAGTAGCGCCCAGGGAAGCGTCGTTATCCCAAACGATGGCCTTCAGGGTTACGAGGTCCACCACGCCTTTAAAATCGTCTTCCGCGCCGATAGGCAATTGCAGCGGAACGGATTTCGCACCGAGCATTTCGCGCACCTGCTTCACCACGTTGAGGAAGTCGGCACCGATACGGTCCATTTTATTAACGAAACCGATACGCGGAACACGGTAGCGGTTGGCTTGGCGCCAAACGGTTTCCGACTGTGGCTCTACGCCGTCAACGGCGGAGAACAGGGCAACGAGACCATCGAGCACACGCATAGAACGCTCTACCT
>DDEO01000210.1:324-13258 GCA_002336725.1 Bacteroidetes bacterium UBA1952 | reverse complement strand
GGCTTTTTATCGCCAAAAGATTTACGCTCGCCATACGGACGGCCTTCGCCGCCTTCGCGTTTTTCATAAGGCTTTTTATCGCCAAAAGACTTGCGCTCGCCATACGGACGACCTTCGCCGCCTTCGCGCTTTTCGTAAGGCTTTTTATCGCCAAAAGATTTACGCTCGCCATAAGGGCGACCTTCGCCGCCTTCTTTACCCTTAAAATCGCGTGTGCCGTAGGGCTTCCCCGGCCTTTCAGACCTGCCGCTACCGCCTTCTTTTTTCCGGAAAAATGACTCCGGATGGTCTCCAAAATCGCCTTCAGAACGGGGTTTGCGGGCCGGAGCGTCGCCGTAGTTAGACGTATAGGCGCGTTCATCGCTGCCGTTGCTGCCGGTTTTTCGGTCGGTTCTCAGGGGAATTCTTTTACGCTGGGGCTTGCTCACGGCAGTTCCGGTATTTTTAATGGGGAAAGAACCTGCAAAGGTAAGGCTTGCGGGATTGGACAGTTTTGCTATCGACGACTGGCTCGTGGTTTGCCGGGTTGGATGACCCGCACAACGCGAGCGGGAGGAGCGCCTCAAAAAAAAACCGGCTTTCTGCATCTTGCAAAAAGCCGGTTTTGAATAAAGCTAATTTTCCGGAAAAACCGGATGCGTTTAGCCCGCGCGGCCCACCAGGTGAATGCCCAGATTTACGGTCGGGTGAATGATTTTATCGCCCAGGCTTTTGTCGCTTTTATATACGATTCCCCACTGTGTGCGGTCGATATTAAAGTTGGCATCGGCGGTCATTTCGGAGGGCATCACCGAGATACGCGCCGGGAAGGTGATGCTTTTGGTAACGCCCTTCAGGGTCAGGTTTCCGGTGATGGTGTGGGTAGCGTCTTTGTGCAGATTGCTGTCTGCGTCGTTGGCAAAGGTTGCGCCCGGTGTTACGCTGGTAATCTGGAAAGTTGCCGTCGGGTGCTTTTGTACGTCGAAGAAATCTTCGCCGGAAAGGTGGCTTACCAGTTTGGTATTGCCTTCTTCGTCCTGATCGAGTGCCTTTACGGAGGTCATATCAATGGTAAACTGGCCGCCGGTAATCGTGTTGTCAGCAGCGGTGAGGCTGCCGTCTTTGAGCATAAAAGTGCCATTGTGTTTGCCCACCGGCTTGGTTCCAATCCAGGTAATCTGGCTCTGCGCGAGGTCGGCAGTATAGGTTTTGCCGGTGGCGGGTGTGGCTACGGCTTGTGCGTCGGTGGCGGTTGCCTGATGGGCTTCCGGGGCGCTCTGGCAGGCAGCGAGAAGCAAGGCGCTACCGGAAAACATTACAAAAAACTTTTTCATGGGCGCGAAGGTAGGGTTTTTTCCGGAACGCCTTTCTCCTACCGGAGCTTTTCGGGGCTTTTGGCTTTTTCCGGGGGCGGCAATCATGGAATATCTTTAACCCCGTCTTTTTTCTTTGAAGAAACGCTATTCTTTATGAACCGCATTCCGGGCATTCTCTGGTTATTGCTGCTGACCGGCGCATTGGTGTTGGCAGCACATTCGCTTCGCATCTTCGACCATTTCCCCGACTCGGTACATCGCTGGCGGCAGAGCGATTGCGCCTCTTATACCAAGACTTTCTACCGCAACAATACCGGCCTGCTCACGCCGGGGACTTTTAATCTGGCGGGAAAAGGGGGCCGGGTGGCAAGCGAATTTCCCATTATCTACTACCTCAGTGCGAAAATAGAAAAAGCAGTAGGCGAACACTATTGGGTAAACCGCAGTATCAATTTCCTCTTGTATTTTCTGGGGCTTTGGGCCTTGCTGTCCACCTTCACGCGCTATCTGTTCCGGGGGCAACGCTTCGCGGCTTTTTGTGTGGTTGCCCTGTTGGCCTCCGCTCCTTTCTACTATTATTATGCGCTTAATTTTCTGCCCAATGTCCCGGCCATCAGTCTAAGTTTTATAGGGTTGTATTTTCTGTTTGGCTTCCGGGAAAAAGGCTCTTTATTAAATCTGCTGTGGGCAACACTTGCCTTCACGCTGGCCCTGCTGCTGAAACCTACCGACGGCGGCATTCTGCTGGGCGCTTACGGGCTTATGGCCGCTACGCTGTTTATGCGCAAGCCGCCCGAAGGAAAAGAAAACCTTCGTTTCTGGGCCGGGCTGGCGGTGTCTGTGGCTGTCGTTCTGCTGGTCAATTATCTGTGGATCCGATACGTCAATGCCTATAACGACCTCAACGGAAACCATCAGAATCTGGTGTCTATCTATCCCATCTGGGAGATGCAGCCGGATGTACGCAACTATACGGTGAAGCGCATCCTGACGGAGTGGCGGCTCGATTTTCATCACCTCTTCGTCCTGGCGACGCTGCCTTTCTTCCTGGGCATCTGCCTTTTCAAATGGCGTGCTCTGGAGCCTCGGCTCAAATGGCTTACAGCCTACATCTTCCTGCTGACGGGCCTCTACAGTGTGCTGTGGTTTAAGGCTTATACAGACCACGATTATTATCAGTTGCCCCTGGTGCTGCCGATGGTTTTTCTGGCCGCCACAGCGGTAGAATATCTGGCGCGGATGGCCGGCAGGCAGCGTTCGCCGCTCGCCGCCGGATTGTTGGCAACGAGCCTCGCCACACTGGTAGCGATTGGTGTTTTTTACAACGGAAAAGCACAGCAGCGCCGCTATGCCGACCCCGGAAATATCCACCCGGTTCCGGAACTCTACTGGTCGGAGGCTTATCTCAATTCCATTGGCGTAACCCCGGACAAAATCGTGGTGTGCGTTCCCGATAAAAGCCCCAACATCTCTCTGAATGCCATCAACCGCTACGGCCACACCGAAGAATTCAACGATGCGAATTACAACATCAACACCTTTAAGCAAAAAGGGGCTTCTTATCTGATTGTACTCGATTCTGCTTACCTCAACGACCCGCTCTATAAGCCGTATGTTCAGAAAAAAATCGGGCAGTTTGGACGCGTTCAGGTGTTCGATATCCGGTAGCTAACCGGAAAGCGCGCCCGTTTTCCGGAAAATCGCCGGAAATTTGCGTTTTCCCCTGTTCCCTCTTTTGGCCGGCATCTACATCCACATCCCTTTCTGCAAAAAGGCCTGCACCTATTGCAATTTCCATTTCCGTACCTCGCTGCAAAGGCAGGGCGAGATGGTGAATGCGCTGCAACAGGAAATCCGCACACGCGCTGCGGAGCTGGAAGGACAACCGCTGGAGACCATCTACTTTGGCGGCGGAACACCTTCCATCCTTTCGACCGAAGAAATCAAGCGGCTGCTCGACACGATTTTTGCTACCTATAATGCAAACGCAGTACAGGAAATCACCCTCGAAGCCAATCCCGACGACCTCTCCGATGTTTTTCTGCGCGAACTGCGCCACACGCCGGTAAACCGCTTTTCGATTGGCGTGCAGTCGTTTCGGGAAGAAGACCTTCGGTTTATGAACCGCGCCCACAGCGCCGCCGAAGCCGAAGCGGCCATCAAGCGTGCGCAGGATAAGGGCTTTGAAAACCTGACAATTGACCTGATTTATGGCACGCCCGGCCTCACCGACCATGCCTGGAAAAGCAATCTCGACCGCGCGAAAGAATATGGCGTACCGCATCTTTCGGCCTACGCGCTGACGGTGGAAGATGGCACCGCCCTGGCTCATGCTATCCATAAAGGAAAGGCCGCGCCGGTGGAGGCTGCGCAAAGCGCCGAACAAGCCCTCATCCTGATGGACTGGGCCGCGCAAAATGGCTACGAGCAATACGAGATTTCTAATTTTGCCCGCCCTGGCCACCGCGCTATCCACAACAGTTCTTATTGGAGCGGTGCGCCCTATCTGGGCATCGGCCCCTCGGCCCACAGCTACGACGGCCACCACACCCGCCGCTGGAATGTGGCAAGCAACAGCCTGTATTTGCAGGGCATGGCGCAGGACGGGCAGCCGCCCCACGAAACCGAGCAACTCACCGACCGCGACCGCCACAACGAATATGTGATGACGGCGCTGCGGCGCATAGAAGGCTTATCGCTGGAAACGATAGCCAATCGCTGGGGCGCAGCGGCAGCGACAAACATCCGGCAGGGCGTAGCAAAACACAGCGCCGAAGGAAGGGTTTGGGTGGATGCACAGCGGGTGGCGCTCACGCCCGCCGGGCGGCTGTTTGCCGATGGCATTGCTGCGGAGTTGTTTTTAGAGAACGATGCCCCCGACGGCATTTAAACAAATACAAAACAGAAACCCTTAGTTTTGCGCCCTTTCCCCTTCCTCTATTCTCTTTCGCATGGATTATCGTGAAATTGTGGCCGTTACCGGAATCGGCGGTCTGTATCAACTGGTTACTTCTAAGGGCGACGGCGCTATCGTGCGCTCGCTGGCCGATGGCAAAACCGTTTTTGTATCGGCGCGCAAGCACCATGTAACGCCGATTGAAAGCATCGAGATTTACACCACCGGCGACAATGTGCGCCTGCACGAGGTGCTGCAAATGATGAAAAACGCCGAGGCCGAAACGCCGCTTCCGGAAACCAAAAGCCCTGCGATGGTAGCCGAATATTTCGATACCGTTTTTCCGGAATACGACCGCGACCGCGTCTATTCTTCTGACCTCAAAAAGCTGGTGAAATGGTATCGCTTGCTTCAGGCTGCCGACCTGCTGGATTTCAGTCGCTATCAGGAGCAGCAGCAAGAAGGCGCTGAAGGCAACGACACCGACGCGCTGGCCAACGAACAAATGCCGCTCGAAGGAAAAGTACAGGTTGCAGAACACAACAAAGATCCTCATACCGACGACGAAGCGGCTGCGCAGTCCATCGAAGGCGGCGACCTGGACGTAAAAGAAACACCGAAGAAAGCAAGCCGTAAGAAAGCCGCCACGCCAACCCCGGAAGGCGAAGAAGCGCCTAAGAAAAAAGTCGCCAAAAAGAAAACCGACGACGCGTAGTTTTCCGGAAAAAAGCCTGGTTTTAAGAACCCCAAAAAGCCCTTGCTGCATCTGTCAGCGAGGGCTTTTTTTGGGAAAGGCCGGAAGAGCCGCTCCCTCTATCAACAACCATCAACCTCAAATCCCCTAACGCTTCCGGTCGCTTTCTACCACGCCGTCGCGGATGCGCACGATGCGGCGGGTGCGTTCGGCGATGTCTTCTTCGTGGGTAACAAGCACCACGGTATTTCCGGAATGATGGATGGCGCTGAAGAGGTCCATGATTTCGATGCTGGTTTGGGTGTCGAGGTTGCCGGTAGGTTCGTCGGCAAGGATAAGGGCGGGATTGTTGATGAGCGCCCGCGCAATGGCCACGCGCTGGCTTTGTCCGCCGGAAAGTTCGTTGGGCCGGTGATGAGCGCGGTCGGCGAGGCCCACTTTTGCCAGTCCTTCACGTGCCCGCGCTTCGCGCTCTTTCGCGCCCACACCGGCATAGAGCAGTGGCACGGCTACATTCTCCCAGGCCGAGAGGCGCGGCAACAGGTTGAACTGCTGGAACACAAATCCGATTTCGCGGTTGCGGATGGCCGCCAGTTCGTCGTCGTCGAGGGTTTTTACGGGTTGTCCGTTCAGGACATACGTTCCGGCATCGGCGGTGTCGAGGCAGCCAATGATATTCATCAGCGTGCTTTTTCCGGAACCCGAAGGCCCCATCAGGGCCACATATTCGCCCCGGTCAATCGTCAGGTCGATGCCTTGGAGCACCTGCAGCGACTGACTGCCCATGTGATAGGCTTTTTGAATTCCGGAAAGCGAGATTACAGATGGCAACATAGCGGCGCTAAAGTTCCAGATTTCAGACGGAGAAAGTAGAAAGACAAAAGTAGAAAGACAAAAGACAAAAGAGAAGCCTGTAGGGACACGCCGCGCGTGTCCGCAGACAAAAGATAATGGGACATGAAACATTGGAAGAGACGCCGACACAAAAAAGGGCCGCATCAATAAAGATGCGGCCCGGAACTTAGAAAAGAAGGCCTGTTTTTCCGGAAATTTCCGGAAAAATGCTTAGCGTACCGACAGCTTGGCCGTGCCGGCGAAGGTGCCTTGTGCTACGCGCACCAGGTACATACCGGAAGCAAGTGTGCTGTTGGATACCGGAACGGCTACGGTTTCGCCTTTCACAGCGGTGTTTTCAGTAGTCGCCACTACACGACCGGCGAGGTCGGTAACAACAACCGTATAAGCGCCGTTTTCCGGAGCCGTGAAGGCTGCTTTCACGTCGTTGGTCATGCCGTTGCCCAGCAGCGTCAGCGGCAGGTTGTTGGCAGCTACGTTAGAAACGGCCTGCGAGTTGCTCCAGGTCAGGTTGAAGTCATCGATCTGCGTAGTGGCGCGGCTGCCGGTGCCGGTGCTTGCGTCGAGTGCCACCACACGAATCCACATCTCATGGTTCATATTGTCCAGCGCAGTTCCAAAATCCACGGTTACAGTGTTGTTGGAAAGCTGTTTGCCGCCGGTTGTTACCGTTCCGGTAACGCCAGCTGCCGGTGTAAACGTCAGTGCGCTGCCCATCATCATACCACTTTCTACCTTCCAGATAGTGGTGCGGCCAGAAGCCGTGTCAGCAGACTGGAGTTTGAAGTTGAGTTTGAAGTTCGTGGTATTGGCGGGCGCGATGAACTTGAATACGAAGGCCACACCGGAGTCAGAACCCGGGAAGGTAGTGCTGGTAGGGCCTACCTGACGAACAGCCAGTGCGCGGTCTGTCATGGCTGCCTGCGAAGCCGAGTCGCTGGTATAGTTGGCCAGTGTAACACCGTTTACGGAGGCGCTGTTCCGGAAACCGCCCGTGGTGGAGTTCCAGCGGGTTGGGGTGGCGTTAAACTTCGTGGTGCTTACATCCGTGCCTGCGGTGGTGGCAGAAGCGCCGCTGTAAACTGCCCAGCCCATCGGCAGGCCATTGCCGATAGCATTGAAGTTCTGGCTGTAGCTCGTTCCTGTCAGGTTCACAGCTTGTGCAAAAGCGCCTGTGCTCAAAGCGGCAGCAGCAGAAAGGAGTAGAAGTGTTTTCTTCATAAAGAAAGGAATTAAAAGAAAGATTGGAATGCAAAGATGCAGAAAATCGGTTGCATTTCAACCCCGCACGGCCCGACTTCACAATAAGTTCATCTGCAAAAGAAAAGCACCCGTCTGTTGCCAGGCGGGTGCTGTGAGATTGGATATCATTTTTCCGGAAAACCGCACTATTTAATGCTGATATCGTCGATTTCCCAGGTAGTCGTCCGGCCCGGGTCGCCGCCTTCATAGCGCCAGGCAATCCATACTTTTTTGCCCTTAAAGGCAGCAAGGCTCACATCGCCGCTGGAGGTAAACGGGGCAAATCCGCTGGGCGACAAAGGCGCTCGCGCAAATGACAACTCTGTCCAGGATGCGGTATTGGCATCGCCGGAGAAATTATCGGTTACATACAATTTCAGCGTTGCGCCGTTGTCAAATCCGTTGGTATTCCGGAAACTCAGATTCGCATTCTGCCCGGCGGGCAGGTCGATACCCGGCGTTACCAGCCAGTTGTCTGCCGGTGTTACCCCTGTATTGAAGGCCGAAATTACCGCATACGGATTGCCGTTGCTGGAGTTTTGGGTGCGCCATTGCAGTGTGCCGGTTGCGGCCTGATTGGTCCAGCCAGCCAGCGTGATGTTGCCGGGCGTGGTGCTGCCGAAGTCTTCCTTAAACAACGGTCCGCAGCGCGGGCCACGGAATTTCACGTCCATCGTGTCGCGGATAAGCAACTGCGGCGTTTTCTGTGTACCCGAGGTGTTTACAAAAACGGTGTAAATACCGGTAATATCTCCGTTGCCGACGGGCAGTGTCAATCCATGAAAATCGGCGTAGTTGCTGGTGCGCACTACCATAGAAGCAGCATTGCCATCGCAGGTCTGCACGTTGCGGTTGGTGGTGGCCGTCGGCTCGGTGTACGTCTTGCCCAAGTCGGCAAACTGAAGTCCTTTGATGGTAATGAGGCGGTTGAGCAACTGCTCATCGGCAACGGTATAGTTGCGTACATCGTCGAAGTTCACGACGGTGTCCTGAGCGGTATGGCCAATGCCGGCCTTCACGATGTGTGCACCAATCTGGCTGCCGGTCAGGCCCACAGACGCTTTGCGGTCGTCCACGCTTGCACCCAGCACCGGCGTACCGCCATTATAGCTCAGCATCATCCCTTGCAGCTTCACATAAATCTTGCGACCTACGGGATAGTTGGCATACAGGCGGTAGTCGTCAATGTTCAGGGCAATGCCGCCGGTGCTGTCCTGAATCACGATTTGTTTATAGAAATTTCCGGACTTGTCGTTGGCAATAACGATAGCGCCAATGGTCAGATTGCTGTCAATGCGCATCGTGTCATCGCCGCTACCGTTGGGCGAATACGGGCCATTCAGCGCCTTCAGGGCGCGGATGGAGATGTTCACCGGCAGGTTGGGGTCGTAGTTGCTGGTGTCGGGCGGCAAGTCGTTGGCCTGCTTCACGCAGGAGAAAAGCGACATACTGGCACCAAGCAAAAGCAGGAGACTGGAACGAAAACGTTTCATTTTATGGAAGTCAAAAAGAGGTTTTGAAAAACAGGGCAGTGCCTGCTATTGGTTTTTTGGGAGATGTTTTCCGGAAATTTCCGGAAAACTGTTAGAATTTCAGGCTCAGGTTCACGAAGAAATTGCGGCCAAAAGCATAGAAATACTTCGACTGGAAGCGGTTGATTTGTCCGTTTTTATCCACGCGCAGGTTTTCAAAACCGCTGGTGCGGATGTCGGTATTATCCAGCAGGTTCGAAACGCCGGCATTCAGATACAGAAAGGTATTGCGCGGCAGTTTCTTCACCGTCTTGCTCAACAGGAAAGACTTTCCAAAAAACAAATCGAGCGTGAAGGCCGACGGCAGTTTTTCCTGATTCAGGATGCGGTTGTAGTCGGCACTGCCCGGCGTATAACCGGCAACGCTGTTTTCGGTGCGGCGCGTCGGGGCAATGTCCACATAGCTGCGGTCGTAGTAGTTGGCGTTCAGGTTGGCATACCAATACTTCGGCGAGCGATAGTTGAGGCCCACGGTGTAGGCGCTCTGCGGGCCAACGGCAAGGTAGTAGTTTTTAACATATACCTTCTCGGAGCCGGAATATCCACCGCGATTGCTAGAGTCGATAAAGTTATCCAGATAAATATCTACCTGCGGGTTATCGGTATAGAATGCCTGTCCGATGGCCGCTACGCCGGTAGCCGACAGGGCCGGAGAGATTTTATATTCCACAGCCAGTTCTGCGCCGATGTTGCGGGAGTTTACGCCGCTCATCACGTATTGCACAAACGAGTTGGCACCGCCGGTTTCGAGGAAGAATCGCTTCAGCACGGTTTCATCCTTCGTGTCGGTTGCGTAGCCCACGGCGCGGATGTTGAGCGAAGGTGCGCGGTGCAGGAATCCACCTTCCATCGAGAGGGTCATCTGCTCGGTAGCTTTCGGGAACACATAGTTGCGGCTGCGCGGCGAGATAAAGGTATTGTCGAGCGTGGGCGCATCCTGCTGAATGCTGCCGTTCAGGAACAGATAATTCCGGCCATTGAGCTTATAAGTAGCGCCGCCTTTTGCACCAAAAATGGTATAGCGTTGTTGTTCGCTTTTGCCATAAGATTCGTTTCCGGCGGCATAGAGGCCACTGCGCCAGAGGCCGTCGCGGTCAAAAGAGTTCAGCCCGAAGTTGGCCGCGAGGAAAACATCTACCTTGTTGAAGGTGGCCTGCCCTTGTCCCCACACCCAGCCTTTGTTAAAGTTGTTGATGTAGTTATAGGAATACCGGTCGCCGACGTGTACCACATTGTTGGGGTTGTTCACATCGTTGGCCGTGATGTTGATGCCCTGATTGTTGTTGAAGTTGGCAAACTGGTTGAGGTTCCGGAAAAAATCGCCCCCCAGCAGGTCGGTCAGTTCGCGATAGCTTTCGGTGCGCTGCCGGATGAAAGACAGGCCGCCGGAAACGCGTACGTAATCGCTCACCACGTGTTGCAGCGTGGTGTTAAAAACAAATTTGTTGATATCATCCACGTCGTCGCCCACCACATAAACCGAGCGTTTTTGCGGTGTTCCATTCAGGTTTTCGATGCTGGCGTAGTTGGCCTGAATCAAATTGTCCCACTGGATTTGCTGAACGGTATTAAACGGCGCATCTGCCGGGTTTTTGCCATCGAGCGCCCGTGTAGAAGGCATATTGCGGTAATAATCGGGGCGCGGGTCGGGCGCGTTGTACCAGTCGAGCACCGAGTTGCGGTTTTTACCCGTCTGATAGCTCAGGGTTGTCAGCAGCTTTGTTTTGTCTGTGGGAGTCCATTCATGCGTAAGCTGAAACACCGGCTGAAACACATTGGCTACCCGCGCGTTGCGCTTCTGTCCGTTCTGATAGCCCCAGTTGGGGTTGTAGAACGGGTCGCCGGTGATGTCCACGGCTTCCTGAAACACCGGTGCCGATTTGCCGCGTTTGGTAGGTGCGCCAAAGGTGGTGAAGCTCAGGGTGTGGCGGTCATTGAATTTCTTGCTGGCGCTCAGGAAGTAGCTGTAGCCGTCATAAAAAGTTCCGGGGATATAGCCTTCCTGCGCCCAGCGCCGCGAGCCGGATACCGAGAAAGCCCAGCCGTTTTTGAGCAGTCCGGTGCTGTGGGTGAGCATCAGGCGGTTGCGATACTGGCGGTTGGATGCCGAATAGGTCAGGCGCGTTTGTCGGCGCTGATTGGCCGCCGTAGCATCGAAATATACCGTTCCGTTCAGTCCGCCGTAGGCATATTCGCTGGGTTGCAGGCCATAGGTGTTGCTGCGTCCGCGAAACACGTCGTTGAGTCCGCCCCACTGATTCCAGTAAGCGTCGTTGGTCTCCACATCGTTCATCGGTGCGCCGTTGATAAGCACCTGCTGGCTGTTGCGGTCGTAGCCGCGCGGCTGAAAGCGCACCTGGCCGAATACGAAGGCCGCAGCGTTCAGAAACGGATCGCGGCTGGCCGAGAGCAGCCCGCTCACCGAGGCCGTTTTAGCGCCGTCGTCATCGCCGCCATCGGTTTCTTCCAGCGCAATGGTCGGGATTTGGATAGACTGCATACTGGTGGCCTGCTCGTTGGGCGACACCTGAATGTCGTTGAGCACCACCACGTCTGACCCTACCAGAATGCGGATGCTATCGCGCCGGGCGAGCGCACCGCCGATAATCAGCGTATGGTTGCCGTAGGGCACGCGGGAGAGGGTGAAATAACCGTCGGCATCCGTGTTGGTGAGCTGCCGCAGTTCGGGCAGCGACACCTGCACATCCGTTGCGGGTGCGTTGGTAATGGCGCTCACCACCCGGCCTTTTACCAGTCCGGTCTGAGCCTGCGCCACCACCGCCGTCAGCGGCACCAGGGCCAGCGCCGTCAGGGGTAGATATTTTCGCATAAAAGCGTTTTGAAAAAAAGGAATATCCTTGTCAGGAAAAAGTGTGCAAAATTAAGGAATGTAAGCGCAGACCAGAGATTAAGAAATTATTGCCGCCGGGCCTGAGGCAGCGTCTCATTTTCCGGAAATAAGGCTCCTCTGGAATCCGTGAGGGGCAGTTTGGGGGCAGTCAGGAAACGCACTTTGTTTCCGCCTTCCTTTTCGGGCAACACAGGCAGGTGCTTTGCAGCGCCTTTACCTTCGCGAAACGCTTTTATCTAAAGAAAAAATCCCTCCATGCGCTATTACATCCTTGCCGGCGAAGCAAGCGGCGACCTGCACGGCGCGGCCCTTATACGTGCGCTAACAACAGCCGATTCGCAGGCCGATTTCCGGGCCTGGGGCGGCGACCGCATGGAAGCTGCCGGTGCAACGCTGGTGAAACACTACCGCGACCTGGCCTTCATGGGTTTTGTGGAAGTGGTGAAGCACCTGGGAACCATTCTGCGCAACATCCGGCTGGCCAAAGAAGACATCCTTGCCTATCGCCCCGATGTTTTGATTCTGATTGACTATCCCGGCTTCAATATGCGCATCGCCAAATGGGCTAAAACGCAGGGCATCCGCGTGGTGTATTATATCTCGCCACAAATCTGGGCCTGGAAAGAGGGACGGGTGAAAGCCCTGCGCCGCGACGTGGATCAGATGCTGGTCATCCTGCCTTTCGAAAAGGATTTTTATAAAAAACACCTGATGGATGTGGCCTATGTCGGCCATCCGCTTATTGGAGCGGTGGCGGCGCAGCAGCAAGAACCAGTAGATGCTTCGCTTCGGTTTGAAAAGCCGGTCATCGCCCTGCTGCCCGGTTCGCGCGCTCAGGAAATCCGCCAAAAGCTGCCCCTCATGCTCTCGGTCGTGCGCCATTTTCCGGAATATCAGTTTGTAGTGGCTGCCGCACCGGCCCAGCCTCTTTCGCTCTATGAGAGCCTGGTGGAGGGCCTGCCGGTGCGCATCATTTCCGGAAAAACCTACGCGCTTTTGCAGGTCGCCGAAGCAGCCCTGGTAACGAGCGGAACGGCCACGCTGGAGACGGCGCTCTTCGGCGTGCCGCAAATCGTATGCTATCGCGGCAACCCTATTTCCTACCAACTGGCCAGGCGGCTCATCCGCGTCAAATACATCTCGCTGGTCAATCTGATCCTCGACGCGCCCGTCGTTCCGGAACTGATTCAGGCGGATCTCAACGAAGCAAACCTCGTCGGCGAGCTGAAAAAAATCACCGACCCCAATTCCACAAAACGAACGCAGATGCTGGCGCAGTACCAAAAACTCTGGGATCTGCTGGGCAGCACCGACGCTTCGGCAGCGGCAGCGCAGTTGATTGTCGGGGCGCTCAAGCCGTCGGTCGGCGGCGCATAGGCAATAAGAGGCTTCTTGCGAAAGTCGTTTCATGCAGCATTTTCGTTGCTGTGTAGTACGCCCCCAATCTCCATTATTCTGTGTTTTGGAGATGGCGGGTCAAGGCTTGTGCTGAACTTGATTCCCTGCCGCCATGACGGATTACGTACGCGGGAAGACGTACGCCGCGCATTTCCCAGCGGCCTCTCAGCA
>DDEO01000210.1:0-229 GCA_002336725.1 Bacteroidetes bacterium UBA1952 | reverse complement strand
ACGTACGCAGGAAGACGTACGCCTTGCATTTCCCAGCGGCCTCTCATCACACGTCATTGCGGGCTTGACCCGCAATCTCGATTATTCTGTGTTGTGGAGATGGCGGGTCAAGCCTTGTGCTGAACTTGATTCAGTGCCGCCATGACGGTTTACGTACGCGGGTTTACGTACGCATAAAGACGTACGCCTCGTATTTCCCAGCGCCCTCTCAGCACACGTCATTGCGGGC
>DDEO01000043.1 GCA_002336725.1 Bacteroidetes bacterium UBA1952 | reverse complement strand
CCGCCCTGCCACGGTCCCGACCGTAGGTTGGGACGGGTTCGAGTCCCGTCCAGTCCGCAAAAGCACCTTCACAAAAAGGGGCTTTTTTATTTTATGCCGTTTTTCGGACGGCGCTGTGCGCTCCGGTAAGCTAAGTCTTTAGTGTATCGCTGCTGCAATGGTACTTTTGCGCTCCACTTTCCAAAAGTATTTCCCCGCCTTATGCAGTTTCTCGAATTTGAAAAGCCCCTCGAAGAACTTTACCAGCAAATTGAAAAGCTGCGCGAAGTGTCGGAGAAAAACAAGCTGGACGTAGGTGCCAGCATCACCGAACTGGAAGCCACCATTGAGGAAAAACGCCGCGAGCTTTACAACAACCTCACACCCTGGCAGCGCGTGCAGGTATCGCGCCACCCCGAACGTCCGTACACGCTCTACTATATCGAGCAGATTTTTAACGAGTTTACTGAACTCCATGGCGACCGACAGGTGAAAGACGACAAAGCCATGGTAGGCGGCATGGCCAGCCTCGACGGGATGCCGGTGATGGTCATCGGGCAGCAAAAAGGCACCAATACCAAGATGCGGCAACTGCGCAACTTCGGCATGGCCAACCCCGAAGGCTACCGCAAGGCGCTGCGCCTGATGAAACTGGCCGAGAAATTCAACCGCCCCGTCATCACTTTTATTGACACGCCGGGCGCGTATCCGGGCATCGAGGCCGAAGAACGCGGACAAGGCGAGGCCATCGCCCGCAACCTGTTTGAGATGGTGAACCTCAAAGTGCCGGTTATCTGCGTCATCATTGGCGAAGGCGCTTCGGGCGGTGCACTCGGCATTGGCATCGGCGACCGCGTGGCCATGCTCGAAAATACGTGGTACACCGTTATCTCGCCGGAGTCGTGCTCTTCTATCCTGTGGCGCGACTGGAACCACAAAGAACAAGCGGCTACTCAACTGCGCCTCACAAGCGAAGACATGAAAGGCTTTGAACTGGTGGACGATATCCTGCGCGAACCAATGGGCGGCGCACACAACCACCCCGAAGAAATGGCCGCTACGCTGAAGGCTTATCTCCTCAAAACGCTGGCCGAGCTGATGCCGCTGGATGCCGAAGCCCGCATCGATACCCGCATTGAAAAATACAGCCGCATGGGCCACTTCATCGAACTGGAAGCAAGCGAAGACGGGGCATAAGCGGAAGAAGCCTTTATTTCTAAATCCAAGCCGAAGGCTCCAACAGCGAAGCTGTCCAACTGCGCAGCGTCCAGGCCGCAGGCTCCAACCCTAAAAGAATGCACCTTTTTTCCGGAACCGGCGTTGCCCTCATTACGCCTTTCGATACCCATAACCAAGTAGATTTCCCGGCGCTCGACCACATCGTGGATCACGTCATCAGAGGCGGCGTAAACTACATCGTGGCGCTCGGCACTACGGGCGAAACCCCTACCCTCACCCACACCGAAAAGCTGGCCGTTTTGCGCGCTATTATCCGCAAGACCGACGGGCGGATTCCGGTTGTTTGCGGCGCAGGTGGCAACGATACTGCCGAAGTATTGCAATGGATTAGCGAGGTGCAGCAGGAAGAAGGCGTGGCCGGGTTGCTGTCGGTGGTGCCGTATTACAACAAGCCGTCGCAGGAAGGGATGTACCGCCATTTTGCGACCATCGCCCAAAGCACCGAACTGCCGATTATCCTTTACAACGTGCCGGGTCGCACGGTGGCCAATATGCTTCCCGAAACCTCGCTGCGCCTGGCGCGCGATTTCTCCAACGTGGTGGCCATCAAGGAAGCGAGCGGCAACCTGGCGCAGTGCATGGACCTTGTGGCCGGTGCGCCCGATCATTTTGCCGTCCTCAGCGGCGACGACGACCTGGTGTTGGCGCAAATTGCCTGCGGAATGCAGGGCGTTATCTCGGTGGCGGCCAACTGCTATACCGAAGATTTTTCCAACATGGTGCGGGCAGCACTCACCGAAGATTTTCAGGCGGCCCGCGAGCTGCACTACAAGCTGCTTTCCGGCATCCGACTCCTGTTTGCCGAGGGCAACCCAACGGGCGTAAAAGCGGTGATGCACCAACTGGGATTGTGCGAAAACATCCTGCGCCTGCCGCTCGTGGAAGCATCCGGTACGCTGTATCAAAAACTAAGCGCACTCAACTGACTTGTCAAGTCTGCGTACGTTTCCGAAGAGACTTGACAAGTCTGAAAACATCCTTTAGGAAACAGTTAGGGCGTGCCCCTTCCCCTCCTTACGTCGGGGTACGGGTCGGGCTTTCGGCACTCGCCCCGCTCCACTCCGTTCCGCGTGGCTCAAACAATGCCTCTATCCCTCACGCGAAGCACAACACCTGTCAGGTTTTGGAAACCTGACAGGTGTTGTGCTTTCCTGTTCAAAACCTATAAGGTTTCAAAAACCTTATAGGTTTGCTGTGCTTTCCGGAAAACAACGAACATTCCGGCGCAACGCGGGTTTATTTACCCAAAAAACAGACGCGCTTTCCGGCGTGTATCGGTCAAGAAATCTATGCTGTATGGAACCCTTCTCGCCGCAACCGCGCTGGTTGCAGGCGGCATTTTTCTGGCGCAGCCGGTCCTTGGGCAGGCTTTTCCAAACGACCGCCGCGAGCGCATCCGCCAATCGCCTCATTTTAAAGACGGGCAGTTTCAGAATCTGGAGTACACGCCGGCATTTGCCGAAGGCTACAGCCCGTGGAAGGTGATTTATAAATTTCTTTTCCGGAAAAATCCCAACAATATCCCCGCACAGCCCATTCCGGGCATCCAGACCAATCTCAAAAGCCTGCCGCCTGATGGCAATCGGCTTGTCTGGTTTGGGCATTCCTCCTATTATCTGCAAATAGCGGGTGTGAAGATGCTGATAGATCCGGTTTTTAGCAATTACGCCTCGCCGGTGCCGGGTTTTACAAAGGCTTTTGCGGGCGCAAACCGCTACACAGCAGCCGATTTTCCGGAAATTGATTACCTGTTTATCACCCACGACCACTACGACCACCTGGACAAGGCCACGGTAAAGGCGCTGCGCCCAAAGGTGAAAAAGGTAGTTTGCGGCCTCGGCGTGGGTGTGCATCTGGAAGGCTGGGGCTACGCGCCGGAGCAACTCATCGAAACCGACTGGAATGAAACCCATTCGCTCCAAAACGGCGTTACGCTGCACACGCTTCCAACGCGCCATTTTTCGGGTCGCGGACTGAAGCGCAACGGCACTTTGTGGATGAGTTATCTGCTGGAAACGCCCGCCGGAAAAATCTTCCTCGGCGGCGACGGCGGCTACGGAAAACATTTTGCCCGCATTGGCGCACAACACGGCCCGATAGACTTTGCCATTCTCGAAAACGGGCAATACAACCCCGCCTGGCACAACATCCACTGCCTGCCGGAAGAAACCCTGCAAGCGGCCCGCGACCTCGGCGCAAAGCAGCTGATGCCGGTGCATAATTCCAAATTTGCCCTTGCGCCCCACGCCTGGAACGAGCCGATGCAGGAACTGACGCGCCTAAATTCCGGAAATCCGATTCCGCTGGTGCGCCCCAAGATTGGCGAAGTGGTGGAGTTGTTTGGCGGGGACAAGGACTGGCCGCAGTGGTGGCTGGAGTAATACCGATTTGAAATAGCTACCGGTATATGCGTA
>DDEO01000106.1 GCA_002336725.1 Bacteroidetes bacterium UBA1952 | reverse complement strand
GCTCTTTAGCGCGTTGCGGTTTTCCTATCGGTGCCTGCTGGGGTGGTGGCGGTGTGCCGGTCGGGGGCAGCGGAGCAGCGTCGGTGCTTTCTGCCGCCGCCGCTGGGGGTGTTGCCTGCGGGGCCGGCGATGCCGGAGCAGATGCCGCTGTGGCTGCCATTCCTTCGCTTGCCACTTCGCCAATGCTCGGCTTCGGGGTGGGGCGCATCAGGATGATCTGCACCGTCGTGTTGTCGTGTCCGCCGGCTTCTTCGGCCAGGGCTACCAGTTTTTCGGCTTGTTGCTGCACGGTCAGCCCGCGGGTAGTCATCACGCCTGCGATGCCCTTGTCGCCGATCATACCGTTGAGGCCATCGGTGCAGAGCAGCAGGCGGTCGCCCGGCTGCAGCATCACCGGCGAGGCAGAAACCGTTGGCTCAATCGTTTCGTCAATGCCCAGTGCGCGGTAAATCTCGTTGCGTCGGTAGTGCGTTTCGGCATCTTCCTCCGTAATCTGTCCCTGATCCACAAGCGATTGCACATAGGAATGGTCGCGGGTGAGGCGCCGCAGGCTGTTTTGACGGAAAAGATACAGGCGGCTGTCGCCGATATGCGCAAAATAAGCGGCATCATCCTGTAGCAAGACTGCTACGGCGGTTGTTCCCATGCCGTGCAGCGAAGGATTTCCGGAAATGATATGCCGGAGTTTGCGGTTGGCCTCTTCCAGGCAATATTCCAGGGCAATGGGGCCGGATGGAAACTTCTGGGAAGCCATCGTTTGATAGATGGCTGAAACAGCGGCCTGCGAGGCAATCGCGCCGCCGATGTGTCCGCCCATGCCATCGCAGACCACAAAAAGGTGGCCGTTGGGGGTGTTCCAGTTTCCGAACGCGTCTTCGTTGGCCGTGCGGACCTTTCCGATGCTGGTATGATTGCCTAAGGTGAACTGCATATTTGAGTTGTGGGAAGAGACTTATTGGGGAAGGTTAAAAGCGCCGGTTACCTGCCCGAAATACAATTTGCTGCCGTCGTGGAGGGGTGCACGCGTGATGCGCTGCCCGTTGGCGTAGGTTCCGTTGGTGCTGCCGAGGTCTTCTATCCACCAGGTTCCGTTTTGAAGCTGAATAGAAGCATGGATTTTCGATACCGTCGGGTGAGTGATAATCAGGTCGCATTCCGGCGAGCGGCCTATTTTCTGCAAGGTGCCGTTGGGCGTTAATACAGACATTCTTTCGTTGATCCGGATGGTGATGGTGGGCAGCACACCGGGAGAAACCATTGTCTCAGCTATGGATGCTGGTGCAGGCTGCTGCCGGGGCTTATACGCATCTTCAGAAGCCGGTGGCGCAGGCGCAGGCGCAACAGGTGGTGCAAGCGGCGCTTCCACAGCGGCTATCGGGGGTGCTACGGGCGCGGGCGGCGGTGGAACATGGTATTCATTTGCCTCAGTGGACTGCCGGCTGCGGTTGCGCCGCGACAATAAAAAGCCGGCTATGCCCGCTACAATACCAAGCCCGCCGATGACATAAAACAGGGTATTGCTGCTGCGTTCTTCTTTGGGATAAGCCTTTTCCTGCTCCGGTGTAGGCTTTTTTACCAGATAAGTAGTTGTGATGCTCTTGCCCTTGTACTCAAAAGTGGTCGTCCCATCGAGGCGCTCGGGATCGGGCACGTTGTAAGCCACCACAAAACTGCCGCCGGTTCCGGAAATTTTGCCTGCCGCTATCCGGAAATTGGTTACCGGTACATAATTATCCTTCACCACGAGGCGTGCTTTATTGGCCACCAGATTATCATCGGCTCGCAGGTCGAAGCGCAGTTCCGGAAAATTATCAGTGCGCACATTCTCCACCGTCAGGGTTTGCGCACTGGCGGCGTGAGGCATGGCACAGAAGGCAAGTAAGCCCGGCAAAAGCAGCCTGTAAACCGCCTTATATCGTATCATCAGCATGGTGGGTTTGGGCGGAGCGGAACAGCAAATGAGTACTTCCTACCCGGATGGTGTCGCCGTCGCGAAGTCGCCCCTCGTTGGAAAGATTCCCATTAATAAACGTGCCGTTGGTGGAAAGCTCATCCCGAAAGAGGACTTCACCCAGGCGGAACAGAATCGTCAGGTGTCTGCCTGAAATATTGGCGTCGCCTTCGATGCGTACATCGCAATCGGGTGCTGTGCCAATCACATTGCGGCCCTCGCGGAGTTGAAAGTCCTGGCCCATCGGCGCGCGGTCGAAGGTTGCGAGCCAGCCCATCAGCTTGCGGTCGGCGGGAAGAGCAGTCGGCGCGGAGGCTTGCCCGCCAATCTGCGTCTGGAGTGCGGCAGATGTTTCCGGCCAGGGCATAGCTGGCTTTGTCGTATCCAGGGCGGCAGGAACGCCAATTACAGTACGCAGCAAAGAAGACCCCTGCATTCCGGCAGCCGAATCGGCGTTTTTGGGGCAATAGGGGCATTCCGCCTTGTCGTCCGGGTAGTAATGTCCATTCTTACAGGTAGCCATAGATATTTCAGAGAAAAGGAAAGGAGGGAAATTCCGGGGTGCAAAGATTCAACAAAAGAGACGGCCCGCGCGGGGAGCGTTCCGGAAATTATCGTCCTTTTTAGAGCACAGGCCGGCATTTGCCGACCAATATACGGAAAAGCGTACCGTAAAATAGTTTTCCTGCATCATCTTTACGCCCGCTCTCTTCTCCTTCCAATGAACATCCGCAAGCTGCTCGTCGCCAATCGCGGCGAAATCGCTATCCGCATCTCCCGCGCCGCCACCGAACTGCACATCACCACCGTAGCCGTCTATACCTGGGAAGACCGCTACTCGCTGCATCGCTATAAGGCCGACGAAGCCTATCAAATCGGCGCCGAAGGCGAGCCGCTGAAACCGTATCTCGACATCGAAGAAATCATCCGCGTGGCCAAAGCCTGTGGTGCCGATGCCATTCACCCCGGCTATGGCTTCCTGAGCGAAAACGCCCATTTCGCCACCCGCTGCCGCGAAGAAGGCATTGTGTTCATCGGCCCGCGCCCCGAAGCCATGCAGGCGCTCGGCGATAAGGTTTCCGGAAAAGAACGCGCTATCCGGGCCGGATTGCCCATCATTGAAAGCAACATCCAACCGCTGACCGACGAAAGCATTGCCCTGTCCGAAGCCGCCCGCATAGGCTACCCGCTGATGCTGAAAGCCGCCGCCGGCGGCGGCGGACGCGGTATGCGGGTGGTTCGCAATGAAGAAGACCTCAAAAAAGCCTTCCGCGAGGCCCGCAGCGAAGCCAAAACCGCCTTCGGCGACGATACCGTTTTTCTGGAAAAATTTGTGGAATCGCCCCGCCATATCGAAGTGCAACTCGTAGGCGACACCCACGGCAACCTCGTGCATCTCTACGAGCGCGACTGCTCGGTGCAGCGGCG
>DDEO01000101.1 GCA_002336725.1 Bacteroidetes bacterium UBA1952 | reverse complement strand
TGGCCGGGCTGTACACCGCGCCGCCTGCACACGGTCCCATAATGGCGGAAAGCTGCGGCACCACCCCACTCGCCTTCACATTGCGGTGGAAAATATCGGCATAGCCGCCGAGGCTTACCACGCCTTCCTGAATGCGTGCACCGCCGCTGTCGTTGAGGCCAATGACCGGCGCACCGTTTTGGAGCGCAAGGTCCATGATTTTCACGATTTTCTCGGCGTGGGTTTCGCTCAGCGAGCCGCCAAAGACGGTAAAATCCTGGCTAAAGACATACACCAGTCTTCCGGAAACCTTGCCATAGCCGGTAACCACGCCATCGCCGGGATAGATTTCATTTTCCATCCCAAAATCGCGGCTGCGGTGCTCCACAAAAGCACCGATTTCCACGAAAGTTTCCGGGTCGAGCAGCAGCTCAATGCGCTCGCGGGCAGTAAGCTTGCCTTTTTTATGCTGGCTGTNNGCAGCAACTCGATACGTTCGCGGGCGCTCAGCTTGCCTTTTTTATGCTGGCTGTCGATGCGGGCCTGCCCGCCGCCGAGCTGCGATTGGGCAATTTTGTCCTGAAGAATTTGGGCCGGATTTGTCATGGGCCGCAAAAGTATTGATTAATGGCTCAATGCTCAATACTCAATGCTCAATGCGTTTATGATGCGAAATAAGGTTTAGGAGTTGATTCGGTTTTATGGCAATGCCCGCAGAAATGTCCAATTTTCCAATTTCGCCGAAGGCGATGTCCAATTCTCCAATGGCTTTAGCCGTCCAATTTCGCCGAAGGCGATGTCCAATCAACCCGCAATGGCCTGCGCGGCTATCCAGGCGCTGGCCCAGGCGTGCTGAAAGTTGAAGCCGCCGGTAATGCCGTCCACGTCCAGCACTTCGCCGGCAAAGTAGAGTCCGGAATGCAGCCGGCTTTCCAGCGTTTCGGGGCTAACTTCCTGCAGGGCAATGCCGCCGCAGGTTACAAACTCTTCCTTGAAAGTCGTTTTTCCGGAAACCGGATAGGCATCGCGCAGGAGTTTTTCGAGCAGTTTTCGTTGCTGCGCCGCAGGCAGGTTTCCCCACAGAACCGTTTCCGCCCCCCCGCAGCTTTCCAGAAAGTGCTGCCAGAGCCGTTTGGGCAGTTGAAAAGGATTTTTTCCGGAAACCGGCTGCTTTCCCTGCTGTTGTCGCAAAGACGCGAACGCCGTTTTCAGCGTTTCCTCGTCGTATTCAGGAAGCCAGTTGATCAGGATTCCAAACTGATAATTGCGCTTTGCCAGCTCGCGTGCGCCCCAGGCAGAAGCTCGTAAAATGGCCGGGCCGCTCATGCCCCAATGGGTGATTAGCAGCGGGCCGCGCTCCTCCAGCTTCGTTCCGGAAATCCGCACCCGCGCTTCCGGCACCGCCACACCCATGAGCGACGTTATCGGGTTGGCAGCCATATTGAAGGTAAACAGCGACGGCACGGGCGACTCAATGCGATGCCCCAGTTTGCGCAGCATCTCAAAACCCAATGCCTGCGGACTGCCGCCGGTGGTTATCACGACTGCGTCGGCCCGAACAGCGCCTTTTGCGCCAAAATCAAGCACCCATTTTTCGCCGTCTTTTTGCAGGCTTTCGAGGCGGTGATGAAACTGAATTTTTGTGCCGTTTTGCAGCGCGGCATCCCAGATGGCAGCGGCAATGGTTTCAGAAGAATCGGTGGTGGGGAACATCCGCCCGTCTGCTTCCGTCTTGAGGGCCACGCCCCGCTCCCGAAACCACGCAATCGTTTGCTGCGGGCCAAAGCGATAGAGCGTTTTTTTGAGCCAGCGACTGCCACGCGGATATTTTTCCACCAGCGCGTTGATGTCGAAAAGATGGTGCGTTACATTGCAGCGCCCGCCTCCCGAAGCCCGCACTTTCTGGAGCGCCTTGCCGCTCTTCTCATAAATCGTAACCTGATAAGCATCAGAGGCGGGCAGGTTGGCCGCAGCAAAGCAACCGGCAGCGCCGGCACCTATAATGGCTATTTGTTTCAATCAAAAACGTCGTTTGGAAGCACTCCGAAAAGCGGCGCGAAGGTAGGCATCCGTAAAAAGGCACGCTCGTGCGCGGGTTCGGGCTTTGAAGCAGGCGAAACGGGGCGCTTATTTCCGGAAATTTCTCCCCTCAGAGCGAGGCGCAGGGCGCGGGATCGCCCGACAGCAACCGAAATTATCGCGGCAAAGTCCTACCCGTTCCTGCTTCATTTCTTAATTTTGCATCCCATTTCCCCCCATTTGTAGATGAAACAACGAATTTACTTTGACAATGCTGCCACGACCGCCCTTGATCCGGAAGTGCTGGAAGCCATGATGCCTTATCTGACCGAGCGTTTTGGCAATCCTTCCTCGGTATATTCTTACGGGCGGGAGTCGAAGATGGGTGTTGAGGCGGCACGCAAAAGTGTGGCAAAATTGCTGGGCTGCAAGCCGGGGGAAATCTTCTTTACATCGGGCGGAACGGAAAGCTCTAACGCAGCGATTGTGGCCGCCGTGCGCGACCTGGGTTGCAAGCGCATTATCACCTCGCCGATTGAGCATCATGCTACGATGCACGCCACCGAGGCTATTGCCAAAGAACGGAATCTGCCTTTGCTGATGGTGCGCATCCTGCCGAATGGCCATGTAGATCTGGAACATCTGGAAAGCCTGCTGGCCGCTTCTGAAGACAAGACGCTGGTAACGCTGATGCACGCCAACAACGAAATCGGCAACCTGCTGCCGGTTGCAGATGTTTGCGAATTATGTGAGACTTACGGCGCTATTTTCCACTGCGATATGGTGCAGACTATCGGCCACTACCCGATTGATTTTAGCAAGCTGAAGGTGCATTTCGCTTCCGGCGCGGGGCATAAATTCCACGGGCCAAAAGGCGTGGGCATTTTGTATGTGAATGAGAATGTGCAGGCGAAACCGCTGCTCCACGGCGGTGCGCAGGAACGGAATATGCGGGCCGGAACCGAAAACCTATATGGCATTGTGGGCTTTGCCAAAGCACTGGAACTGGCGATGGCCCGCTACGAGGAAGATTCGCAAAAAATCCGGGAACTGCGCGATTATCTGTGCCGGAAACTGACGGCGGAAATTTCCGGTTTGCGCTGCAACGGCGAAGAAGGCGAAAGCCGGCTTTACACGGTGCTGAACGTTTCTTTTCCCAGGACGGCCAAATCGGAAATGCTCCTTTTTGCGCTCGATATGGCGGGTGTGTGCGTGAGCGGCGGCTCTGCCTGTAGCAGCGGCGCAAGCTCGGTGAGCCATGTTATTAAAGCACTCCATAACGGTCAATCAGAAGAAATGATTCCGGTGCGTTTTTCCTTCTGCCGCCACAACACGAGCGAAGAAATAGACCTCGTGGTGGAAAAGCTGAAGGAGCTTTTATAGATTTAAAAAGCGGCAAAAAACGTTTTTTCAGGGCATTCTGCCCCTGTGTTTTCCCCGGAACGGCCTGCCTTTCGTTTCTTATCCTTTCCCTGCCCATCGTTTTTTGAGGACATTCAGCGCCTGTCTTCCGTCTGAATCGGAAGTTTCATTCACATCATCATCTTTTATTTTACATAATAAATATTACAGTACAAATCTCCGCAGGACACTATCCTGATGAAAGCAGCTGTCTGCAATGTATTTATCCCGATACATCGGCTCCTTCTTACATAAAAATTCCGGCTCCGCACCTTACGCAGCAAGGGTTTCCGAGGATTCCGATATGCAGGATTTAGGTGATCACATGGTATTATTTATATTTATTTACTATCGGTAGTTGCGCCCATAAAACGCCTCGTAAGCCGCCAAATCGCCGTCAGCGTTCAGTTTGCGCAGGTTCTCTTCCGAAATCAGCAGGGTCTTGCGCTCGTTGGCTTTGAACTCCCGCATCAGCACACTGGTATTTTTAAAAGTCTGTTCGTAGGCCCTGGCCTTCTGCGCCGTCGGGAAGCCCTGAACCAAAATGATTCCACCACCACCGGGCAGGTTTTGAACGCTGGTAATGAGGTTTTCGCCCGAAAAACGCAGTGCGTTCATATCGCCCAATCCGGCTTTGAGGCCCATTACGCGGGCTTCCATCCGGGAAAACACAAAGGCAAAAGCATGGGGCTTCGCGGGCTTGTAGCTATAGGCAGCAGGCACTAAAGGCGCAGCAACACCGGCAGAATCGGCAGCACCCGACAGACGATTTCCGGAAATGGCCCCCGGCATTGGGGTCGTGCTAGCGGTAGGGCGTGCGGTATCTTTCGCTTTTTCCTGCCGGATGAAATCCTGAAGTGCCTGCGCCCAGCTTCGCAGCGAGTCGTTGGCCGTTGTGGTGATGAATTTTCCAACCATCGAGTCGGCCACGTGGTATTCCTTATTTCCGCTCAGGGCCATAATCTCTAATATCCGAAAGCGTTCGTTGATGCGCGGGTCGGGCCAGCGTTGTTGTCCGTCGCGGCTGCGGCGCAGGGCATCGGCAAAGGCGCGGCGCTGCACCAGGTTGTAGGTATCTTCATAATAAGAATTAGACTCTACGGCGCTCGTCATCAGCGGGCCGGCAGCATCGTCTGAGGGACGTACCAAAGCGGCAAACCGGCTGCGGGGATATTTTTCCAATAATTGCTGCGAAAGCATCTGGGCGCGCTCTATCTGGTTCTGGCGCAGGTAAACCAGATACCCCAGGTAAAGCGTCTCATCGGGCGACTGCGATTCCGGAAAGCGGCGATCCATATCATCGAGCACCTTCATGGCGCGGGGATAATCCTGCACATCGTTGGTGTAGGCTGTTGCCAGCGCCAGCATGGATTGCTGCAAACGCCGCCGGACCGCCTCGCGCTCCGCTTCGGTTTTAGGGATTTGCGCCAGCAGGCTTTCTTCGGTTGGCATTCCGGCTGTGGCAGCGTCTTCTTTTCCGGAAACGGTGTCCACATTAGCAGCCGGGTTCAGCGGTTGGCCGTCGGGGCCAGCACCGGCCAGGCTCATGACATTGGCCGAAGCGCGCCGCCAGTTGTCGGTCAGGGTGCGGTTGCCCCATTTGCGCCGGAAGTCGGTGTAGCCCTGCTGGAGCGTCGTAGCCGAGGAGAAATACCAGCCGTTTTCGCCGCCGCCCATATTGTTGCCGTCGTTGGTAGGCAGCGCCATCGTATTGTTGTCGTTGCGGTTCAGCGAATCGGTTTTTAGGGAAGAAAGGTATTTAAGATATTTGCGCACGACGGCCCGTTGCTCTTTTTCACTCTTGTTGGAAAGCGCCAGCAGGCTGTCCTGCGCGGCTACCAGACGCGCCGGGCCGGCCACGGAGGCCAGCGATTTGGCGCGTTGGGCCGCCACATCAAAGGGTGCTTTCGTAGCGTCTTTTCCGGCCAGAAAAGCCGCGCTGTCGTAGGCGCTTTGGGCCGGATTGTAGAGGCCATCGGCATAATACACATCGCCCAGCGCCAGGAAAGAAAGCGCCCGCTGCGGACGCGTAGTCTTAGCAGTGCGCAGGCTCTGGGTGAGATATTCGATGGCCAGCGTTCGGTTTCCGGAATTGGCCGACACCCTGCCCAGCACATAATAAATCTGCTCGTAATAGGGCGCATATTTGCTGTCTTTGAGCATTTTGCGCAGCGAAGCCACCGTTTCTTCGGATGGTTTTCCGGAAGCCATTACGCTGTAAGCGGCATTTTTACGCGCCTGAAAATCCATTTCAATACGCGGGTTGAGGTCCACCACTTTTGCGAAGGCACCTGCGGCTTCGTTGTATTTGCCGTCTTGCTGCAGGAGCTGACCGGCCAGATAGGCGGCCCGCTGCCGTTGCCAGCCGGGAATTTTTTTATCGTCGGCAATAGCCAGAAGGGCCTCAGGCGCTTCGTGGTATTTTTTGGTTTTCAATGCCAGATTGGCCAGTTCCACGGAATAGCGCCCGCGCAGCGATTCCGGAAAGTTGGGGTCGTTCACCAGCAGATCGAGGATGGATTCGGCCTCGCCGTAGCGGCCCGTCTGGGCATAGGTGCGCGATAGCCACAGCAGCGCGTCGTTGTGCACCGATTGGTGTTTAAGGAAATCGAGCGCCGATTTCTTCTCGTCTTGCAGGATAGAAGGTGTTTTGCCACGTGGCGTTACATAGCCTTTGCGGCGGGCTTCTTCTTTCTTTTTTAACTCCCGCAGACTAATGACGTAGCGGAAGGCAATAGCGGCGTTGTCGTAATTGCCCTTGTAATAATAGGCCTGTCCCAGGAGCAGATACAACTCATCGGCCCAGTCGGTACGCGGGTCGTGGATTTGGATGCCGACGGAGGTCTTCTGGACAATCGAGTCCATATCGGCGAGCAGCAGTGTGGAATCGGTATCGGGGTTGAAGGGAAAAAGGTCGAGCGGCTTGTCGTAATTGTCCTTTTTCACGCGCAGCATATTGGCCTCGGCCTCCTGCATCTTGCGGTTGGCGTTATAATAATAGTTGTAGTGCGTGAACAGGTTTTGGATTTGCTTTCGCGGCACGCCCCAGCGCTTTTGCAGCATCGATTCATTGCTCCATTTCTCCCGTTTTTTGGCAATTTTGATGTTCAGGGCCAGTTCCAGTTTTTTCTCCTTCGCCTTCTCTTTATCCTTCGACGCTTTCTCTTTGGCCGTTCGGATGGCCGTCAGCGAGTCGGTGCGCTGCTTGCGAATGGCGGCGAGGCTGTCGGTGGTGTGTTTGCGGATGGCGTTGAGGCTATCGGTGGTTTTCTTGCGGACGGCGGCCATTTCTGCGGCAATGGCTTTGCGGCTGGCGCGGGCGCTGTCGGCGAAGGTTTTTCGGGCGGCCTGCAGGCTATCGGTGCGCACCTTGCGAATGACGGCCACACTATCGGCATAGCGTTTGCTTTCGCGGTATTTGCGGATGGCGGCCACCGAATCGGAGCGTTTCTTTTGCGCGGCGCGCAGGTCCGAAATCGCGGCATTGCGGACGGCAATGGTAGAATCCCGCCCCTGGTTGCGCACGGCGGTTGCAGAGTCAATACGGGCGCGTTGAACGGCCCGGAAGGAGTCGGCACGCTGTTGGCGGGTGCGGGCCACACTATCTGTATAGCGTTTGCTTTCGCGGTATTTGCGCAGGGCCGTCAGCGAGTCGGTGCGGCGCTTTTGGGTTTCCTTAAAAAGCCGGGAAGCCGCTTCACGCGCCGTTTTGATGGAATCCATACGGGCAGCATTGGCCTGGCGCATAGAATCCACGCGGGCAGCATTGGCTTGGCGGGCAGCGTCGACAGACGTGCGGGCGTTTTGCGCATGGGCATCCGGCGCACAGAAAAACTGTACTGCCAACAGCAGTAGAAAAGACAGCGCGAAAGGGAGAAATCGAAAACGGGAGCAGCTCACAGAAAAAGGAAAACGTGCTGCAAAGAAAAATCTTGTAAGGGTATTAAAAAACCACGCAGCAGCATTAAAAGTTCGGGGATTGTTCCAAAATTACAACCATTGCCGCTGGAATATTTCTTAAAGTTTTATCTGCGGCAGACAGGGCCGGGGAAAGATTTCCGGAAATGCACCCGCCGCGTTCGGCATCCCGCATTTTACAGCAGGCACAGCCTGCCCCATAATCCGAC
>DDEO01000038.1 GCA_002336725.1 Bacteroidetes bacterium UBA1952 | reverse complement strand
CGTTGTCGGGCGAGCCGTTCATGCGTTCTACCTGCCGCAGAAAAATAATGGGGTTGAGATAAGAGAAAGAAAAGCGGTCGCGGCGGTCGAAAATAACCGTTTCAAAAAGCCCCACGTTGAGCCAGCGCGTTGCGTTGATGCTCAGGTGATGCATCGTGGCGTATTTGTGGGGTAAAACCTGATCGGAGCCGCGCTTGTATTGCGGCGTTAGCTCCATAAACAGGTTTTCGTATTGCAGCCGCCAGATGCGGGTGCGGATGCGGGCAAAGAGTGCGCCGGAAGACGCAAAATCCGAGAGCATCAGGCTGCGCTCGCCGTCGCCGATGGAATTCCGGTCGTAGCCCAGCGTGATATTGATATGGTTTTTGACGGCGGCAAAATCGATATACCCACGCGCCTGCAAATAATCGTACGTGCTGTTGGCGACGTTGAGGTAATAATCGGCTCCCGGAACGGCCTGATGGGCATTGGCCCATTGCTGCACGTGCCAGGGCATCCGCTCCTGATTGTCGGTGATAAAGGAATAGACACCCACGCGGTTGGCAATGGTGGCGCGTACCTCGGCACCGCGCGTGTTGCGGTAGCGAAAAGAAGATTCTTTGAGCACTTCCGGCGAGCGCGTTTCATTCATGCCCTCAAAGCCTAGAACCGGATTCACAGACAGGAAAAAATTGTCGGTTTTAACCCGGAACAGGTCGGTTTTGGTTTGGTAAAAATGCTTTAAAACCGGCTTGCGGGAAAGCAGTTCTTTATCGTTCCATTCCGCAGATTCGCCAAGTGCGAGGTCTATCTGGTAACGATCAATGGCGCTTAGCGCGGGCCGGGGAAGCGAATCCGGAGCGTTGTTTTCCAGCGTTTCCAGATAGCGGCTCAGCGCCTTTCGGGAAAACGGCTTTTGAGTGGTAAAAACCGTATCAGAGAGCTTTCCGGAAAGCGTTTCCAGCCGGTCCACCAGTCCGGTTTCCGGACTTCCGGAAGGGAGATAAGTGGTTTGCCCGGCGGCCACAAGGGAAGAGACAGTGCCCAGCAGCGCCGCACCGAAGCGAAAAGACGAGTTCATGCTTTTTTAGATAGAACGGTAAAAGTAGGATACACAGACCTGACAGGTCAAGGCCGCCGGAGGCGGACGCAGATGCCTGTCAGGTCTGTGTATCTGCACGCCCAAAACCCTGCACCTTTTGGTAGAACAAATCGTGGAGGCCAAGTCAGGTCTGTGTATCTGCACGTCCAAAACCCGTCGTTCTGACTTGACAGGCATCTGCGGGTTCCGCTCCGCTCCACCCTTGACCTGTCAAGTCGGGGAATTTTCCGGAAATTTGCCCCAAAGCCGAAGGCTCCAACGCGAAGCATTCCAACCTTTATCCAAGCGAAGCTCCAATCACCTATGTCCACCATCCTCTTTAAAAACGCCACTATCATAAACGAAGGCCGCTCGCTCGAAGGCGATGTGCTGGTGAAAAATGGCCGCATCGAGCGCATCGATTCCGGTATTCCGGAACCGAAAGAAGCCTGCCGCGTGCTCGACTGCACGGGCCTGCATCTGCTGCCCGGCTGCATCGACGATCAGGTGCATTTCCGGGAACCGGGCCTCACCCACAAGGCCGATATCTATACCGAAAGCCGCGCCGCCGTGGCCGGCGGCACCACGTCGTTTATGGAGATGCCCAACACCGTGCCGCCTACGCTGACGCAGGAAAAGCTGGAAGAGAAATTTGCCATTGCTGCCCGCACGGCCATCGCCAACCACTCGTTTTTTATGGGCGTGAGCAACGATAATGTGGAAGAAGTGCTGCGCACCAACGAAAAGAAAGACCGCGTGTGCGGCGTGAAGATTTTTATGGGTTCGAGCACCGGCTCGATGCTCGTGGACAACTACGTTACGCTGGGTCGGATTTTTGGAGGAACCGAATTGCTCATCGCCACTCACTGCGAAGACGAGCGCATCATTGCCGCCAACAAGGCCAAATATCCCGATGCCAACGACGCTTCTTTTCACCCGCTTATCCGCAACGAGGAAGCGTGCTTTGAGAGTTCTTTATCGGCCATCCAACTGGCCATGAAACACGATACGCGGCTGCATATCCTGCACATTTCCACCACTGAAGAGCTGCGGCTTTTTAGCAATATGCTGCCGCTATCCGAAAAACGCATCACGGCGGAAGTGTGTGTGCATCACCTGCATTTTACCGCCGACGACTACGCGCGGCTGGGCAACAAAATCAAGTGCAACCCCGCCATTAAAGACCCGCGCCACAAACCCGCGCTTTGGGAAGCGCTGCTCGACGACCGCCTCGACATCATTGCCACCGACCACGCGCCGCACACTTTGGCGGAGAAGATGCAGCCCTATCAACAAGCACCCGCCGGACTGCCGCTCGTGCAGCATTCGCTGCTGATGATGCTGGATTATGTGCAGAAAGGCCGGATTTCCATCGAAAAAGTCGTAGAGAAAATGGCCCACGCGCCCGCCGTTTGCTTTGGCATCCGCGAGCGCGGCTATATCCGCGAGGGGTATCACGCCGACCTGGTGCTGGCCGATCTTTCCGGAAAAACAACCGTCGCTGTGGAAAATCTGCTCTATAAATGCGGCTGGAGCCCGCTCGAAGGCGATACCCTCCGCGCCCGCATCGCCCACACTTTTGTGAACGGCCGCGAAGTCTGGGACGGCTCCCGGATTCTGGAAGGCAGCGCGGGCGACCGGCTGCTGTTTAATAGGTAGAAAGGCGCTTCGATTGTTTGGCCAGGCCCAGAGGCTGACCAATGCTCTTCTTCACAAAGGAGGAGAGCAGGTGTCGTATCTTTAACACATGGCCATATTGATACAACTCGTGGCTGAGTTGTATCTCCTGCAGGCATAGGTTGCTATATTCCAGCCGCATATCTGCTGCTTTCTGTATCGCTACGTTGCGAGTGAGGTCTGCATCGCGATATTTTTCCTTGATTTCGTATTCCAGTTTCTGTTTCTCCTTAACCAGTTCCACGAAGATGGCATCGGCTTCCTGCTTGATGAGGTCTTCGTTGGATGCATACATAAACTGCTGAACCAGCGAGCGATACCATTCGCTCAGGCCATGTTGTAGGTAGGGTGCAAGACCCCGGATTTTCAGGCTGCGCAGTTTCGGGATGTCGTTGGCCGTTTTGATGCCGTGGCGCACCAACAGATTTCGGCTCACGTCGGCGATATTTACGATGTTATAATCCTGAATTTTGAAGCGATCCAGGTGGGCGTGCAGTTGCCGGGCGTAGATTTTTTCCTCTGCCTGACGGCGGATTTTCAGTGATTTTTCGTAGAGTTTCTTGTAATCTTCCACGCCTTTTTTAATCTCTGCGGCCAGCCGGTTGAAGTCGCCCAGCTCGTGGATACGTCCATATTTCTCGGCAACCTGCCTTTTGAGGTTTCGGGTGTGTGCCAGATTGTAGCGAACCGTGCTAAGGGTCTTTCGGGTTTTCCAGCTCAGCGGATTTTGCTTCACCAGCAGCAGGAATGCCGGCGTTGCCAGCAGCGCATAGGGTGTTTGTAGCCCCAATCCGAGCGTGGTGGTGGCCCCCAGTAGCAGCAGGCGATTGACGCGCGTGGCCCCGGCGATGAGTTTATGATTGATGGTTTCCGACAGGTTGGCCGGCGGAGTAACGTTGTGGGGAAGCGGCGGCAGGTTCAGAAACTGAAGCTCCAGGCTGTAGATATATCGATCAATATCCTGGATGAATCTCGCTTCCTTTTGTTCGTGTTCGTTTTGAAAATAATTGATTCCCAGCGTATCGTTCAGCGTACACCACGGGCATTCGTGCATCCCACTTGGGTAGGCGTGTGTTTTCAGCGTCTGGCAGTTGCTGAGGCTCTTGGTCAGGCCGTCGAGATTGATGGCCCAGTCGGCGGCGCTTGGTCGGGTTTCCTCGCCTTCAAAAGCATCGTGGAAGTAGGCCACAATCTTCTTTGGCAGCGTTGTGATGGGCAGGCTGCCCTTGGGTGGGCATATTTTCTTGTCTTTGTTGCGCAGCGAGTAGGCAAACTGCCCCTCCCGGATGGCGGTTTCTTCGTCGTCGATACCGTTGGCATCGCCTACGGGCGCACCTGCAAACGGGTGTTTTCCTAAGAAAAGAATCTGGAAAATCAGAACCGCCAGCGAGAAGTTATCGGTGTTGAATCTGCGGACGGCGGTTTTAAAGCTGCCCGCGTTCAGGATTTCCGGCGGCGTGTAGCGCGGAACGCCTACCTCGCAGGCATAGAACTTGCCGCCACGCTTCAGTTGAAAAGAGTCGCAGTCGATAAAGAAGACAAGCCCCTGTTTGTTTACGAGAATATTGCCTTCGTTGATATCGCCGACGACAAGTCCCTGTTCATGAATTTTGTGTAGGGCAATGGCCAGATTGCGGGCAACATGGATGAGAAAGGAATAGCTTTTTTCCGGAAAAAGTTTCTTCCGGTCCATAGGAGAAACGATCTGGTGCAGCGGCACACAATTGATCAGCCTTTTGATAATGACGGCTTGCTTTCCGGTAGCGGCATCCACGCAGAAATCCACCGGCCAGGAGATAAACCGTTCAATATCGGCGCTCCACATGGCCACCATCTGCCGCAGTTTTTCCTCTTTCTGAGGGCTGAGGCGCTCGTGGT
Organism: Bacteroidetes bacterium UBA1952; assembly: GCA_002336725.1. Lineage (GTDB taxonomy): Bacteria > Bacteroidota > Bacteroidia > Chitinophagales > Chitinophagaceae > UBA1952. The sequence goes on along the minus strand of DDEO01000038.1, from coordinate 1,227 downwards.
AAACCTTGGCAAGTATCTTGTCGTCGCCGGCGATTTCGAAGACTTCCCCTTCGCCGCCCCGGCCAATACTTTTTCCCGTCTTGTAAGTCTTGTTTTGGAGTCCGGTTAAAATCATTGCTAAAAACGGCTTGCCAGGATTAAGGTTTTATCGTCGTCGGTTCTGGAATTTACCTGTTCGCCTTCCAGAAACAGCAGCAATTTTTGGTTGAATAGCGCCACGCTTTCCGGGGTTTGGGCACTTTCTAAATGGCGCATCATGTTGATGAAGAAAGGTTGATGAACGCTTTGAGTATCGTGTGCCAGCGCCATATTCTGAAGCCCGTCTGTAAAGACCGCCACTTTGGAGGTCTTGTCGGATGTCGTTCGTATCCAGAGGTTCCCCAGTTTCTTATCCTGCACCAGAAAATTGGTCATGTTTTGATACTCGCCCGTCTGCGGCCAATACACGGGCACCAGCGTCGTGTCGCCGTCCGTACACCTCACGATAGCGCCATCGCCTATCTGGAAGAAAATTCCGGAATTTTCAAAGAGGATGAACCCCAGAAAGGTGCAGGAGAAATCCCGCAACGCCGTCTTATTTTCATAGGCAATTGCCGATAGCTCGTCGTGAAGTGCTTCGGCCACGACATAGATATCTTCCTCGGCAATGGTATGGTTGATCTCAAAAATCTGCCGGAGTTTTCGGATGGCATTTTCAGTAACATACTCTGCCGCCAGTCCGCCAAACTTTGCGCTTCCCGCGCCGTCGGCCACACAGGCAAAGAAGACCTCATGCCCCTGATTATCTCTTACAATATCGTATGCAAAAGCATCTTCGCAGGGAACCTGCCGCTTGATATGAGAGGTTCCCGCCGCCTTCTGTGCGATAACTTTCCAAAGTGCCATACCTTTTCTGCTTAACGTTTCTTAGATAGACTCCCACCCGGCGGCCCAACTGGAAGGCGGCAAAAGCGGAACCGCCGTTCCGGGAATGCTGTTGGATACGCTGCTCAGAGAGCCGGACAGCCACACAAAAAATTCTTTAAACATAAGTCCCTGAAGTTTCAGGGGTTCCCGCACGGATATTGCCCGAAGAAACTCCATATTGGCATTGTTTACGCCGATGGCAAAGAAACAGAACCGCTTGCTTTCTTCGCCCTCCCGAATGATCTGAGCGATGCCGTCGACAGAGTCGGTTGGTGCGCCGTCGGTAATGAGGATAATCCAGGGGCGATAAATGCCTACGCC
>DDEO01000050.1:2204-2631 GCA_002336725.1 Bacteroidetes bacterium UBA1952 | reverse complement strand
TTTTAGATTTTTTCAAAGAAAAAGGCCATCTCATCGTGCCTTCTGCGCCCGTAGTGGTGAAGAACGACCCGACGCTGCTCTTTATCAACGCGGGCATGAACCCGTTTAAAGACGCGTTTCTGGGCAACAGCCCCGCCCCTGCGCCCCGCGTAGCCGACACCCAAAAATGCCTGCGCGTTTCCGGAAAACACAACGACCTCGAAGAAGTGGGCGTGGATACCTACCNNAGAAGCCATCGCCTGGAGCTGGGAACTGCTCACCAAAGTGTATGGCATTCCCGAAGAGCAGCTTTACGTTACCGTCTTTGGCGGCGACGAAAAAGAAGGCCTCGCGCAAGACACCGAAGCCTACGACCTCTGGAAGAAATACGTTGCCGAAGACCGCATTCTGTTTGGCAACAAGAAAGACAATTTCTGGGAAATGGGCG
>DDEO01000050.1:0-2119 GCA_002336725.1 Bacteroidetes bacterium UBA1952 | reverse complement strand
ACAATGTATTCATGCAGTTCAACCGCATGAAAGACAGCTCGCTGCAACCCCTGCCGCAGCGCCACGTGGACACCGGTATGGGTCTGGAGCGCCTCGTGCGCGTGCTTCAGCAAAAACAAAGCAACTACGACACCGACCTGTTTAGCGGCACGATTGCCGAAACCGAAAAGATTACCGGAAAAAAATACGACGGCAGCGACAGCCGTGAAGCCATTGCCTTCCGCGTACTCGCCGACCACATCCGCGCCATTTCTTTCACCATTGCCGACGGGCAGTTGCCGTCCAACACCGGCGCGGGCTACGTCATTCGCCGAATTTTGCGCCGCGCCGTGCGGTATTATTTCTCCTACCTGAATTACAAGCAGCCACTCTTGCATCAGCTTGTTCCGCAGCTGGCGACCCAGTTTGAAGACGTTTTTCCGGAACTCCAAAAGCAGCAGGATTTTGTGGCCCGCGTGATTCGGGAAGAAGAAGAAGCCTTTCTGCGGACGCTGGAAAAAGGGTTGAAACGGCTGGAAGAACTCGCCAAAAACGCGCAGGACAAGGTTGTTGGCGGTCGCGATGCCTTTGAACTCTACGACACCTACGGCTTTCCCATCGACCTCACGCGCCTGATTCTTTCTGAGCAGGGCTTGTCGGTGGATGAACCCGCCTTTGAAGCCGCCCTCAAGGAGCAGAAAGACCGCTCCCGCGCTGCCACGGCCTTAGAAACCGACGACTGGCAAATTATCCCTACGGCTTCTACTCCCCCTCCTTCGGAGGGGGCCGGGGGGAGGCCGGGAGATGGAAGACACTTTGTAGGCTACGAAACCCTCGCCGGTGACACGCAAATCCTGCGTTTCCGGAAAGTGAAGGCAAAGGGCAAAGAGCACTACCAGCTTGTTCTGGCCGAAACGCCGTTCTATGCCGAAAGCGGCGGGCAGGTGGGCGACACCGGCACCCTGACGCTGGAAAACGGCGAGACCATTGCCATCTTCGATACCAAAAAAGAAAACGACCTCATCGTTCATCTGGCCGCTGCGCTGCCGGAAAATATGGCTTCCGGAAAAGTGCGCGCCGAAGTGAAGGTCGACCGCCGCCGCGCCATTGCCGTTCACCACAGCGCCACGCACCTGCTGCACGCCGCACTGCGCCAAGTACTCGGTACGCACGTGGCCCAGAAAGGCTCGCTGGTAAACGATGAATACCTGCGCTTCGACTTTTCGCATTTTGCAAAGCTGGCGGAGGAAGAAATCGCTTCGGTGGAGCGCATCGTGAATGAAAAAATCCGTGAAAACATTCCGGTTTCCATCTGCACCATGCCCAAGGAAGAAGCCCTGAAGCTGGGCGCTATGGCGCTCTTTGGCGAGAAATATGCCGACGAGGTGCGCGTGGTTACGACCGGCCCCGATTACAGCGTGGAACTGTGTGGCGGCACCCACGTAGGCGCTACCGGCGAACTGGGTTTCTTTAAAATCAAAAGCGAAGGCGCGGTAGCCGCCGGTGTGCGCCGGATTGAGGCGCTCAGCGGCGCGGCTGCCGAACAATATGTGCAGAGCCAACTGGCCGATTACAGCGCGGCCAGGGCATTGCTCAAAAATCCAAAGCAGTTGGACAAAAGCATTGAGGCGCTTCAGGAAGAAGCCACCTCGCTGCGCAAATCCTTAGAAGCCGTAGAAAACAAGGCACTCGCCGCACAGGCCAAAGAGCTGGCTGCTTCGGCGCAGGATTCCGGAAATTTTGTGGGGAAAATGGTGGAAGTGTCTTCCGCTGATAGTCTGCGCAAGCTGGCTGCCGACACCGAGAAAGCACTTTCCGGAAAAGGTGTAGTAACGCTGTGCGCCGTCATCAATGGCAAGCTCTCCGTAGCGATTGCCATAGGGCAGGAGCGTGTGGCCGAAGGAACAGATGCTGGCGCGTTGATTAAAAACACCGTAGCGCCACTGATAAAAGGCGGCGGTGGCGGCAACAAAACGCTGGCGACTGCCGGCGGGGCCAACACCGATGCCGGCGAGGCGGTGATTGCAGCGGTGCGCAGTGCAGTTGCCGGATAGTTTGTCTCAAAACGACAGTAGAAAGAACGCGCCAGGAGGCGCGTTCTTTCTTTTTACAGAAACCTATAAGGTTTTTAAAACCTTAT